>CAZHQA010000067.1:0-20129 GCA_964533955.1 uncultured Reyranella sp. | reverse complement strand
CGGGTTGAGCGACGTCATCGGCTCCTGGAAGATCATCGAGATCTCGTTGCCGCGCACCCGCTCCATCTCGGGTTCGGAGAGCTCGAGCAGGTTCCTGCCCTGGAAGCGGATGGCGCCGCCGACGATGCGTCCGGGCGGATTTGCCACCAGGCGCAGAACGGAGAGGGCCGACACGCTCTTGCCGCACCCCGATTCGCCGACCACGCCCAGCGTCTCGCCGGGCTTGAGCGAATAACTCACGCCGTCGACCGCCCGCACGGTGCCGATCGCCGTGAAAAAGTGCGTCTGCAGCCCGTCGATCTCCAGCACTGCTGGATTCACGCGAGACTCCCTGTGAATGCTCGTGTAATTTTTGGTCCATGATGATGGACAAGCCATCACAGCACATTGTGCGCGGTCTGCAAAAGACCAAATGGGAGGGAAGGCCATGTCAGACGTGGAGCAAAAGCGTTCGCGTGTAAATCGTCGTCAGTTCGTCAAAGGATCGGCCGCCGCCGCAACGGTGTTCGGCATGCCGTGGTGGGCACTCGCGCAGGGTGTACCCAACGAATACGACGGCTCGAAATTCCAGCTCAAGGCGCCGGAGCCCAATGCCAAGCCGGGCGGCGTCCTCAAGTACGCGATCACCTCGCGTCCGCCGCATTTCGATTTCCATCAATCCGGCACGATCAACAGCCTGGGTGCCCAGGGCTGCATGTTCGACAACCTGGTGCGGCGCGACCCGCGCGATTCGGGCAAGACCATCATTCCCGACCTGGCGCACAGCTGGGAGATCGCCAAGGACGGCCAGACCTATACCTTCCATCTGCGCGAGGGCGTGCAGTTCAGCGACGGCGCTGACTTCACATCCGAGGACGTGAAGGCGACCTACGACCGCATCTGCAAGCCGCCGCAGGGCGTGATGATCCCGCGCTCGACGCTGTTCACCACGGTGAGCGAGATCCAGGCGCCCGACAAGAAGACGGTGATCTTCAAGCTCTCCGAACCCCGGCCGGCGAGCTTCATGATGGCGGCCTTCGCCAGCGGCTGGAACGGCATCGTCCGCAAGAAGACGCTCGACGACAACCAGGGCAACCTGCGGCGCGTCGTCGACATCCCCGGCACCGGCCCGTTCAAAAGCAAGCGGCGGGTCGAGAACGAAGTCTGGGTGATGGAGAAGAACGCCAACTACTGGAACAAGGGCCTGCCCTACCTCGACGGCATCGAGTTCTATCATGCCCTGCCGTTCTCGCCGGAGCTCGGCTCGGCGATCCTCAGCAACCGCGTCGACTATGCCCGCATCTGCGATCCGGTGACGGCGCGCAAGGCCAAGGAAACCAAGGGCATGTCGACGACCAACTTCTACCAGTCGGTCATCCAGGGCACCTGGATGAACAACCGGAAGAAGCCGCTCGACGACGTGCGCGTGCGCCGCGCGATCCATCTCAGCCTCGACCGGCCGGTGCTGGTCGACGTGGTGAAGGACGTGGCGCCGATGATGATGGGCGGCATGATCTACCCGTTCTCCGAATGGGCGACGCCGCTGCCGGAGCTGAAGAAGCGCCTGGGCTACCAGGAGGACACCACCGCCGGCGTCAAGGAGGCCAAGGCGCTGATGGCGGCGGCCGGCTACGGCAACGGCATCAAGGGGCTCGACTTCCTGGTGCGCGACGTCGCCTCGTTCAAGCTTTGGGCACAGGCGATCCAGGCCATGCTGCAGCAGATCGGCGTCGAGTCGACGCTGCGCACGGTGGTCGAATCGGTGTGGTTCGACGACATCAAGACCGGCAAGTTCGACCTCGCCATCGGCGCTGTGGTGTCGACGCTGCTCGACCCCAGTGACTACTTCAATGCCTGGTACAGGAAGGACGGGCCGCAGAATTACGGCTGGTGGGACAACGCCAAGTTCAACGAGCTGCTGCCCCAGATCGACAAGGAGGTCGACGTCAAGAAGCGCCTGGTGCTGATCCGCCAGGCCGAAGAGATCATGGAGGCCGACCCGCCGGTGCTGCCGGTGTCGTGGGAGAAGATCAACGACATCTGGTACAATTACGTGAAGGGTCACAACCCTTACGAATATTTCGGCATCTACGACTGCGTGCGCTTCGACACCTTCTGGCTCGACAAATAGCTAGCCCGCAGCGGCAAGATCGATGGCGCGGCGATACATGGTCATCGCCGCCTCCGGGGTGTTGTAGCCGGCATGGCTCGTCAGCGTGACGTTGTCGAGCCTGAGCAAAGGCTCGTCGGGCGACGGCGGCTCCTTGCCGAAGACGTCGGTCGCGTAGTGGCCGACATGGCCTCCTCGCAGCTGCTCGATCAGCGCCGGCTCGTCGACCACGCCGGCGCGGGCGGTGTTGACGATGATCACGCCGGGCTTGGTCTTGCCGAGCCGCTCGCGGCCGAGGAAACCGCGCGTCTGGTCGTTCAGGCCGAGATGCAGGCTGACGATGTCGGCCTTTGCCAGCAGCTCGTCGATCGGCACGGTGCCGGGCTTCGGTGTGCGGTTGTAGGCCAGCACTTTCAGGCCGATGCCGTTGGCCAGGCGCGCCATTTCGGCGCCGATGCCGCCCAGGCCGATGATGCCGAGCGTCTTGCCGCGCAGCTCCATGCCTTGCATCGGCCGCCAGCCGCCCGACCGCATGATGCCGTGCATCGTGGCGATGTTGCGGGCGGCGGCGAAAACCAGGCCCATCGCATGCTCGGCGACCGTGGTGTCGCCGTATCCCGAGATCGTCGAGACCTTGATGCCGTGCTTCTCCGCCGCCGCGATGTCGACGAAGCTCGATGCTCCCGTGCCGAGAAACACGATGTGCTTCAGGCCCTTGCACTGGGCGAGCGTCGGCGCGCTGAAGTAGGTGGCATCGTTGATCACCGTGTCGTAGCCGGCGAGCCTGGCCGGCACATCCTTCTCGTCGACCGGGCCCATGCTGACCGTGACCGGGATGTCCCTGGCGCCGTGGACGCGCTTCCAGACCTTGTCGATGTCCGGCGTCGAATCAATGAACAGCGTCTTGGGCACGACGATCCTCCTGGTGAGGACCGCCTTCTAGCACGGGACCGATGGTCGACGGATAGCGCCGGCCGTTCAGCACGGCGCCGATGAAGGTCGGGCGAACGGCCCAGCGATAGACGGGCATCAGGACGGCGATGGTGCCCACGAGGGCGATCGCTATCTTTGCCAGCGGCGGCAGGCCGACGTCCTCGAGCAGCAGCTGGAACGCCAGGATCACCGGCATGTGCGCGATGTAGAGAAAGTACGAGGAATCGCAGAGATAGCGCCGGTACGGGCTGTGATCGGACAGGTAGCGCAAGAACAGGCCGGCGACGCCCAGGATCAGCAGCCACTCCGCCACGGCGTGCACGCCGCGGATCACGTAGAACAGCACGGCGCGATCGAACGGCAGGCCGTAGCTGTAGCGATAGGCGATGCTCGCCGCGACCGCGAGCGCGGCGTAGGGCCAGGCGCGGCGACTGAGCACGTCCAGCAGGTCCTTCTCGAGGAACAGCAGCCAGCCGAAGGCGAACGGGATGGCGTAGACGGCGACGATGCGGAACACCGGCATGAAACCCGGCGGATCCTCGATCCAGGGATTGGGCATCAGGAGCTGCGCGGCGAAGGACGGCACCGCCAGTGCGAGCGGCGCCCAGGGCGACAGCATGATCGCGCGAAAGCCGCGCAGCGCCGCCTGGCGCGCAGCCTGCGACAGCAGCAGCGGCACCAGCACGACGGCGACCGCGGCCAGGACGTAGAGCAGGATCAGGTATTCGAGGAACCAGAGGTGCAACGGATTGGCGAAGACCAGCACATACCCCGAGGTGAAGCCGCGCACGGTGCGCTCGAGGCCGACGAGGCCGAGGCCGGCCAGGAATATCACCAGCGGCCACACCACGATCCAGCCGACGACGAACGGCACGACGATGCGCAGGAAGCGGTTCCAGGCGGCACGGCGGAAACCGTAGCGGGCGAGCAGCAGCGCCGTGAAGAAGCCGGCCATGGCGTAGAAAATCGGCATCCGGAAGACGTGGATCACACTGATCGACCCGTCGAGAAGACGCGTCTGCGCGGCCTGCTTCCACGGCCAGCCGCCATTGGGCGAATAGGCGACGACGGCGTGGAGGTAGATTCCCAGGAACATCATCGCCGCACGCAGCGCGTCGAGGGCATGAAAGCGTTCTGCGGCATCCTTGCTGCTGGCCATCTCGAGCTCCCCTGCCGGACATTGGACGATCGGACACTGGACAGGCACCGTCGAGCCCGCTACCTTGTTTAACAAGGTACCATGTTATGCCGACTAGGGAAGTGGAAATCGCGTGACGGAGTCGCTGCTGGTCCAGCTGCGCAAGGGCGTGCTCGACATGTGCGTGCTTGCCCTGCTCGCGCGCCAGGACGGCTACGCCTACGACATCGCGAGCCGGCTGGCGCAGGACATCGGAATGGGCGAAGGCACGATCTATCCCTTGATGCGCCGCATGCAGGCCGACGGGCTGGTGAAGACCTACCTCGCAGAATCGAGCAGCGGGCCGCCGCGCAAATACTATCAGCTCACGAAGGCGGGCCATGCCGCGCTGGCCGCGCAGAAGGCCGAATGGAACAGTTTCGTCGCCGCCGTGGCCAAGGTCATGTCGGACGGCCCGCCTTCGTCGGCAAAGATTGCAGGAGCAGGCAGATGACCAGAGCCGAATTCCTCGACACCTTGCGCCGCCGCCTGGCGGGGCTTCCCCCTGCGGAGATCGACGAGCTGGTGGGCGACTATGCCAGCCACTTCGCCGACGGCATGGCGGCGGGCCGCAGCGAGGCCGAGATCGCCGAGGCGCTCGGCGATCCGGTGCGCCTGGCGCGCGAGCTGCGCGCCGAGGCGGGCTTCCGGCGCTGGGAACAGGACCGCACGCCGGGCAATTTCGTCGCCGCGTTGCTCGGATTCATCGCCCTGGTAGCGGTCGACTTCGTCTTCCTGCTGCCGCTGCTGGGTGGGCTTGCGCTCTTCACCTTCATCGCGGGCTTCGCCCTGCTCGGCCTCTGTATCGCGGGCAGCGTGCTGATGCTGGAGATCTTCAGGCTCAATCACGGGCTCACGCTCCACTACCTCGCGCGAGTCTTCAGCGGCATCGGCCTGCTGGGAATCGGCGTCGGCGGCGGGGCGGCGCTGCTGCTGATGATCGACTACGTCGTGCGCCTGCTCGGCAGGTTCGCGCGGCTGCACTACACGCTGTTGAACCAGGCGCAGCACGCCGCCTAGGAGACCGCCATGATCAAAACCCTTCGCTGGATCGCCGGCGTCGGCCTCGGTGTCGGGGCGATCTCGCTCGCCATTTCCTATGCGCTGGATCGATCCGGCGTCGATCGGGTGTTGAGCCGCATCGACCACAATCTGCAGGACTGTCGCGGCCATGCCGCCGCCGGTACCGGTCCGGAGCGTCACCTGGCCTGGAGCGGCGGCGACAGCATCGACATCGCCATCCCGGCGAGCGTGCGCTACCGCTCGGACGAGGGCTCCGACGTCGTGGTGCGCGGCGCGCCGGATGTCATCAGCCATGTCGAATTGCGCGGCGGACGCCTCACGCTCGATTGCCGCTGGCACGCTGCGACACGCGACATCGACATCACGCTGCCGGCCAAGCCCCTTCGGCGCGTTTCGGTCTCCGGCTCGGGCCGAGTGGTGATGGAAAAGATCGATCAGCCCGAGCTCAAGCTCTTGATCAGCGGCAGCGGCAGCATCGCCGCCCAAGGCACGGTGGGACGGCTCGACGTCACGATCTCCGGCGCGGGTAAGGCGCGGCTCGGCGAGCTTGCGACAAGGCAGCTCACGGTCGAGGTCTCGGGCAGCGGCAACGTCGAGGCCGCGCCGACCGACGAGGCCGACATCAGGATCTCGGGCTCGGGCAAGGTCAGCCTGCTGACGCGCCCGCTGCGGCTCGACAGCAAGATCTCCGGCTCGGGCCGGATCAGCCAGCCGCCGCTCGAAGCGGCCGGCAAGAAGTAATCCCCGGAACCCCAAGGAACTCCGACCGTGCGCCTCTTGCCGTTCGCCGTTGCGATGACGCTTTGCACCCTGGCTTCCGCCGCACAGGCCGCCGGATTTCGCTTTCTGGATGTCCCTGCCGATTCGCAAGGGCCTGCCTTCAGGGTCGCGGTCTGGTCACCGTGCGATCAAGTGCCCGGGCCGATCGATCTCGGTCGCACCGTGCTGCCCGGCGTGAGGGACTGCCCGCTGCCGTCGGCAACCGGGAAGTTGCCGCTTGTCGTCATGTCGCACGGTCGCGGCGGCTCCTTCATCGGCAATCACGATACCGCCGAAGCGCTTGCCGACAATGGCTTCATCGTCGCCGCCCTCGACCATCCGGGTGACACGACAACCGATACCGGTCGCTCTGCCGATCTTTCGGCATTCGTCGACCGGCCGACCGACGTGAAGCGCCTCGTCGATTTCATGCTTGCCTCTGCGCCCATGTCACGATCGATCGACGTGAACCAGGTCGGGTTCTTCGGCTTCTCGCGCGGAGGCTATACCGGCCTGGTGAGCATCGGCGGTAATCCGGACTGGATGGGCGCCGCCGACAATTGCCGCACCTCCTTGTCGGGCATCTGCAAGAAGATCCTGACCCGGGAATACCCCACCGCGCCGCTCGTGCATGACCCGCGGATCAAGGCGGCTGTCGTCGCCGACCCGCTGCCGATCTTCTTCTCGGCAGCAAGCCTCGAAGCGATCAAGGTACCGGTGCAGCTCTGGGCATCGGAGTACGGCGGGGACGGCGTGATCCCGCAGGGCGTCGCCGAGATCGACAAGAACCTGCCGGGCCCGCACGAGTACCATGTGGTGCGGAACGCCGGACATTTCGCCTTCCTGGCACCCTGTCCCGGGCCAATGGCCGAGGCCCGTCCCGACCTTTGCGTCGACCAATCGGGTTTCGACCGGGCGGCCTTTCACAGGGAATTGAACGCCTCCGTGCTGACGTTCTTCCGGCGCCATCTCCTGATGGCAATCGACTGACGAGTGTCTACTGCGCCCCGTTGAGCGCCCGCCAGACCTTCTCGGGCGTCACCGGCATGTCGATGTGGGTGATGCCGACTTCGGAAAGCGCATCGACCACTGCGTTCATCACCGACGGCAGCGCGCCGGCACAGCCCGCCTCGCCGCAGCCTTTCACGCCCAACCGGTTGGTTTTGCACGGCACCGAGTGGTTCTCGATCGAGAATCCCGGCGCGTCGGTCGCGCGTGGCATGGCGTAGTCCATGAAGGAGCCGGTGATCGGCTGGCCCTGCTCGTCGTAGCGGGCATACTCCATCAGCGCCTGGCCGATGCCCTGCACCACGCCGCCATGCGCCTGGCCCGCCGTCAGCATCGGATTGATGACCGTGCCGAAGTCGTTGACCATGAAGTAGCGCACCACCTCGATCGTGCCGGTGTCGCGGTCGATCTCGACCTCGGCGACATGGCAGCCGTTGGGGAACGAGAACGGCGGATTGTCGGAGATGTGGCTGACGTCGAGCGATTGCGGGACGTCGGGCGGCAGCTTCAGCCCTTGGCGCAGCTTGTCGGCCAGCTCGAGGATGGTGACGCCGCGATCGGTGCCGGCGATGGCGAAGCGGCCTCCCGTGAATTCGATGTCGACCACGGCGGCTTCCATCACGTGGGCGGCGATCTGCTTGCCCTGCTCGATCAGCTTGTCGCCGGCCTCGAGGAAAGCCTGCGAGCCGACCAGCGCCGACTTCGAGCCGCCGGTGCCCCCGCCGACCTTGAGCTGGTCCGAATCGCCCTGCAGCAGGCGGAAGCGGGTGACCGGGATGCCGAGCTGCCCGCCCAGCACCTGGGCGAACGGCGTGGCATGTCCCTGGCCGTAGTCGAGCGTGCCGGACAGCATGGTGATGGTGCCGTCGGCCTCGAAGCGGATGCCGCCATACTCCTTGCTCGGCGGGCCGGTGACCTCGAGATACTGGCCGATGCCGCGGCCGCGCAGCTTGCCGCGCCGCGCGCTCTCCGACTTGCGTTTGTCGAAGCCGTGCCAGTCGGCGATCGCCACGGCCTTGTCGAGGATCGTGGTGAACTCGCCCGAGTCGTAGTTCATGCCCGACGGCGCCTTGTAGGGCATCTGGCCCGGCGCGATGTGGTTGCGCCGGCGCAGCTCGATCCGGTCGATGCCCATCTCGCGGGCCGCGGTGTCGATCAGCCGCTCCATGTAGTAGTTGGCCTCGGGACGGCCGGCGCCGCGATAGGCGGCGATCGGCGTGGTGTTGGTGAACACCACCTTGGAGTTCACCTCCATCGCCGGCGTGGCATAGACGTCGATCAGGTTCTTCACCGCGTTGGTGGTGGCCGGCATCGGCGGGTAGATGTAGGCGCCGGCATTGCCGGTGCCGCTGAGGCGCACCGCGAGGAAACGGCCGTCCTTGTCGAGCGCCAGCTCGGCCAGGCGCTGGTGGTCGCGGCCGTGATGGTCGCTCAGGAAGCTTTCCGAGCGTTCGTCGGTCCACTTCACCGGCCGGCCGAGCTTCTTCGCCGCCAGCAACAACGGGCCGTACTCGGGATAGACCTGGCTCTTCATGCCGAACGAGCCGCCGACATTGCCGGTCAGCACGCGCACCTTGTCGGGCGTGGTGTTGAGCACGTCCTTGGCGAGGCCGCCGCGCAGGCCCATCACGCCCTGGCAGCCGACCCGCAGCACCCAGCGGCCGTTCTCGACATTGCCGATCGCCGAGCGCGGCTCCATGGGATTGACGACGATGCGGTTGGACTTGATCTCCAGCCGCGTGACGTGCGCGGCCCGGGCAAAAGCCTTCTTCACCGCCTCGGCGTCGCCGTAATGAAAGTCGATCGCGAGATTGCCGGGCGCCTCGTCGTGAATCCGGGGCGCACCCGATGCCAGCGCCTGGGCGGGCGTGGTGACCGCCGGCAGCTCCTCGATCTCGAGCTCGACCGCCTCGGCCGCGTCCTTGGCCTGCACCGCCGTCTCGGCGACGACGCACGCCACCGCCTCGCCGACATAGCGCACCCGATCCTTCGCGAGCGAATGGCGCGGCGGCGTCTTCATCGGCGAGCCGTCGCGCTGCGGGATGTTCATGCCGCATTTCATCGGGCCGAAACCCGCCGCTTCCATGTCGGCGTAGGTCAAGATCGCCAGCACGCCGGGCATGGTCGCGGCCGCCGTGCTGTCGATGCTCTTCAAGGCGCCGTGCGCGTGCTTGCTGCGGACCATGACGGCATAGGCCTGGCCTGGCAGGCTCTGGTCGTCCGTGTAGCTGCCCTGGCCGCGCAGGAGGGTTGGATCCTCCATGCGCGACACCGGCTGTCCGACGCCGAACTTGGTCAGGGCAAGAGCAGTGTCGTCGAACGAATCCATTACGCTACCTCACTCTTTTGCCGGGCGCGCGCCACTCCAGCGGCGCGCGCCCAGCGAACACACTACTTCAGCGGCGAATAATTGGTCGGCAGCAGCAGCGTCGACTGCATCTCCTGCAGCTTGGCCGGGCCCTTGGCGAGATAGGCCTGCCAGGCCGGGTCCTTCATCGCGTCCGAGCGCGCCTTGAAGCGCTCCTCGAGGTTCTTGTAGCGCCACAGATGGATCCATTCGTTGGGCTGCGGGAACTCGCCGGTCCAGGCGCCCCAGATCGGCGAGTACTTCTCACGCGCCGCCTGCACTTCCTTGAAGTCCTTGCCGTATTGCTGCGCGCCGCCGAGGTTGCAGCGGTAGATGCGCATCTCGTAGACGTTGCCGGTGGTGCCGTCGCTCGGCTTGATGTCGACCACGGCGTTCATCAGCCGCAGGTCCTGGCGGACCAGGCAGGTCTTCACGATCGGCACGTACTTCTCGGTCCAGTCCTTGTTCTTCGCCAACTCGCCGCGCAGCCGCGTGCGCTCCTCGTAGCTGTCGTACTTCCAGAGGTGCCAGATCTGGTTGAGGGCGCCGAATTCCGACGTCCAATAGCCGTGGTTGACTCCGTAGTTGTTGCCGCGCGCCGGCCGCCCGATCGTCTCGGCGGCCTTGAGATATTCCGGCATCTTGCCGGGAATGAGCGTGTAAGTGCGAAGCTCGTAGATCATCTGTTTCCCCTCACGGATGCGGGTTCTTCGGCGGATGCGCCTTGACCGCCTCCTCGTTGATGTCGGCACCCCAGCCCGGCCGGGTCGGCACGATCAGCTCGCCATTCTGGATGACCGGCGGATGAGTGACCAGATCGTCCTTCCACGGCACGTCGTCGATGTCGATTTCCATGATACGGAAATTCGGCATGGCGGCGCACAGGTTGGCGCTCATCAGGGTCGACATGTGGCCGTAGAAGTTGTGAGGCGCGCAGTTGATCTCGTAGGCCTCGGCCATGGTCGAGATCTTGTGGCTCTCGGCGAGCCCGTTCCACGGCACGTCGATGATCGACACGTCGATCGAGCGGTTCTCGAAGAACGGCCGGAACTGGCGGCGGCCGAACAGCGATTCGCACGAGGCGATCGGCATGGCGGCACGGTCACGGATCAGCCGCAGTCCCTCGGGGTCGTAGGAATCGATCTCGAGCCAGAAGAGATTGTAGGGCTCGCAGGCGCGCGCCACCTTGATGTAGCCCTCGGTTTTGAAGTTGAAGTTGGTGTCGAGCAGGATGCCCATGTCGGGGCCGGCGCCCTGGCGGAACGCCGCCAGCCCGTCCTTGATGGCAGCGAGCGTGGCGCCGTCGGCGTTGAGCTCGGGCGCGCCCGGCGTCCGGCCGAAGCCCGGCTGGTGCATGTTGGGCGGGCTCAGGTCGAAGCGGAAGATGTTGGTCTTGAGCGCCCTGAAGCCGCGCTCCTTCACGTGCTTGCCGAGCTTGACCACGTCGTCGAACGAGCGCACCGGCTCGACGCCCATCACCTCGGCATTGCGGAAGCGATAGCTGCCGCAATGCGACCAGTAGAGCGGCAGCCGGTCGCGCACCCGTCCGCCGAACAGCTCGTAGACCGGCACGCCCAGCGACTTGGCCTTGACGTCCAGCAGCGCGTTCTCGATGGCGGCCATGGCCTGCTGGTTGATGCCGCCCGGCGCCTGGCGGGTGATGGCGTACTGCATGCTCATGATGCGCTCGACCGCCCGCGGGTTCTCGCCGATCAGGCCGGCCGCCATGCGGCGGATCACGGCGGTAAGGCCAGCGCTGCCATAGCCCTCGTTGTACTCGGACCAGCCGACCAGGCCGTCGTCCGTGGTGATCTTGAGAAACGAGAAATCACGCCAGCCTGCGTCGCAGTGCAAATCCTCGATCTTGGCAATCTTCATGGTGTTTCCTCTCCCTCCGGCAGCATAGACTAGGGCCATGGCTTTGCGCGGCAAGGGCATGCTGGTCGTCTACTGCGAGGTGAAATCGCCACACGAACGCGATTTCAACGAGTGGTACAACCGCGAGCACATCGACGAGCGGCTCACCATGCCGGGCTTCCAGCGCGCGCGACGCTACGTCGCCGTCAAGGGCTCGCCGAAATATCTCGCGGTCTACGAGTGCGATCGCGTCGGCGACCTCGCCACGCCGCACTATCTCAACGTGCTGGCCAACCAGACGCCGTGGACGCAGCGCACGATGGCGCGCTTCACGCAGTTCCATCGCCTGACCTTGAGCATGCAGGTCGACCAGACGCATGGCCTGGGCGGCGTGCTTGCCACCATCCGCTTCGTGCCGGCCTCCGGACATCGCCGCAACCTCAGCCAATGGTTGCGACGCACGGCGTTCCCGCGCGCCATCAAGGTGCCGGGCATGCTGGGCGGCGCGGCGGGCGAAAACGATCCCGACGTCGCCAATGCGCCGGCTCGCGCCACCAGCATGGACCGGCCCAAGGCGCTCGAACCGGAATGGGTGGTGTTCCTGGAGGCGGCCGATGCCGACACCGCGGGCCGCGTGGCGCGGCAGATCTTCAAGCTGTCGACGCTGCGGCAATTCGGCGTGAACAAGCCGCCGACCATCGGCACCTACCGCTTCCTGTTCGGCAACGCGAACTGACGCAGGTTTGACCTGCCGTTGAGCCGGCGATCCGCTAGGGTGGCCCCGTGTCCGTCCAACGCCTCGTCTTCTGGCTGCGCCTCGCGACTCTGATCGGCCTCTGCCTGCCCGCGCTCGACCTCGCGTGGCGCTGGTACTCCGACGATCTGGGTGCGCGACCGGTCACCGAAGCGACCCACATCACGGGCGACTGGGCCGTCGTGTTCCTGCTCTGCTCGCTGGCGCTCACGCCGGCGCGCAGCGTGTTCAACTGGATGCCGCTCATCCAGATCCGCCGCCGCGTCGGCGTGGCGGCCGCGCTCTACGCGGGACTACACTTCCTGATCTACGTGTTCGACCAGAAGTGGGACCTCGTCGTGGTCGCACTCGAGATCGCCAAGCGCTTCTACCTGACGATCGGCTTCGTGGCGCTGCTCATGCTGGCGGCGCTCGCCATCACCTCGACCAACGGCTGGCAGAAGCGGCTGCGCGCCAACTGGAAGCGGCTGCACTGGCTGATCTACCCGGCGGCCGTGCTCGCCATCCTGCACTTCTACATCCAGTCGAAGAACAATATCGGCGAGGCGACCGTTGCGGCCGGCTTGTTCGGCTGGCTGATGATCTGGCGCTGGATGCCGCCCAAGCTGCGCACGCGCTATCTCGGCCTTGCGCTGCTCGCCGCCGGCAGCGCCCTCGCCGCCCTGGTCTTCGAGGTCGCCTGGTACGGGCTGGTCAAGCACGTCGATCCGTGGCGCATCCTCGCCGCCAACATCGACCTCGACCTGGCGCCGCGACCGGCGCTCAAGGTCCTGCTGGCGGGGATCGCCGTGATCCTGCTGGTGGCCGCCTGGCGCAATTCCGAATTGGTAAAACGCCTCTGGACGAAGCGATATATCCGAAAGACTATACCGACCTCCTGAAGGAGGTTTTCGCATGAAGAGACGTGAGTGGCTGGGTCTGGCGCTGGCGACGGCCGTGGCGCCCCTGTCGACAGCGCGCGCCCAGGCCGGCGGCCTGGTGATTTTCGCCGCGGCCAGCCTCAAGAACGCCCTGGACGAGATCGCCGCAGCCTGGACCCGGGAAACCGGCAAGATGGCGCCGAAGATCTCCTACGGCGCCAGTTCGGCGCTGGCCAAGCAGATGGAGCAGGGGGCGCCGGCCGATCTCTTCATCTCGGCCGATACCGACTGGATGGACTATGTCGAGAAGAAGGATCTCATCAGGAAGGACACGCGGGTCGACCTCCTCGGCAACAAGATCGTGCTGATCGCGCCGAAGGACTCGAAGGTCGCGCTCGACATCAAGCCGGGCTTCGAACTCGCCAAGGCGCTGGCCGGCGGCAAGCTTGCCATGGCCAATGTCGACGCGGTGCCGGCCGGAAAGTACGGCAAGGCGGCGCTCGAGAAACTCGGCGCCTGGAACGGCGTGAAGGACAGCATCGCCCAGGCCGAGAACGTGCGGGCTGCGCTCCTGCTGGTGTCACGCGGCGAGGCGCCGCTCGGCATCGTCTATTCGACCGATGCGGCCGCCGAGCCCAACGTGCGCATCATCGCTGCCTTTCCGGCCGACTCCCATCCGCCGATCATCTACCCCGCGGCCGAGACCAAGGGCGCCAAGTCGGCCGATGCCAAGGGCTTCCTCGACTATCTCAAGAGCGGCAAGGCGCGGCCGGCCTTCGAGAAGCAGGGCTTTTCGGTCCTGGTGAAGTCCGCCAGCTCGACATGACGCCCGAAGAGTGGACGGCGGTCCGGCTGAGCCTGCTGGTCGCCGTCACCGCCATGGTGGCGAGCCTGCCGTTCGGCATCGCCATCGCCTACGTGCTGGCGCGCGGCCGCTTCTGGGGCAAGGGCCTGCTCGACACGCTGGTCCATCTGCCGCTCATCATGCCGCCGGTCGTGACGGGCTACCTGCTCCTGATCCTGTTCGGCAAGCGAGGACCGGTCGGCGAGTTCCTCGATACCTACTTCGGCGTCGTCTTCGCGTTCCGCTGGACCGGGGCGGCGCTCGCTTGCGCCGTGATGGGGTTTCCGCTGATGGTGCGCGCCATCCGCCTGTCGATCGAGGCCGTCGACACCAGGCTCGAAAGCGCCGCCGGCACGCTGGGCGCCAACCCACTCTGGGTGTTCGCCACCATCACGCTGCCGCTGTGTCTGCCGGGCGTGATCGCCGGGGCGATCCTTTGCTTCGCCAAGTCGATGGGCGAGTTCGGCGCCACCATCACCTTCGTGTCCAACATCCCCGGCGAGACCCAGACGCTGCCGTCGGCGATCTACACCCTGACCCAGGTTCCCGGCGGCGACGCCGGAGCGCTGCGGCTCACCGCCATTTCCGTGGCGATCTCCATGGCCGCCCTGCTCGCCTCCGAGCTGCTCGCCCGCCGCGTCGGGGCGCCGCGCGTCGCCACATGAGCCTCGATGTCGACATCGACCATGCGCGCGGCTCCTTTCGCCTGGCTGCCCGCTTCGTCTCGCCGCCGGGCATCACCGCCCTGTTCGGCCGGTCGGGCTCGGGCAAGACGACGCTGGTCGATATCGTCGGCGGCCTGATCCGCCCGGACCGCGGCCGAGTCTCGGTCGATCGCGAGACCCTGGTCGACACCGAGCACCGGCAATTCGTGCCCAAGCACCGCCGGCGCATCGGCTACGTCTTCCAGGACAGCCGCCTCTTTCCCCATTTCAGCGTTCGCCAGAACCTGCTCTATGGGCGGTGGTTCTCGCGACGCAACGGCGGCGCGGCGGGAGATTTCGGTTCCGTCGTCGAGCTCCTGGGAATCGGCCACCTTCTCGAACGCCGGCCGGACTCGCTGTCGGGCGGCGAGAAGCAGCGCGTCGCCATCGGCCGCGCGCTGCTCGCCCATCCGCGCCTGCTGCTGATGGACGAGCCGCTGGCATCGCTCGACGAGCAAAGGCGGGCCGAGATCCTGCCCTACATCGAACGCCTGCGCGACGCAGCGGGCGTGCCGATCCTTTATGTCAGCCATTCGGTGGCCGAGGTGGCGCGACTCGCCACCACCGTGGTCAT
The DNA here is from genome assembly GCA_964533955.1 of uncultured Reyranella sp. Classification (GTDB taxonomy): domain Bacteria; phylum Pseudomonadota; class Alphaproteobacteria; order Reyranellales; family Reyranellaceae; genus Reyranella. The sequence goes on along the minus strand of CAZHQA010000067.1, from coordinate 5,200 downwards.
CCTGACCGAAGGTCGCGTGAGCGCGGTCGGTCCGGTGCTCGACATCCTGCCGCTGACGGATACCGGCGACGCCGGCAGCGTGCTCGATGCAGTCGTGGCGCAGCATGACGATGGCTTCCAGCTTACCACGCTCAGCTCGCGGGCCGGCGAGCTGCAGGTCCCGCGCCTTGCAGCCGCCATCGGCGCCCCCGTGCGCGCCTATATCCGCGCGCGCGACGTCATGCTGTCGCTCAAGCCGCCACAGGAGATCAGCGCGCTCAATGTGCTCGCGGGCAAGGTGGCCGAGATCGTACCGGTCGGTGCCGCCGGCGGCGCGCAGGCCGATGTCCGGCTCGATTGCGGCGGCGCGCATCTGCTGGCCCGCCTCACCGCCAAGTCGGTGCAGCGGCTGGCGCTCGCACCCGGCCGGCCGGTCTATGCTGTGATCAAGAGCGTGTCGTTCGAACGCAACTGAATGCACTGGGGAGTACCGAGATGCCGCATCTCAGCATCCGCATCGATTTCGACGACGAGGGCCGGCTCGGCCCCGGCAAGGTGACGCTGCTCGAGCGGATCGCGCAGGAAGGCTCGATCTCGGCGGCCGGCCGGTCGATGAAGATGTCCTACAAGCGGGCCTGGGAGCTGGTGTCGGAGATCAACCGCACCTTCGAGGTGCCGCTGGTCATGGCCCAGACCGGCGGCCGCTCGGGCGGCGGTGCGGTGCTGACCGAACGCGGCCAGGAGCTGATCCGTCACTACCGCGCGATCGAGCGCAAGGCGCTGTCGGCGACGGCCCGGCACGTCAAGGCCCTGCAGGCGATTTCCCGCAGTCCGCGGCGGGCATAAGGCGTTATCCTCCCTTCCCTGGGAGGACCGGATGTCCAGAATAAAGGTCCGCAAGGGCATGCCGAGCGTGGCGCTGACCAAGGCGCGTTTCACCGCTCTGGCCCGCGAGCGCTTCTACGATCCCGCCTTCGACCCGCTGCAGACCGAGATCGGCAGGATCATCGACGCCGCCTGGGAGGGCTACCACGGGTACCGCAAGGCGCCACGCACCCGGAAGGCCGGCAAGGGCTTCGCCGACCCGGACTATGATCTGTCGGTCGAGTGGCTGCGGGCTCGCGACGCCATCGCGCGCGCCCAGCGGCGACAGAAGTCGGCCGGCGCCAGGTCGCGCATCCTGCTGATCAACGGCTCGATGCGCAGCGACCAGAGCTGCCCCGGCGAGATGTCCAAGACCTGGCGGCTGATCGAGGTGGTGCGCAAGGTGATCGAGCGCGAGCGCGGCTTCGAGGTCGAGGTGCTCGACCTCAGCCTGCTGACGTCGCAGTACGGCCGGCAGATCCTGCCGTGCAAGGCCTGCGTGTCGACCGCCCAGCCGCTCTGTCACTGGCCCTGCTCATGCTACCCCAACCATGCCATCGGCCAGGTCAACGACTGGATGAACGACATCTATCCGATGTGGGCCGCCGCGCACGGCGTCATGATCGTGACACCGGTCAACTGGTATCAGGCGCCGTCCGGGCTGAAGGCCATGATCGACCGGCTGGTCTGCGCCAACGGCGGCAACGCCGATCCGACCACGACCGCCGGCAAGGACGCGGACAAGGCCAAGGCCATCGAGATGAAGGGCTGGAACTTTCAGAACCACCTGGCCGGACGGGCCTTTTCGGTCGTCGTGCATGGCGACGCAGCGGGCACGGAAACGTTGCGCCGCATGCTGGTCGACTGGTTCAGGGACATGGGCCTGGTCCCGGCCGGCCATGCCGCCGAGCTCGACCGCTATGTCGGCTACTACGAACCTTACGCGCTGAACCACGAAGCGCTCGATCACGACCGTGCCTTCCAGGAGGAGACGCGCAATGCGGCGCGGGCGCTGGTCAAGGCCGTCAAGCTGATGAGACAGGGCCAGCTCAGCCAACCGGATGCCGGTCTGCGCGAACCGCGCCCGAAATGAACCGAGCCGGGGGACAAACGATGTCGATGCTGTTCCATAGCCGTTTCATTCCGTTCGGGCTCGCGGTCCTCGCGTTGCTGCTGTTCGGTGTCGCCACGGCCGCCATGCCGTTCACCCTGTGGCTGGCCATTCCGTTCGCCGTGGCGGCCGTTCTGGTCGCGGTGGGAATCCACGACGTCGTGCAGCCGCGCCACTCGATCCTGCGCAACTATCCGATCGCCGCGCACATGCGCTTCATCTTCGAGGCGATCCGGCCCGAGCTGCGGCAGTATTTCTTCGAAGGCGACAAGGACGGCACGCCGTTCAGTCGCGACCGCCGCGCCATCGTCTACCAGCGCGCCAAGATGGTGCTCGACGTTCGGCCGTTCGGCACCCAGTACGACGTCTATTCCATCGGCTACGAGTGGATGCACCATTCGATCGCGCCGCGGCCGGTCACCAAGGAGCCGTTCCGGATCATGATCGGCGACGTCGACTGCACCAGGCCCTACTCGGCGTCGGTCTTCAATATCTCGGCCATGAGCTTCGGCTCGCTGTCGGCCAACGCCATCCGCGCGCTGAACGGCGGCGCCAAGCTCGGCGGCTTCGCCCACGACACCGGCGAAGGCGGCTACAGCCCCTATCACCGCGAAGGCGGCGGCGACATCATCTGGGAAGTGGGCTCGGGCTATTTCGGCTGCCGCAATCCCGACGGCACGTTCAACGCCGACAGATTCGCCGAGGGTGCGGCCAACCCGCAGGTCAAGATGGTCGAGCTGAAGCTGAGCCAGGGCGCCAAGCCCGGCCACGGCGGCGTGCTGCCTGCGCCCAAGGTCAGCGCCGAGATCGCCCAGACGCGCGGCGTGCCGGTCGGCGAGGACTGCATCTCGCCCTCGAGCCATTCCGCCTTCACCACGCCGATCGAGATGATGCAGTTCATCGCCAGGATGCGCGAGCTGTCGGGCGGCAAGCCTGCCGGCTTCAAGCTCTGCATCGGCCACGAATGGGAATTCCTGGCCATCTGCAAGGCGATGCTCGAGACCGGCATCTATCCCGATTTCATCGTGGTCGACGGCAAGGAGGGCGGCACGGGCGCAGCGCCGCTCGAGTTCATCGACCATATCGGCAAGCCGATGCGCCAGGGACTCTACATTGTGCACAACGCGCTGGTCGGCATCGGCGCGCGCCACCGCATCAAGCTCGGCGCGGCGGGCAAGATCATCACCGCCTTCGACATCATCCGCGCCATGGCGCTCGGCGCCGACTGGTGCAATGCGGCGCGCGGCTTCATGTTCGCCCTGGGCTGCATCCAGTCGCAGTCCTGCCACACCGACCGCTGCCCGACCGGGGTCGCCACCCAGGACCCGCATCGCCAGCGCGCGCTGGTCGTGCCCGACAAGATGCAGCGCGTCGCCAACTTCCATCGCGCCACGTTGCACGAGCTCGCAGAGATGACGGCGGCGGCCGGCCTCGACCATCCGCGCGAGTTCAAGCCGATCCACATCTCGCGGCGCATTTCGCCCGCCGAGGTCGTCACCTTTGCCGACATCTACCCCTCGCTGGCCGAAGGCGAGCTGGTGGCCGGCACCGGCAACGCCCGCTGGAAGCTGCCCTGGGACCTCGCCAACGCCCAGTCGTTCCGCGCCACGGCCTGATTTGGCCAAAGCTATTGCACAGCCGGCATTCTTGGCCCAGCAATAGCGCCAAGCAAGATCACGAGGGAATGCCATGACCGCACCGTTCGATTTGGCGCCGCTGCTGGCGCCGGGCACGCCGCCACCGGCCGTCAAGTGGAACGGCTTTCCCAAGTACAATTTCGTCGGCGGCCACAATGACGCCAAGCAGGTGCCGGTGCAGGCGCTGATCGACGCGGCCACCGCCGTGCTCAAGCGCGAGGGCGCCACGCTCGCCACCTACGGCCTGAACAGCGGGCCGCTGGGCTACCGGCCGCTGCGCGAGTTCCTGTCGGGCAAGCTGAAGGGACATGCCGCCATCGACTGCACGGCGGACGAGATCCTGGTGACCTCGGGCTCGCTGCAGGGGCTCGACCTCGTGAACACCCTGCTGCTCGCCAAGGGCGACACGATCCTGATCGAGAAGGAGACCTATGGCGGCGCGCTGAGCCGGCTCGCCAAGTTCGGCGTCAACATCGTCGGCATCCCTCTCGACGACGACGGCATGCGCATGGATGCGCTCGGGGCCAAGCTCGAGGAGCTCAAGGGCAAAGGGATCACGCCCAAATACATCTACACCATCCCGACGGTGCAGAACCCCACCGGATCGATCATGCCCGAGGCGCGCCGCAAGGAGATGATCGCGCTCGCCCGCCAATACGGCACGATGATCTTCGAGGACGAGTGCTATTCCGACCTCGTGTGGTCGGGCAAACGGCCGCCCTCGATCTATGCGTTGGCCGGCGGCGAGGGCGTGATCTTCATCGGCTCGTTCTCCAAGTCGATCGCGCCGGCGCTGCGCGTCGGCTACATCGTCGCCAAGTGGGAGATCCTGGCGCGCATCCTCGGGTTGAAGCAGGACGCAGGCTCCGGCGCCCTCGAGCAGATGGTGCTGGCCGAATTTTGCACCAGGCACTTCCACGATCACGTCCCGAAGCTCAACAAGGTCCTGAGCCACAAGCTGCAGACCTTGCGCGAGGCGCTGGCCGAGCAGTTCGGCACGGCGGCCGAGTTCGGCAACCCGCCGGGCGGCATCTATCTCTGGGTCAAGCTGCCCGACAATGTCGACACGGTGAAACTTGGCCAGGCCGCGCTTGCCGCCGGCGTGTCGCTCAATCCCGGGCCGGAATGGTCGGTCGACAAGGGCTACGCCAAGTGCCGGCTGCGCCTGTGCTTCGCCAATCCCGAGCCCGAAACCATCAAGCAGGGCGTCGCGGTGCTGGCCGAGGTCTGCCGGCGCGAATTCGGCGTTCCCCTGCGCAGCGCCAACATCGAGAAGCGTTAGCCGCGCCGCGCCGCCTTGATCGCGGCGACGTCGATCTTCTTCATGCCCATCATCGCGTCGAACGCGCGCTTGGCCTCAGCGCCGCCGGCTGCCATCGCCTCGGTCAGCACACGCGGCGTGATCTGCCAGGAGACGCCCCACCTGTCCTTGCACCATCCGCACGCGCTCTCCTGACCGCCATTGCCGACGATGGCGTTCCAGTACCGGTCTGTCTCCTCCTGATCGTCGGTGGCGATCTGGAACGAGAAGGCTTCGCTGTGCTTGAACGCCGGCCCGCCGTTGAGGCCGAGACAAGGGATGCCGGCAACCGTGAACTCGACCGTCAGC
>CAZHQA010000066.1:0-20308 GCA_964533955.1 uncultured Reyranella sp. | reverse complement strand
TCGTTGCGGCCATAGTACAGGTTGGCCCCGCGATGCGGGCAGTGGGGCTCGACGACGCCGACGCGGCCGTTGCTGTCGCGGAAGGCCAGTAGATCTTCGCCCAGGATCTTGATTTTCCTGGGCGGACCGTCGCGCTCTGGCAATTCCGCCGACAGGAGCGCCGGCATCCAGAACCGGCGCAGCAACTCGCCCATCGGCGTGCCCTTGCCGCTTCTGGTCAGTAACTCATTATCGACCTTGCTCAGCATTGCATCCTCATGCTGCCGCTTTCGCCAAAGCTTGCTCCAGATCGGCGATGATGTCCTCGGCCGTTTCGATGCCTATCGACAGGCGAACCACGTCGGGTCCAGCGCCCGCGGCGGCGCGCTGCTCGTCCGAAAGTTGGCGGTGTGTCGTCGAGGCGGGATGGATGATCAGGCTCTTCGCATCGCCGATATTTGCCAGGTGAGAAAAGAGTTCGACACTGTCGACCACCTTCACGCCGACTTCATAGCCTCCCTTGACGCCGAACGTGAAGACCGAGCCCGAGCCCTTGGGCAGGTATTTCTGCGCCAGAGCGTGATACTTGTTGCCGGGCAGGCCGGCATAGTTGACCCAGGCTACGGCGGGATGCGTCTCGAGATATTGTGCGACCTTGAGCGCATTGGCGCAGTGGCGCTCCATGCGCAGGCCGAGCGTCTCGACGCCGAGCATCGTGAGCCAGGCATTGAACGGGGCCTGGGACGGCCCGAGGTCGCGCAAGCCTACGGCGTGACTGTGGAAGGTGTAGGCCATGTCGCCGAAGGTCTCGAAGAAATTCAGGCCGTGATAGGCGGTCTCGGGGCCGGCGAGGCTGGGGAACCTGCCGCCTTTGGCCCAGTCGAATTTGCCGGAGTCGACCACGGCACCTCCCATCGACGTGCCGGTACCGCTCAGGAACTTCGTGGTCGAGTGGAGGACCAGCGTGGCGCCGTAGTCGATCGGCTTGCACAGCCAGGGCGTGGCGAGGGTATTGTCGACGATCAGGGGGACGCCGGCATCGTCGGCCACCCTGGCGATCGCCTCGAGGTCGCTGATCACGCCGCCGGGATTGGCGAGGCTCTCGATGAAGAAGGCCTTGGTCGTGGGCGACAGCGCACGCTTGAAGTTGTCCGGCTGGTCGGCATCGACGATGTTCGCCTTCCAGGAGAACTTGGGATAGGTGTTGCGCATCTGTTGCAGCGAGCCGCCGTATAGGCGCGACGAGGCGACGATCTCGTCGCCCGGGCTCATCAAGGGAAACAGGGCCAGCACCTGCGCCGAATGACCCGACGCAGTCACCGTGCAGCCGCGACCGCCTTCCAGCGTGGCCAGCCGGGTTTCGAGCGCGGCATTGGTCGGATTGGTCAGCCGCGAGTAGATGAACCCCACGGTCTGGAGGTTGAAGAGCGCGGCCGCGTGGTCGGCATCCTCGAACACGTAGGCCGTGGTCTGGTAGATCGGCAGCGCGCGTGCGCCCGTGGTCGGATCGGGTGCCGCGCCGGCATGGATCGAGAGGGTCTCGAAGCCATACTTCTTGTCGCTCATGAAGGTGCTCCCCCGTTGAAAACGATGCAGGCCGGGCTGCCGATCCGCAGCTTGGTCGAAGTGGGAGACAACTTGCCGTCGCCCCCCACCCGATAGGTAACGATCGAATCGCCGCCCTGGTTGGCGACATAGAGAAGCCGCTCGGCGGGATCGAAGCAGAAGAAGCGAGGCACACCGCCCTTTGACGGTACCCACTGACGCGGCGCAAGCGTGCCCGTGGCACGATCGATTGCGAATACGCCGACGCTGTCGTGGCCGCGGTTGGTGACGTAGACATTGCGACCAGCGCGATCGACCGCGATCTCAGCGCCGGTCGAATAGCCGGTGAAGTCAGCCGGCGTCGCCCGCACCACATGAAACGGCGTGAGCTTGCCGCTGCTCCGGTACTGTCGATAGGTCGTGATGGTGGAGTCGAGCTCGTTCAGGACATAGGCGAGGGCTCGTCCCGGATGAAACGCGATATGGCGGGGGCCGGCGCCGGGACGGGCCGCTACGCGCGAACTCTCGACGAGGACGCCGCGCCGACGGTCGAGGCGATAGGAGATGACGCAATCGCCGCCCTTGCAGGGCACGTAGAAAAAGCGACCCTGCGGATCGAGCGGGATGTCGTGCGGATACATGCCACGCTGCTGGGTCTTGTGCGGGCCCAACTCGCCTTTCACGACGGTCAGTCGTGCATAGGGCTGGAGACTTCCGTCGGATTCGACCGGCAGGGCACATACCGAGTCGGTCGTATAGTTGGCGATGGCGAGGTACCGGCCCGTCCGATCGAACGACAGATGCACGGGATTGTAGCCCCCGGTCGACTGACAATTGAGGAAGGTCAGTTCGCCGCTAACCTGGTCGATGCGAAAGGATGTCACCTCGGTCCGATCGCCATGCACGGAATAGAGATGTCGGCGGTCGGGGCTGAGGGCCAGGAACGACGGGTTCTCGAGGTGTGAAATACGCTGAACATGGTGGAAGCTGCCGGTCCGGCGGTCGACGCGATAGACGTTGATTCCATCGCCTTTGCCCTGGCGTTCGGGCGCGGTGTAGCTGCCGACATAGGCAAAGCATTTCTGCATGATCAACTCTCGCTTTCGGGCCGGCAGTGTGCCATTGGGAGGCCAAGCGAGCGAGCATGTCGAAGAATACCTATCGTTTCTGGTGGCTCACGCCGATCATCGTCTTCGTCTGCGGTGCCGGCGTCTGGTATTTCGAGCACATGACCTTCCCGACAAGCCTGGGCGTCATCGGCGGCATCGTTGGCCTGCTGCTGGGGGCCTTCTTCGCCGCGCTGCTCGAAGATTATTTCGATCAGAATTCGGGCTGACGCGGCGGGGCGGCCAGGATCACTGCCAGTCCCGGCTTGCGATCCTCGAGCCGGAGCAACAGGCCGTGCAGCGCGGCGATTGCCTTGACGAGTGCAAGTCCGAGCCCGGAGCCGGCCGTCGTCCGGCTGCGGTCGAGGCGATAGAAGCGGTCGAACACCTTGTCGCGCTCTGACTCAGGAATGCCCGGACCGTCGTCACTGACCTCGATCTCGAGGCCTGTCCCCGCCTTGCGCAAGGCAAGCCGCACCGTGCTGCCGGCCGGCGTGTGGGTGAGGGCGTTCTCGATCAGGTTCGACACCATCTGCGCCAACAGCTGGCGATCGCCGGTGAAGGCTACCCCGTCGGCGATCGAGCTTTCGAGCTTGTGCTGGGAGTCCTCGGCCGGCGGGGCGTAGGCCTCGCCGATGCTGCGCATCAAAGCGCTGAGGTCGACCTCGCCGAAGGCGCTGCGCTGCGCGCCGGCCTCGATCTGGGCGATGCGCAGCAGGGCGGAAAAGATTTCCAGCAAGGAGTCGGCTTCGGCGATGGCCGCTTCGGTGGCGGCGGCGTAGTCGGCGGTGTTCGTCGCGTGTTCACGCGCATCCTCCAGACGCTGGCGAAGGCGGCCCAGCGGAGTGCGCAGATCGTGGGCAATGTCGTTGGTGACCTGGCGCAATCCCTCGAGCAGTTGCTGGATGCGTTCCAGCATGGCGTTGAGGCCGATCACCAGCTGATCGATCTCGTCGTTGGTGCCGCGCACGGGGATGCGCGCCGACAGGTCGCCCTCCATGATCGCCCGGCTGGTACGGCCGATCGTGTCGATGCGACGCACGAAGCTGTTGCCGAGCAGCCAACCGCCGCCGATCGCCAGGATCAGGGTGAGCCCGCCAGCCCAGGTGAAGGCGCGCACGATCGCGCGCTGCATATCGATCAGCCGGCTGGCATCCTGCGCGACCAGCAGGAACGAGCCGTCGCCCAGACGCAAGCCGAACCCGGTCAGCCGGTCGCGGCCGGTGTTCGGCTCGTCATCGGCCGTGTCGCGCATGAAGTCGATGACGCCTTCGACCGGCGGCATGCCGGGCAGATTGCCGACCACGACCTGGCCGTTCGGCCCCTGCAGCAGGTAGTAGATCGGGCCGCGCGTGCGGAAGTTCATGCGGCGAGTAATCTGCTGGGCGAGGCCGACCAGGCCGCTGCTGCGGCTGATCTCGGCGAGCTGATAGGCCTCGGAGCGCAACACCGCCTGCATGTCGCTTTGCATCGCTGCCGTCGCGGTTATGTAAACCGTCGCGAACAGCGCACCGGCCGACATCACGAACAGCCCGGCATAGAACAGCGCCAGCCGGAACGTCGCCGAGCGGAGGATCCGCAGGCTTCTATTCGGGCGGGCGGATGACATAGCCGGCTCCCCGGACGGTATGGAGGAGGGGCTTGTCGAAGCCCTTGTCGATCTTCGCTCGCAGGCGCGAGATATGCGTCTCCACGATGTTGGTCTTGGGATCGAAGTGGAAGTCCCAGACCTTCTCGAGCAGCATGGTGCGCGTCACGATCTCGCCGGCGTGACGCATCAGGTACTCGAGAATCTTGAGCTCCTGGGCCAGAAGTTCGATCCGTTTGCCGCTGCGCGTCACGGCGCGCGCCAGCAGATCGAACTCGAGGTCGCCCACCCTGAGCGCAGTCGCGGCGGCGATCGGCGGCCGGCGGGCGAGCGCGCTCACCCGCGCCAGCAGCTCGGCGAAGGCGAAGGGCTTGACGAGGTAGTCGTCCGCGCCCGCCTCGAGCCCTTCGACCCGGTCGTCGACGCCGCCCATGGTGGTGAGGAACAGAACCGGTGTCGTCGTGCCCGAGCCGCGCGCGGCCTTGACCAGCGACAGGCCGTCCATCTTCGGCAAGTTGCGATCGACGACCAGGACGTCGTAGCGCTCGCCGGTGGCGAGGTAGAGCCCGTCGCGGCCGTTGTCGGCACAGTCGATCACGTGGCCGTGCTGGCGCAGGCCCTTGGCGATGTAATCGGCGGTTTGCTTGTCGTCTTCGACCAGAAGGATCTTCACGGGCTGCCGTCTATCTGCCGCCGGGCCTGGGGGCAACGGCCGCCAACTATACAAACATTCAATGTTGCGGCCATGGGGGCGCCATGGCGGGGGATCCATATTCCCGGTGCGAGCAAACGAGGAGGCTCCTGCATCATGACAAAGACCAAGTCCCGAATTCTGGCGGCCCTGGCGGTTGGTACCGCGCTGACCGCTCCAGCCCTGATCGCTCCAATGCTCACGGCGCCCCCCGCCGTGGCCGGCGAGGCGATGCCACGCGACTTCTCCGACCTCGCCGCCAAGGTGACGCCGGCCGTCGTGAACGTCGCCGTGACCATGAAGGCAGGCGCCGACGACGACGCCACGCAGATGGCGGATCGCGATCGTCCTGGCCAGCAGGAGATGATGGAAGAGTTCATGCGCCAGTTCTCCGAGCGCTTCGGCCAGAAGGGTCGCGTCCAGAAGACGCCCCAGCCGAAGGCCCAGGCGGTCGGCACCGGCTTCATCATCGACCCGTCCGGCATCGTCGTGACCAACTATCACGTCGCCGGCAAGGCCGACACGATCACCGTCACCCTGGCGGACGGCCGCAAGCTGCCGGCCAAGTTGCTGGGCGGCGACGAGAAGACCGATCTGGCCGTGCTCAAGGTCGAGAGCGACAAGGCGCTGCCCTACGTGCAGTTCGGCGACGCCGGCAAAGTGCGCGTCGGCCAGCCGGTGATGGCGATCGGCAATCCGTTCGGCCTGGGCGGCACCGTGACCACCGGTATCGTGTCGGCCCGTGGCCGCGACATCCAGTCGGGTCCGTTCGACGACTACATCCAGACCGACGCCGCCATCAACCGCGGCAACTCGGGTGGCCCGCTGTTCGACCTGGACGGCAAGGTCATCGGCATCAACACCGCGATCTACTCGCCGACGGGCGGCTCGGTCGGGCTTGGCTTCGCCATCCCCGCCAGTCTGGCTCTGCCGGTCGTGGACCAGCTCAAGGCTCATGGGCGGGTCGAGCGCGGGTTGCTCGGCGTTCAGATCCAGCCGGTTACGGACGAGATCGCCAGCAGCCTGTCGCTCGGCTCATCCAACGGCGCCCTGGTGGCCCAGGTCGAGCCGGACAGCGCGGCGATGAAGGCCGGCATCAAGTCGGGCGACGTGATCAAGAGCGTCGACGGCAAGGACATCACCAATGTCCGTGAACTGACCCGCACCATCGCGGCCGCGCAGCCGGGTTCCACCGTCAAGGTCGGCCTGATGCGCGACGGCAAGGACATGACCGTTTCGGCCAAGCTCGGCGACGGTGCCGCGACCAAGGAGGCCAAGGCCGACGAGCAGAAGATGCCGGAGAAGGCTCCTCCCGGTGCCTTCGGCTTCTCGCTGGCGCCGCTGTCGCCCGACATGCGCCAACAGCTGGGCCTGAAGGACTCGGTCAACGGCGCGTTGATCGCCGCGGTCGAGCCGGGCAGCCCGGCCGAGGAGCAGGGCCTCAAGGCGGGTGACGTGCTGCAGCAGGTCGGCCGCGATCAGGTCGGCGATGCCAAGGACGCGGTCGCCAAGCTCAAGGAAGCCAAGGCGAGCAAGAAGCCGGTGCTGATGAAAGTCTATCGGGAGGGAATGACGCGGTTCGTCGCTGTATCTCCCCGGGCGGCGTAAACCCGTTCTCTCGACGGAGCCGGCGGTGGCCCCACCATCGCCGGCTTTGTCGTACCTGGGCTCGAGTTTGGGGGGCGCTCCGACGCTGCAAACAGCGAGGAGCAACTCTGGGAGGGGCGGAGGCTCGCGTGTTCTGGCGTACGTGGAGCTCGCGAGCCTCTTGCCGCAATCGATTGGCTGCAGGCGTGAAAGTCACATCAGGCCGGCGATGTCTTCCATCGCCGGCTTTCTCTATTGTGCCGCAAGCGCGGGCATGACTTCCCTGGCGAACAATTCAACCGAGCGCTTCGACTCCTCGAACGACAGATCGCCGAAGGCCAGCCGGCAGAGACAGTAGTTGATGCCGGCGATGTCGTTGTCGCGTTTCATGCGCTCACGCACCGTCGAGGCGGAGCCGGCGATGATGTAGCCCTGGTCCAGGGCGTCCTCGAATTTCTCCGGGATCAACTGGCGCGGGAGGCCGACGCCATGGGCGCGCCAGAGATGGATCAGCGCGTCGTACCACTGCAGAAAGGCCCGTTTGGCGGCGCCTTGTGCCTCCTTGTCGCTGTCGCCGACCACGATATGCCGGCTGAGCCCGATCAGCGGCATCTCTTCGTCCTTGCGGCCCAGCGCCTTCCAGGCCGCGCGGTACCGCGCCGCGAACTGGCCGACGGCCTCGGCCTTCATTCCGACCACGGCGTTGCAGGCCTGCTTGGCCAGCCGATCGGCGCTTTCCAGCGAGTTGGCGCCGTACCACAGCGGCGGATGAGGGCGCTGTCGCGGCTGCATCTCCATCGGCACGTCCTTGAAGGTGAAATATTTGCCCGAATGGTCGAGGCGCTTTTCAGTGAGGCCCTTCAGGATGACCTCCAGTGCCTCGGCGAAGCGCTCCGGCCCGGTCGCCGGGTCGACGCCGTAGTAGCCCACCTCGTAGGGCGAGATGCCACGGCCGACGCCGAGTTCGAGGCGCCCGCCGCTCATCTGGTCGAGCATGCAGATCTCGTCGATCAGGCGCAGCGGATGGTAGAGGTTCACGGTGTAGACCAGCGGCCCGAAGCGCAGCGTCGTGGTGCGTTGCGCGACCGCGGCGAGGAACACGCTGGGCGAAGGCGCCATGCCGAGCGGCGTGGCGTGATGCTCGGCCAGGTGATAGGCGTGGAAGCCCGCTTTCTCGTAGAGCTCGATCAGCCGCAGCCTTTCCTCGAACTGCTGCCCGAGATTGCCACTGGCGCGGTCCATGTGATCGAAGATGCCGAATTTCATAGTGCCCGCCGCTTGCTGGAGATGACGCCACTGGCGATGCCGTGCCACTCGATCGACCCGGTCAGCCGCGAATGCTCGATCTTGGGACATCGATTCATCACGACCTTCAGGCCGGCGGCCTCGGCCCGCTTGGCGGCCTCGTCGTTGCGCACGCCGAGCTGCATCCACACGACACTGGCGCCGTGCCTGATGGCGTCGTCGGTGATCGGGCCGGCCGCCTCGGAATTGCGGAAAATGTCGACCATGTCGGCCTTGATCGGCAGCTCGGCTAGCGAGCCATAGACCGCTTGGCCGAGGATCTCCTGGCCGGCCGCGGCAGGGTTGACCGGCAGCACCTTGTAGCCGCGGTCCAGCAGGTATTTGGCTGCGAAATAGGACGGACGATTCCAGTTGGCGGACAAGCCGACCATGGCGATTGTCTTGGTGTCGCGCAGGATCTTGCGCAGGTAGGCATCGTCGTAGCGGTCGTGAGTCACAGCGGCCATCTGGAGAATATACATGGCTGGACCCAAGCTGTTCGAACCGATTTCGATCCGTGACGTGACGCTCAAGAACCGGGTCGTCGTGGCGCCGATGCACCAGTATGCCGCGGACAAGGGTTTCGCGACCGACTGGCATCTGATGAACGCCGGGCGCTACGCGGCGGGCGGCGCGGGGCTGGTGATCATGGAATCGACCAAGGTCGAGCGCCGGGGCTGTGGCACGGTGGGCGATCTCGGCATCTGGGATGACGCCCACATTCCCGGCCTCAGGCGCTGCGTCGACTTCATTCGCCAGCACAACGCCGTGCCTGGCATCCAGCTCGGCCATTCGGGGCGCAAGGCACGGCGCTTCCGCCCATGGGAGGGCGGGGCGCCGCTCAAGAACTCCCCCGACGTCTGGGATTGGGAAGGCTGGGAACTCGTCTCATCCAGCGGGATCAATTCTCCGGAAAGCGACCCGGCGCCGCGCGCGCTGACCCGCGACGAGATTCCCGAAGTGATCGAACGCTGGGGGCAGGGCGCGCGGCGCGCCCATGAAGCCGGGTTCGACGTGCTCGACATCCATATGGCGCACGGCTACCTGATCCATCAGTTCCTTTCGCCCTTTTCGAACGTGCGCAATGATGAGTATGGCGGCAGCGAGCTCAATCGCATGCGCTTCGCGATCGAGGTCGTGGAGAGCGTGCGGGCGCACTGGCCTGCCTCGAAGCCGCTGTTCGTGCGCTTCTCCGTCGAGGACGACGCAGGTTGGGGCCCCGACCAGAGCGTGGCGCTGGCGAAGATCATCAAGCCCAAGGGGGTCGACGTGATCGACTGCAGCTCCGGCGGCATGCGCGGCTCGCCGGTCGTCAGCACAGGTCCCGTGACCTACGGATACCAGGTTCCCTATGCCGAGCGCCTGAAGAAGGACGCCGACATCATGAGCATGGCGGTCGGCCTGATCGTGCATGCCGACCAGGCCGAGGAGATCTTGCAGCAGGGCAGGGCCGACCTGATCGCGCTGGCCCGCGAGCTGCTCTACAACCCCAATTGGCCGATGGATGCCGCTCAGAAGCTCGGCGTCGATCGGCAGTTCGGCTCGGTGCCGCCAGCCCAGGCTTATTGGCTGGCCAAGCGTGCACAGTCAGTGAAGAGCGTCGTTCCCTCGACCTTCACGAAGGGATTGAACGTCGGCTGAGAGTGGAAGTCACCATGACGTGACACCGTCTGCCCGTGCCGTCGCCTATGATCGCCCCGACCCTTTGCGGGAGTAGATCATGAAGCGTACTGCCACGATTGCCCTGGTGCTGGCCGGCCTGCTCGCGACGCCGTCTTTCGCCGCCATGAAACCGGGCGACACTGCGCCCACCTTCACCGCGCAGGCGGCAGTGGGTGGCGAGGAGTTCACCTTCTCCCTGGCTGATGCCCTCAAGAAGGGCCCGGTGGTCCTCTACTTTTTCCCCAAGGCTTTCACCAAGGGATGCACCGCCGAGGCGCATGAGTTCGCCGAGGCTGCAGGGCGCTTCAAGGAAGCTGGCGCGACGTTGATCGGCATGTCGGCCGACGACATCGGGACGTTGCACCAGTTCTCGATCCAGGAATGCTCGGCCAAGTTTCCGGTCGCAGCCGATCCTGACCTCAAGGTCATCAAGGCCTACGACATCGTGCTGACGATGAAGTCGGGGGCGGCGGTCGCCGATCGCGTCTCCTACGTGATCGCACCCGACGGCAAGATTGCCTACTCCTATGCGAGTCGCGACCCCGACAAGCACGTCGAGAACACTCTCGCCGAGGTCATGAAGCTCAAGAAGTAGCCGTCCGGTTCTGTTCCATTCGCCGGCGCAAGAGGTGCGCGCCGAACATCAGCGCGGCCGTGAGCACGATGATCAGCGTCGAAACCGCGGCGATTGTGGGGTCGATCTGGAATCGCAAGTCGTCCCACATGCGCCGCGGCAGCGTGACCGCGCCCGAGCCTGAAAGAAACAGTGCGACGACGAGTTCGTCGAACGAGGTGATGAAGGCGAACAGGGCGCCGACCAGCACCCCCGGCCGGATCAGGGGCAGCGTCACCTGCCAGAAGGCGCCGCCCGGCGTGGCGCCCAGGCTGAGCGCCGCCTGCTCGAGCCGGGGATCGATGCCGGCCAGGCTGGCGCTCACGCTGGTCACGACAAAGGGCACGGCGAGGCAGGTGTGCGCCAGCACCATGGCGATCGGCGTGCCGACCATGCCAAAGCGCGCGTAGGCGTAGTACAGACCGATCGCCACCACGATCACCGGCACGATCAGCGGCGAGAGGATCAGGCCAGTCGCCACGACGCGCAGCGGACGCGGCAAGCGCTTGATGCCGAGTGCGGCGAGCGTGCCGAGTATCGTCGACAGCACGACCACGGCGGTCGCCACCCACAGGCTGAGCCAGGTCGGCCGCAGCCAGTCCTCGTTGCCGAAATAGGCCGCGTACCATTTCAGGCCGAAGGCCGGAGGCGGGAAGGTGAGGTAGGTCGCCGAGGAGAAGGAGACAACGCACACCACCACGATCGGCAAGGCGAGAAACGCCAGCAGCAGGCCGACCACCAGCCAGGGCAGGAAGCGGGCGGCGCTCATCGAATGTTCGTCCGAAAGGCGTCACCGACGCCGGGCAGTCGCTGGGCGGCGGCGACCAGGGCGAGCGCCGTGGCGAGCAGCACCGTTCCGAGCGTTGCAGCGTAGCTCCAGTTGAGTTGGTCGACCGACTGGGCGATCAGCATCGACAGGGTAATGTCGCGTGGTCCGCCGACCATCGCCGGCGTTATGTAGAAGCCGAGAGAGAGCACGAACACCAGCAGGACACCGGCCACCACGCCCGGCATCGAGAGCGGCAGGATCACCTGACGAAAGGTATTCCAGGGCGTGGCCCCCAGTCCTGACGCAGCCCGCAGCAGCGATGGATCGATCTGCCGGAGTGCATTGGCGATCGGCAGGATCATGTAGGGCAGCAGGATGTGGGTCATCGCGATCTGGGTCGCGAGCGTCGTGTTGAGAATGCGGATGGGCCGCTCGATCAGGCCGGCGGCGAGCAATGCCTCGTTGATCAGACCGTGGCGGCCCAGCAGCACCATCCAGGCGTAGCTGCGCACCAGGACGCTAGTCCAGAAGGGCAGCAGGACCACGATCAGGATCAGCGGTGCCAGACTGCGCGCGCGCACCAGTCCGAGAGCCACGGGATAGCCCAGCAACAGCGTGGCCACGGTGACGACGAGCGCCGTATTCAAGGTGATCGAAAAGGTCTTGAGGAAGACCGGGTCGTCGAGCAGCGCCGTGTAGTTCGCCAGCGTCCATGTGGGCTCGTTGACGCTGCGCAGCAGCATGGCGAGCACCGGCAGGGCGTAGAACACCAGCATGTAGATCAGCAGCGGCGCCACCAGCAGCAGCGGTATCAGGGCGGGCGGCAGCCGATTCCAATCGCGCACCCTGGTTGAAAAGGATCGCCCCACTTGCGCGCTTGCGACTGGGCGCCCGACGGTGCGTTCCCAGTGGCTCGCCTCAGACAAGGATCGTGTCCGCGATGGACCAGGCGATCTCGGCCCGCTCGCCCACCGAGCGCCGTCGGATAGCGGCACTCGAGGGTTCCTTGAGCACGATGGCGGTTCCGTCGTCGGCGTGCAGCAGGTAGCGGCAGCGCTCGCCCGCGAAAACCGCCTCGGTCACCGTCACGCTCAGCCGGTTCCGCGACGTGCTGCCGTTGGTCAGCCCGTCGGCGAAGCGAATGCGCTCGGGCCTCGTCGTCAGCGTGACCTTTTCGCCGCATGCCGGGACGGCAGGGCAGACGGCGCGGATGAGTGCGCCCTCGCATTCGGCAACCACCACCCCGTCCTCGATACCCCGCACGGTGGCCGGCAGGAAATTGGACTCGCCGATGAAGCCCGCGACGAACCGGCTGCTCGGCCGGTCGTACAGATCCTCCGGCCGTCCGACCTGCGCCACCTTGCCGTCGTTCATGACGGCGATGCGGTCCGACATGGTCAGCGCCTCTTCCTGATCATGCGTGACGTAGATGAAAGTGATGCCGAGGTCGGCGTGCAGGCGCCGCATCTCGAGCTGCAGGTTTTCGCGCAGCTGTTTGTCGAGGGCGCCCAGCGGTTCGTCCATCAGCAGCAGCCTCGGCTTGAAGACGATGGCGCGGGCGAGCGCCACGCGCTGTTGCTGGCCGCCCGAGAGCTGGCGGGGATAGCGGCCGCCGTAGCCCGGCAGGTGCACCAGCTCGAG
This sequence comes from uncultured Reyranella sp., assembly GCA_964533955.1. Classification (GTDB taxonomy): domain Bacteria; phylum Pseudomonadota; class Alphaproteobacteria; order Reyranellales; family Reyranellaceae; genus Reyranella. Next base: position 7,843 of record CAZHQA010000066.1, on the reverse strand, counting down.
CGCCTCGGCGACGAGCCTGGCGCGCTCGGCCTTGGCCACGCCGCGCTGCTTGAGCGGAAAGCCGATATTCTCCTCGACCGTGAGATGCGGAAACAACGCGTAGTTCTGGAAGACCATGCCGATGTTGCGGCGGTAGGGCGGCATGGCGACGACAGACGTGCCGTCGATGGCGATGTCGCCCGCGGTCGGCATCTCGAAGCCGGCGATCATCATCAGGGTCGTGGTCTTGCCCGACCCGCTCGGACCCAGGAGTGTCAGGAACTCGCCCGAGCGGATGTCGAGCGATACGCCATCGACCGCCGCTACGCGATCGAACCTCTTTTCCAGCCCGCTCAGCGCTACCGCAGCGCCGCGGCCTGCGCCGTTCGTGGACGTCAGCTCAGCAGCCACTTGTTGAACTTCGGAATGACCACCTCGCGGTTGTCGATCCACCAATCGTAGTTGTAGTTGACCAGTTGCTTCTTGATCTCGGGCGAGCTCGGCAACACCGCCTGCCGCTCCGGCGGGATGTACTTGTTCGAATCGATGTTGACCGATCCGTAGGGAATGCCGAGCGCGATGCGGGCCTGCGGTATGGCCATGGTCGAAAAGGCGACGAACTTCATCGCATTGACCTTGTTCTTGGCGCCCTTGGGAATGCCCCAGGCATCGCGTTTGGAAAGGCCCTGGCTCCAGCTGATCTCGGCCTTCACTCCTGCCGCCTGGAGCGCCGCCATGCGGCCGTTCCATACGGTGGTCATCGTCACTTCCCGGTCGGTCAGAAGCTGGATCGGCACCGCGCCGGTATCCCACCACTTGATGACGTCCTTCTTGATCCTGCTGTAGCTCTCCAGCGCCTTGTCGACGTCGAGCGGATAGACCTTGTCGGGCGGCACGCCGGCGGCCATTGCCGCAAATTCCATCTCGGGCCATCCCCCGCCGCTCGTGCCGAACATGGCGCGGTCCCCGGGAAATTTCTTGGTGTCCCAGAAGTCGGCCCAGCCGCTCGGGACGGCGCCCTTGAAGGCGTCGGTGCGATAGGCAAGCACCTGCGCCCACACCAGCATTTCGAGGCCGTACTCGAAGCGAAATTCCTTGCCGACTCCGTCGTCGATGAGCGAGTAGTCGATCTTCTCGAAGTAGTCGCCCGTCTTCATGAGGTTCATGATCGCGCCACGGCTGAGCTGCGCCACGTCCCATTCGACGTTGCCGGTGTCGACCATGGCCTTGACCTTGGGCGGGTTGGCGTCCGGCAGGGGTCGCACCTTGATTCCGGAGAGCCGCTCGAAGGACTCGTAGTAGCCCTTCATCTGGGCTTCCTGCATGGTGCCGCCGTAGCCCGCGACGCGCACCTCTCCCGAGCCCTTCAGGATGTCGGGAATGGTGGTCTGCTCGGGCCAGGCGGGCTGGGCACCGGCCGGCCTCAGAACGAACGGCGCGGCGAGACCCGCGGTAACGAGGCCAAGCGCGCTGCGCCGGCCAAGACGATTCGAAGAGCGCTGCTTGGACATCTGGCTTCTCCTCAGAAGGCGAGAAGGTTGTCGCGGAATTGCTTGTGCTCGTACGCCTTACGCGTCAGACCGCGGTCCTGCAGGGCGGGAACCAGCCCGTCCTCGATCTCGGCCAGGGTGCGGCGATTGACGTTGGACATGGAGAACAGGTAGCCGTCGCCGCCCACTTCCTCCATGACCTCGCCCATGCGCGCCGCGACTGCATCGGGTGTGCCGCACAGCTCGACCGAGAGATCGACGTTGTTGAAGCTCGCCATGGTCTCGCGGATCGAGCGCCCGTTGGCGATCTTGCGATACTGTTCGAGATTCTGCTGGTGGCCGTTGGTCGTAACGTGATCGGGCAGCGGCTTGTCGACGTCGAACTTGCCGAAGTCGATGTTGGTCACCTTGCCGAAATGCGCCATGCGCTCCTCGATGTGCTCCCTCGCATAGGCGAGCCGCCTCTTACGGCGCTCGAAGGCGTCCTCCATCGTATCGCCGAGGATGGGATTGACCAGGAACAGGACCTTGCAGTCGCTGGGCTTGCGACCCTGCGCCACCATGTGCCGGTGCACGTCCTCCCGGTAGGCCTTCATCGCCTCGATGCCCTTGACGTGAACCACGATTGTGTCGGCGTGGGCTGCGGCGAACTTGCGGCCGCGCGGCGAGCCGCCGGCCTGGGCGATGACCGGCTGGCCCTGCGGGGCCGGCCCCGAGTTCAACGGGCCCCGCGTGCTGAAGTATTTGCCCTGGAAGTTGACGGCGTGAACTTTCGTGGGGTCGACCAGCACGCCGCTCTTGCGGTCGGCAACCAGCGCGCCCGGCTCCCACGAACCCCACAGGCCGCGACAGACCTCCATGTATTCGTCGGCCATGTCGTAGCGCAGGTCGTGCTCGGGCATGCCCTGCATGCCGAAGTTCATGGCGGCGAAGTCCGAGCTGCCGGTCACGGCGTTCCAGCCAATGCGCCCGCTCGATACCTGATCGAGCGTCGCGACCAGGCGGGCCAGCAGGTAGGGATGGTAGGCGTATGTGCCGAAAGTCGGAACAATGCCGATGCGCGAGGTGACTTGGGTCATCAGGGCGGCGACCACCGACGGATCCTGGCGAGGCACGGCGATGGCGTTCTTGAGGTAGATCTCGGTCGAGCCGTTGAAGCTCTCGCCGACGTAGGAGGAGTCCTCGAGCAGGATGTAGTCGAAGCAGGCGCGCTCGAGGGAGCGGGCCATGTTGAGGAACAGTTCCGGCACCATCCAGTTGTCGCCGATGTGGCCGGTCCAGGCCTCTCCCCAGGCCTGGGCGCTCGAACCTTGGAGGAACCACGCAAGATGAAATGGCTTAGGCACCGCACGCTCCGGGGGTGAATTCCCCGCAAGACTAGCACGCAAATACTATGCCGAGGATCGCTGTCGCGATGCGGCACCGGGGGATAGCGGAGAGTCGCCCTGGCGCGGGAGTTGCACTAAAATCCGCACAAACGACTTGAAGCTCGTCCAAGGAGATCGCGATGAACGTTGCGCTGAATGTCGAGCGTCCGAACATGACCGAGGCCGAATGGCAAGTGCGCTGCGATCTGGCCGCGCTCTACCGCATCTGCGAGCTGTATGGCTGGACAGATACGATCAACACCCACCTCTCGGTGCGTATTCCGGGTGAGCCCAATTGCTTCCTGATCAACAACTACGGCGACCTGTTTGGTGAGATCACCGCGTCGAGCCTGGTCAAGATGGACCTCGACGGCAAGGTCTACAGCACCAACGGCAGCTTCAACGCGGCAGGATTCACGATCCACAGCGGTGTCTACAAGGCGCGGCCTGACGCCAACTGCGTGATGCACACTCACACGCGCGCCGGCACCGGTGTCTCGGTGCTGAAGAACGGTTTGCGCCCAATCAGCCAGGACGCGCTCGCCGTTTATGACGAACTCGCCTACCACGACTACGGCATGCCGGCGTCGCAGGAGGAGTGCGACGCCTTGGGTGTCACTTGCCAGAAGGGCGAATCGGTCATCTTGCGCAATCACGGCCTGCTGACGGTCGGCGCCACGGTACAAGGCGCCCTTCGGCGCATGTACATGCTGGAGCGCGCCTGCGAGGTCGAGATCATTGCACGTGGCCTGGGTGAAGAACCCAACCCGATCGAGACTGAGGTGATCGAGGGTTACGCCAAACGCGCCAAGGCGCAGCGCGCTTCGCCGGAGTTCGGCATGGCCGACTGGCGCGCGGCCGTGCGCCAGGTCGAAGGTCACATCAAGCAGAATGACGGCGCCGACTGGCGCCAGTAGGCGCGGCGCTTATACCCGAGGAAGCGCGCTCGGCCGATAGCGCAGCGCGATCCAGAACGAGGCCTGTCCGATCACACCGCACGCAGCGCGGATGATTGCGGCGGTAAGTGCGGGGTCGCCGCCCAGGCCGACCAGCGCCGTGCACACGGCGCCGACGCCCATTTGCGAGAAGCCGTAGAGGCCTGACGCCGAGCCGATCACGTGCGGATTGACGCTGATCGCCTGGGTCAGCGCGGCAGGTGAGGCGATGCCCGCGCCCACGCCAAAGACGAACATCGGGCCGATCACCAGCAGCACGGTGAGATGGTGCGACAGCGCCACACCGAGAAAGACCAGCGCGCCGACGACGCTGAAGGCGTTCGCCCACACCGCGAGCTTGTCGATCGGCAGGCGCGGGATCAGCCGGGTCGCTGCCATGCTGCCGAGCCACACGCCGGCGAGCAGGATGGCCGGGTAGATCCCGACTTCGTAGTCCGGCCGGCCGAGTTGATGGGCGAAGATGAAGGGCGACACGCTGATGAAGGCGTACATCGACGTGGTGGCACATCCGCCGCCGAGCGCGAAGCCAAGAAATGCCGGCGACGTCAGTAATCGCCCGTAGTTGCGCGCAAGGCCGCCGGTCTTGTCGTCGCGCTTGGGAGCATGGCTCTCGGGGAGAAGCAGCAGCGCAAACAGGACGTTGACAAAGCCGAGCGCGGCCAAGGCGTAGAAGATGGAGCGCCACCCGAATGCCGTGGCCAGTGCGCCGCCGATCAGGGGGGCAGCGCCCGGTCCGAGCGCCACCATCAGGTTCATGGTCGCCAGCCTTCGCGCGGCTTCCTGGGGTAGCGCAGTGTCGCGCACGATGGCACGGCCGATCACCATGCCTGCGCCGCCGCCCAGCGCCTGGAACAGTCGCATCACAATCAGGTGCACGTTGTCGAGCACGCAGGCGGCGAGGCCGGCCAGCGTGTACAGCGACAGACCTGCCACCAGCACTGGTCTCCGGCCAAATCGGTCGGACAGCGGGCCGTAGGCGAGCTGGCCCACCGCGAGGCCGAAGATGTAGACGCTCATGGTGAGCTGCATCTCGCCGAGACTGGCGCCCAGCGCTCGGGCCGCCTCGGGCAGCGCCGGCACGAAGATGTGCATGGCGAGGGTGCCGCTGAAGGTGATCAGCGTCAGCAGCCAGAGGGGAGCGCTCATGCTGCCTCGGCGTGCAAGTCGCGTTCCAGCGCGCGGCAGACCTGCTGGAGCACCCGGACCGTCGTCTCGATGTCCTTCCGCGAAAGGCCCGCAAGGGCGTCATTTCGGACGCGTCGCGACACCGTTTCCACCTTGTCGGCGATTGCCCGCCCGCGCGTCGTCAGATGGATGGTCTTGGCGCGCCGGTCGGTCTCGCCTTCCTTGCGCTGGATCAGGCCGGCGGCCTCGAGATTGTCGAGCAGGCGCACCACCGAGGAGCCGTCGACGAACATGGACGCGGCGAGATCCTTCTGGCGAGGTGGCTCAGGCGCGCGCGCGATGTGGACCAGGGGCAGCCAGGTCGCCTCGGTGAGGTCGAACGGCCGCAGATGCTGGTCGGCGGCGCGCCGCCACTGGCGGTAGGCGCGCCCCAGCAGCGCACCAAAGGCAGTGCGGCCGGAGGTCTTGGGGGAGGGCATGGCGCAGGAATAGATGACCTATCAATAGATGACAAGTCATCTAATTAGGCTCAATTGCGGAAGCCCACTCCCGCCCGTCATCCTGAGCGGAGCGAAGGATCTGCCGCTAGTCCGATCGGAGTGCCGACAGTGTCAGCGCCCGGTCCACTTCGGCGTGGGCTTCTTGTTCACGAAGGCATCGATGCCGGCACGGGCATCTTCGCTCTGCATGGCGCCGGCCATGAATTCGGACGCATAGGCGTAGGCCTGCGCCAGATCCATCTCCATGTGCTTGTGGAACATCGCCTTGCCGGTGGAGATCTGGCCGGGCGGTTGTTCGGCGATCCGGCGGGCGAGCGCCAGCGTTTCGGAGTCGAGCTCGGCGGGCTCCACGACGCGGCTCACCAGGCCGTCGCGCAGCGCGGTCGCGGCATCGATCATCTGGCCGGTGAACAGCATGTCGAGCGCGCGCTTGGGACCGACATTGCGGCCGACCGGCACCGACGGCGAGCCGCAGAACAGCCCATTGTTGATGCCTGACGTCCCGAAGGTTGCCTCGCTCGAGGCGACGGCGAGGTCGCAGGCGGCGACCAGCTGGCAGCCTGCGGCCGTAGCGACCGCCTGGACCTTGGCGATCACCGGCTGCGGCAGGTGATTGATGGCAAGCATCATCGCCGAGCAGCGCACCAGCAGGTCGTGATGGAAGGCATGGTCGCGCCTCGACGCCACCTCGCGCAGGTCGTGGCCGGTCGAGAAGGCCCGGCCCTTGGCCTCGATGATCACGCAGCGGATGGCCTTGTCGGTCGCCAACCTGTCGAATTCCGCCTTCAGCGCGTCTATAAGCTCGCCCGAGAGGGCGTTCATGGCGTGCGGGCGGTTCAGCGTCAGGATGGCGACATGTCCCTCGTCGCGGCGCAGCAGGACCGGTTCGTTGGGGGCGGCAGACATGGGTTCATTCTACCGGCTGAGGGGCAGTGCGTCATGCCGGCGATGACCATCGCGGAACTGCACAAATGGGTGGCGGATCACTTTCCGCACGCGCCGGCCGATGTGCAGATCGAGCATCTCGACGACACGACGATTCGCGTGCGCCAGGCGACGCACACCCGCAACCTGCGGCCCGGCGGCACGGTCTCGGGGCCGACCCTGATGGCCATGGTGGATTTCGGCTTCTACCTGTTGCTGCTCGGGCGGCTCGGACCGGTGGCATTGGCCGTGACGACCAACCTCAACATCAATTTCATGCGCAAGCCCGAGCCGGCCGACCTGATCGGCGAGGGAAGGCTGCTGAAGCTCGGCAGGAGCCTGGCGGTTGGCGATTTCACCATCTGGAGCGATGGCAAGAAGGAGCCGGTGGCGCACGCCACGGTGACTTATTCGCTCCCGCCAAGTAAGTAGAAAAGCAGGCTAAAACAACGATTTAGGATGCGGTATCATAATACCGTTCATCTAAGGCTTTGAAATACCAAAGGAAATATGGGCGCCCTTGACACTGTCTTCGGCACTCTCCATAAGCCGCCGCTCACGGAAGAAAGAACCATGCAGACCCTCAGTTCCCGCACCAATAGCGTCAAGGCTGCCGACGTGCAGAAGAAATGGGTGCTGATCGACGCCGACGGGCTGGTGCTCGGCCGGCTCGCCACGATCATCGCCATGCGTCTCCGCGGCAAGCACAAGCCCTCGTTCACCCCGCACGTCGATTGCGGCGACAACATCGTCGTGATCAACGCCGAGAAGGTCCGTCTGACCGGCCGCAAGGCCGAGCGCGAGGTCTTCTACTGGCACACCGGCCATCCCGGCGGCATCAAGGGCGAGACGCTGGGCAAGCGCCTGGAAGGCCGCTTCCCGGAGCGCGTCATCGTCAAGGCCGTCGAGCGCATGATCACCCGCGGTCCGTTGGGACGGGCGCAGATGAAGAACCTGCGCGTCTACAAGGGGCCGACCCACGAGCATGAGGCGCAGCAGCCCGAGAAGCTCGATGTCGCCGCGATGAACCGCAAGAATTCGAGGATCGGCTGAACATGGCTACCGAACTTTCGTCCTTTGCCGAACTGAAGAAGGCGCCGGTTGCCGGCGTCCAATCGCCCGCTCCGGTGCGCGAGAAGGAAACCGACGCCCAGGGCCGCGCCTACGCGACCGGCCGGCGCAAGAACGCCGTCGCCCGCGTCTGGGTGAAGCTCGGTACCGGGAAGATCACGATCAACGGTCGCGACCAGAAGGTCTACTTCGCGCGCCCGACCCAGCAGATGGTGATCCAGCAGCCGTTCGACGTCACCCAGCGCAATGGCCAGTTCGACGTGATCGCCACGGTTTCCGGCGGCGGCCTGTCGGGCCAGGCGGGCGCGGTGCGCCACGGCATCTCGCAGGCGCTCACCAGGTTCGAACCGGCCCTGCGCGGCGCCATGAAGGCCGCCGGCTTCCTGACCCGCGACAGCCGCGTGGTCGAGCGCAAGAAGTACGGCCGCGCC
>CAZHQA010000065.1:0-20782 GCA_964533955.1 uncultured Reyranella sp. | reverse complement strand
TCTGCCGACGGCAGACCAGGCTTCCTAGGGATTTCAGGGGTTTTCAGGCCTTGCAGCGACTCTGCGGCGTCCCCATTATCCAGCCGTCATGATCGATCCTTTCGGCCGGCACATCTCCTACCTGCGCGTCTCGGTGACGGACCGCTGCGATTTCCGCTGCGTCTACTGCATGGCCGAGGACATGACCTTCCTGCCCAAGGCCGAGGTCCTGTCGCTCGAGGAACTCGAGCGGCTGTGCAGCGCCTTCATCCGGCGCGGCGTCAAGAAGCTCAGGCTGACCGGCGGCGAGCCGCTGGTGCGCAAGAACGTGATGAGCCTGTTCCGCGGTCTGGGCCGGCATCTGGAGTCCGGCGCCCTCGAGGAGCTGACCCTCACGACCAATGCCAGCCAGCTTGCCAAGTACGCCAATGAGCTGGCGGCGATCGGAGTGAAGCGGGTCAACGTGTCGATGGACACGCTCGACAGCGCCAAGTTCCGCGAACTGACGCGCTGGGGCGACCTCGACCAGGTGATGCGCGGCATCGACGCCGCCCAGCAGGCCGGCCTCAGGATCAAGATCAACGCCGTCGCGCTGCGCGGCGTGAACGACACGGAATTCGACGAGTTGATCCGCTGGAGCCATGGCCGCGGCATGGACCTGGTGCTGATCGAGGTCATGCCGATGGGCGAACTGGGTGAGAACGCCCGGCTCGACCAGTACCTGCCGCTGTCGCTGGTCCGCGCCGACCTGGCCAAGCGCTTCAACCTGATCGAGACCGACTACCGCACCGGTGGGCCGGCGCGCTACTTCACGGTCGGCGAAACCGGCGGTCGGCTCGGCTTCATCACGCCTCTCACCCATAATTTCTGCGAGAGCTGCAACCGCGTGCGGCTCACCTGCACCGGCACCCTCTACATGTGCCTGGGCCAGGACGATGCGGCCGACCTCCGGGCGCCGTTGCGTGCATCGGAGAGCGACGAACTGCTCGACCGGGCGATTGCCGATGCCATCGCGCGCAAGCCCAAGGGGCACGACTTCATCATCGATCGCCGTCATTCGGCGCCCGCCGTGCGCCGTCATATGAGTGTGACCGGCGGCTGAACTGCGCCGCCAGAGCATATTCCCTCGACAACCATCACCCGACCGGAAATCGCTCTAGGTCGCCGGCCCGGCCGGCCCCAACGCACTCTTGATCCTGGCGCGGCGCACCGCCTCCCTATGCGAGATGTACATCGCGCTGGAAAAGATCACCGCCGCGCCGACGAAGGTCCAGACGTCGGGCTGCTGGCTGAACAGAAAGAAGCCCAGCAACGTGTTCCAGAGTAACGACAGGAAGCCGATCGGCTGCAACAGCGTGATCTCGGCGATCTGATAGCCGCGCTGCTGGCAGATATGGCCCGCGGTGCCGCACAAGCCGGCGGCGAAGAACCACAGGATGTCGGTCCACACCGGCCACTGCCAGAACCACAAGGCAATCGGCGCGGCACACAGGACGATGACCATATGCTGCCAGATCACGATGGTCTCCGCGCCGTCGGTGCGCGCAAGCGCCTTCGATATGAGATTGGAAGCCGAAAAGATCGGCGTCGAGACCAGGACGCAGATCGCCCCGATGCCGATCGTGGCGAAGCCCGGTCGGATGATGATCATGGCGCCGCCGAATCCGACCAGCACGGCAGCCCAGCGCCGCAATCGCACATTCTCGCCGAGGAACAGCGCAGCGCCGATGGTAACGAAGATCGGGCCGGTAAAGCCCAACGCGGTGATCTCGGCCAGGCTGGTGAGCGGCAGGGCCGCGAACCACAGGAACATGCCGCAGGCGTGAATCATGCCGCGCCCGACGTGCAGTCCCTTGCGGTGGGAATGGAACGACCGGTGCAGTCCGATCCGCATGATCAGCGGCAGCAGGATCAGCGTTCCCGCGCAGTAGCGAAGAAACGCCATGACGTAGGAGTTGAGATGCTGCGCGGGGATCAGCGTGAAAACGTTGAGCAGGGAGAACAGCAGCCCCGACAGCCCAACCCAGAGAATGCCGCGCAGATTTGGAGGCAGCGCTATCCAACGGGCGACAAGTCTCGGCACGCGGCCACTATGTCACAGCGACTGCAGCGGCGCCGTATCGCCGTCATGAGAATTTCGAGACGCGGGTGCCTACGCGGACCCTCGCACTAGGCCTCGCCGGCAGCCACGCCGTTGATGGGCGGAACGGTTGGCTCGATCTGCTCGCCGCGCAGGCGTCCCACGCACCGGACCAGTTCCTCGATATAGGGATCGTGAATGTCGAGCGCGCGCGCGTGGGCGGCGGTGTTCGCCAGATAGTCGCGGCAGGCGCCCCGGCGGCCTTCGGCGAAAGCGATGTGATGGGCCGCCCGCTCCATCGGCAGATCGCCGCAATACTGGCAATGCTGGGGATCGACTTCGAAGGTCACGGCCGTCACCGTGCGGCCGTCACGCAGCTTGGCCGGCACCCAATAGGGCTTGTAGACCCCCGCCAGCATCTCGCGATTCCATAGCAAGCCGAGTTCGCTGCGCACCTGTTCCGGCGCCAGCCGATAGGCAATGCCCTCGCAGCTGCCACCACGCTCCAGGGCCAGCATCAGACCCGGCAGTTCGGGAGTGCCGCGGCCCATCGGCAGCCAGAAGCAAAAGGAACGGCGCCAACCCTCGACAAGACATGGTTGCTGCTCGGCAAACTCGATGGCCGGGTTCCACATCAACGAGCCGTAAGCAAACACCCATGCCTCTTCGCCGGGCGTGTAGCGTGCCAACGCCTCATTGAGGCTCGCCTCGCGCTGTTCTGCGGTCAGGAAGAAGTCGTAGCCGGCCTTGCGGGCATCGGAGACGATCTGCTCGATCTGCTCCGTCGTAAGTTCTTCGCGCTTGAGCAACGCCGCCCCTACTTGCCGTAGACGATCGACATCGTCTCGGCGACGCACGCCGGACGCTGCTGTCCTTCGATCTCGATGGTGACCTGGTTGGTCAGGCGCACCCCGCCACCGTCCATCGGATCGGCCGCCACGAGCTTGGTACGGGCGCGCACCTTGGCGCCGGCCGGCACGGGGCTGGTGAATCGCACCTTGTTGCAGCCGTAGTTGATGCCGTTGCGCACGTTGTTGATGTGCGAGATCTGGTGGTTGAGCATCGGGATGAGCGACAGAGTCAAAAAGCCGTGGGCGATCGTCTTGCCACCCGGCAGTTCCTTCTTCGCCCGCTCGACGTCGACATGGATCCACTGATGATCGCCGGTTGCGTCGGCGAACTGGTTGATCCGGTCCTGTGTGACTTCGACCCAGTCGCTGACGCCGATCTCCTGACCCACGTACTTGTGCATTTCATTGGGGTGGCCGAATTCCCTCGTCGCCATTTCCTAACCTCTGATACGCAATTTCATTGATCGGGCAGGATAACACGAATCGTTTGCCTGCGGCCATTTTCGTCCGCCGCCCTCACGCACGTTTGGGTCCATTTGTATCGTCGCCTCCTTTTGCCCATCATGCGATGCACAAAAATGCACAACAGGAGGAAGCCCGCGATGATTGCCGCTGCAGCCTACGAGACGGTGCTCTATGACGTGGCCGACCGTATTTGCACCATCACGCTCAACCGTCCGGAAAAGCTCAATGCCTGGACGCGCCAGATGCACTTTGACCTCAAGGACGCGATGCAAAAAGCCGGGGCGGATCCCGAGGTCCGCGCCATTATCCTGACCGGGGCAGGCCGCGGGTTCTGTGCCGGCGCCGACATGGGCGGGCTGCAGGCCATCGGCAGCGGAAGCGCGAGCGCCCCGGTCGATCGCAGCACGGATACTGCAGTCGATCTGCGCGATGCCAGCACACTCGCTGAATTCCGCATGCCCTACTCGTACTTTCCGGCTATTCCGAAATTCATCATCGCTGCCATCAACGGGCCGGCGGCGGGACTTGGCTTCGTGATTCCGCTCTATGCCGATCTGCGCTTTGCCGCGGAATCGGCGGTCTTTACCACGGCATTCGCCCAGCGCGGCCTGATCGCGGAACACGGGGTCAGCTGGCTGCTACCCAGGATTGTAGGCCTGCCCGCGGCCCTGGATCTCCTCTGCTCCGCCCGCAAGTTCCGTGCCCCGGAGGCGCTGACCCTCGGCCTGGTGAGCCGGGTCATTGCCGACGACAAGCTGATGGCCGAGACCCGCGCCTATGCTCGTCTGATGGCGGATACCGTCTCGCCGCGTTCCGTCGCGGTGATGAAGCGCCAGCTCTGGGAAGCCGAGTTCCAGACGCTGGCCGAAGCCACCGTGCAGGCCAACCACGAGATGGCGCTCTCCTTCCGGACCGCCGATTTCAAGGAAGGCGTGGCGCACTTCCTGGAGAAGCGCGCGGCGCGTTTCACCGGCCGTTGAAATCTCCCGCTGCGGCCGAGACGTTCGCCTCGGTCATACCTTTTCGGTTTCACTGGCCTTGGGTTGCCAGGTCATCAGGCGGCGTTCGATCACGCCCACGATACCGTCGAGGACCAGGGCGAAGACTGTCAGCACGAGGATGCCGGCAAACACGGTATTGATGTCGAACGTGCCCTCGGCCTGCAGGATCAGGTAGCCGACGCCCTGGGCGGAGCCGAGATATTCGCCGACCACCGCGCCCACGAATGCCAGGCCGACGGCATTGTGCAGGCTCGCGAACACCCAGCTCATGGCCGAAGGAAGGTAGATCGAGCGCAGCAGCTGGCGGGGCGAGGCTCCGAGCATGCGGGCATTGGCCAGCAACGTCGGACTCACCTCGCGTACGCCTTGGTAGACGTTGAAAAACACCACGAAGAACACCAGCGTGACGCCGAGCGCCACTTTCGACCAGATGCCGAGGCCAAACCACACCGCGAAGATCGGCGCCAGCACGACGCGCGGCATCGAGTTGAAGCCCTTGATATAGGGCTCCATCACCGCCGAAGCGGTGTGGGAGAGAGCGAGCCACAAGCCGATGCCGAGGCCCAGCATGGCGCCGATGGCAAACCCCAGCACGGTCTCGAGGAGCGTGAAGGCGAGATGACGGAAGATCTCGCCGGTCGTAAACCAGTCGACGATCACCCAGAACACCTTGGCCGGCTCGCCGAAGAAGAAGGCGGCGCGGTTGTCCTGCTCGAAGAAGAAATTCGGGAACAGACCCGGCTCCGTCAGCACGTGCCAAAGCAGCACCAACGCGACGAAGACTGCCAGCTGCAGCGCCCTGAGCTTCACCTCACGCCGCCTTCTGGCGCCGATAGGCCTTCAGCACCTCTTCCTTCATGGCCGCCCATATTTCCTTGTGGAGCGCCAGGAAGGCCGGCGTCATGCGAATCTCCGAGACGTCGCGCGGTCGCGGCAGGTCGATCCTGAAGTCGCCGATCGGCCGGGTGCCGGGTCCGGCCGAAAGCACGACCACGCGATCGGAGAGCGCGATCGCTTCCTCGAGATCGTGGGTGATGAAGAGCACGGATTTGCGATCCTCGGCCCATAGCGCCAACAGCTCGTTTTCCATGAGCTGGCGAGTCTGGACGTCGAGCGCCGAGAACGGTTCGTCCATCAGGAGAATGTCGGGGCTCAGAATCAGGGTCTGGGCCAACGCAAGCCGCTTGCGCATGCCACCAGACATCTGGTGCGGATAGCGATCACCGAATCCCGCGAGGCCGACACGGCGCAGCCACGCCTCGCCCTGCCCCACCGCCTGCGACCGCGGCACGCCACGAAACTCCAGCCCGGCAACCACGTTGTCGAGGCCGGTCCGCCACGGCATCAACGCATCGGCCTGGAACATGTAGCCGGCACGCCGGTTGACGCCGCGCGCCGCGACAAGTTCCTCGCCGAAGACAGTAACGGTGCCGGATGACGGCCCGAGCAGGCCGGCGGCGACGTTCAGAAGGGTGGACTTGCCGCACCCGGTCGGCCCCACGACCGACACGAACTCGCCCGCGTCGACGCGCAGCGTCGCGCTGGCGACGGCGGTGTAGGCGTCGCCGCCGTCACGGCCCGCGAAGCGGCAGGTGATGTCGTCAAGCGCCAGCGCGGGCGCAACGGTCGCCACGACCGACTCAGGCGTGCTTCTTTGCGCGCTGCGCGAACTCGTTGGTCCAGGTGTCCGCGAGCTTGATCTTGTCTCGGTCGGCGGCCAGCTTGGGATCGGCCTCGATCAGGAATTTTAGGCAATTGTCCTGCGCGCCGTCCGGCATCATGCCGTCCGGCGAGATCGTCTCGCGCACGCCGGCGAACGACTTCTCGTAGATCGCGCGATCGCCGAGTAGATAGCTCTCGGGCACCGCGTTCGCCACGTCGGCCGGCGAAGCAGTCTGCAGCCATTCGTCGGCGCGCACGATGGCAGTGGCGAGGGCCTGCGCGGTGTTGGGAGTCTTGGTGAGGAAGCCCGGCTGGGCGTAGAGGCAGGCGGCCGGAAACGCGCCCCCGAACACCTCCTGATTGCCCTTCGTCGTGCGGGTGTCGACCTTGACCTCGATCAGGCCCTTGTCCTGCAGCATGGTGAGCGCGGGATCGGTCTGGGAAACGCCATCGACCTGCCCCTTCTCGATCGCGGCGACCACGGTCGCGCCGGCCCCGACGCCGATCGCGACCACGTCGGACGCCTTGAGCCCGCCCTTGGCCGCCCAGCTCAGCAACAGCATGTGGGTCGAAGAACCCGGGGCGCTCACGCCGAACTTCAGGCCCTTGATGTCGGCCGGTCCCTTGACCTTGTCGGCGACTTCCTTGCGCAAGCCGATCGCGATCTGCATGCCCCGGCCGATCAACACGAATCCCTTGATCGGCTGGCCGCGCTGCTGCATGCGGATCGTGTGCTCGTAGGCGCCGGCCGTCACATCGGCACTGCCGCCCATCAGGGCCTCGAGCGACTTCGAACCGCCCTGGAAGTCATTGATCTCGACGTCGAGCCCCTGCTCCTTGAAGAAGCCCTTCCGCTCCGCAATGGTAAGCGACAGGTAGTACAACGCCGACTTGCCGCCCACCGCGAGCACGACATTGCTCTTCTCGGGCTTGCCCGTCTGGGCGCGCGCCACGTAGGGAGCGGCGACGAGGGCGGGAGCTGCAGCCAATATGGCGCGGCGCGGCAAAGTGCGCGTGATCATTGCGTCCTCCAGAACTCTTTGTTCTGCCCAACTTACTTGAATGGGCGTTCCTGCCACCACGGAAAATACGCGGGCATTCCGTCGCTGACCTTCATCGGAAAACGCGCCGGACGCTTCTCCAGGAAGGCCACGACGCCCTCCTTCACGTCGGCCGATTTGCCGCGGGCATAGATTCCCTTGGAATCGACCTTGTGCGCCTCCATGGGGTGCTCGGCGCCCAGCATCTTCCAGATCATCTGGCGATTGAGCGCCACCGAGACCGGCGCGGTGTTGTCGGCGATCTCGCGGGCCAGCGCATAGGCTGCCGGGAGCAACTCCTCCGGCTTGTGAATCGAACGCACCAGACGGCCGCGCAGCGCCTCCTCGGCGGCAAAGACGCGTCCCGTCATCACCCACTCCAGCGCCTGCTGCGGCCCGACAAGACGCGGCAGGAACCAGCTCGAGCAGGCCTCCATGACGATGGCGCGACGGGTGAACACGAAGCCGTAGCGCGCCGCCTCCGACGCCAGGCGCACGTCCATGGCGAGCTGCATGGTGATACCCACGCCGACGGCCGGGCCATTGCAGGCGGCGATGGTGGGTTTCAGCAGGTCGAACAGACGCAGCGTGAACAGGCCACCACCATCGCGATGGCCGTCCAGCCCCGGATCGACGGGGCCGCGGTTCTCGGCGTTGAAGGTGTTGGCCCCGCCGGAAAGGTCGGCGCCGGCGCAGAAGCCGCGGCCGGCGCCGGTAAACACCACGGCGCGCACGTCGTCGTCTCGGTCGGCGCGGTCCATGGCATCCAGCAGCTCCGACAGCATCCGGCCTGTGAAGGCGTTCAGCTTGTCGGGTCGATTCAACGTGACGGTAAGGACACCGTCCCTGGCCTCGTAAGTGATCTGCTCGTAGTTCATGGACACACCTTCATGCCTGGTTGATCAGCGCCACGCCGCCCATGATCAGCGCGATGCCGCCAATCTGCTTGAGGCCAAACGGCTCGCCGAACAGGAAGTGCCCGAGCACGGCCACGATCGCGTAGGACAGCGACACGCTCGGAAAGGCAACGGAAACCGGGATCTTGCGCAATGCGAAGATGTAAAGGAAGGCGGCCGATCCGTAGAGCGCCAGGCCTGCCAGGGTCGAGGGCCGCATCACCTGGGTAACGAGGCTCGGCGCATCGGCACCCGCCTTGAGCAGCATCTGCCCCGCGATGCCGGCCAGGATGCCCACGCCCAACACCACGTAGTAGATCATCATCGTTCAGGACTCCGTTGGGGGCAGGCGATAGGGCTGACCAGCAGCCTTGGTATCGGCGCGCGGACGCTCGACCTGAAGGCCGTCCGGACCGCGGGTAAAGACCTCGCGCACGAGATACTGCGGCTTGCGATTGACGGCGAGAAACATGCGGCCGAGATATTCCCCAATCAGGCCGACCACGATGAGCTGCACGCCGGCCAGCACCAGCACCGCCACCATCAGCGACGCCCAGCCCTGTGGCGGCTTGTTGTCGGAGATGGCCTCGACAATGACGATCACCGCAGCCAGTGCGCCCAACGCACCGAAGGCGATGCCGAAGAGCGTCGCGAACCGCAGCGGGATGACCGAGAAATTCGAAAACATCGACAGCCACAGCCTGAACAGGCGGGCGATCGTGTAGTTCGAGCGCCCCTCGGCGCGCGGCAGGTGGGAGACCTGGAGCCTTCCGACATTCTGCGTCACCTGGAACACCAGGCCGTCGACATAGGGGTAGGGCCCCTCGTAGCCCGCGGTGATCTGCTCGCGCACGAAGGCCGACAGGCAGCGGAAGCTCGAGAGATAGAGTCCCCTGGGCTTGTCGATCAGGTGATCGGCGCACCAGTTGGTGAAACGGCTGCCAACGTTGCGCCAGGCCGCGTGCTTCTTTTCGTCATAGTACGTGTAGACTGCGTCGTAACCGCCGTCGCGGGCATGTTCAAACAGGCGCTTCACCTCGCCGGGCGGGTTCTGCAGGTCATCGTCCATGGTGATTGCGTAGCTGCCGCGTGCGCGCGCCAATCCCGCCATCACCGCATTGTGCTCGCCATAGTTGCGGCTGAGACTCAGCAGGACGACTGGCGCCCCCGGTTCGGCCGCGAGCTTCTTGCAGACCTCGAGGCTGTTGTCGGGGCTGCCATCGACCACCAGTACGATCTCCAGTCCGCCCGCGATGTCCAGCGCACGCAACGCGCTCACCAACTCGCCGACCGTGGCGGCCCCGTTATAGACCGGAACGACGACGGAAAGGGCAACCGGCTCATGCATCTCGCGTCACCACGATCATCAGGGAGCCGCCGAACGGCAAGGCGATGCCGGCGGCGATGACGGCACGCTCGAGCGCCAGAGCGGCCGAGAACAGCGCGTCGAGCCAGCGCGGGAAGTCGCGCACGTCGCTTTCGGCGGCGTCGCGTCCGATCAGGCGGTGCAGCAGCATCAGGGGAAACAGCAAGGTGTTCCAGTAGCTCGATTTCACAATTCGAAAACCATGGCCGATCAGCAACTCACGCACCTGGCCGGCAGTGAAGCGCCGTACATTGTGCACGTGCCTGTCATGCGCCGACAACAGCCAGGCATAGGCCGGCAGATTGAACAACGCGACCGCCCCCGGCCTCAGGCAGCGCCGGGCCTCCTCCAGAGCGCGCCCGGGCTCGACCCCGCCATGGCAGAGCACATCGAGCGAGAGGTAGCCCGCCAGCGCGCCATCGCCGAGCGGCATTTGGTTGACCGAGCCTGCCACGATCGGCCGGCCACTCTTCGTCGCGGCCAGGGTTGCGGCAACGGTGTCGAATTCGAGGCCGAAGGTCGGCCGGCCAGCTACCATCGGACCCAGCCGCGCCAGCATCCCGCCGGTTCCGCAGCCCGCATCGAGCACCGGGCCCTCGGCGGCCGAACGGCCGAGGGCGCGCGCGATCTCGCCGGCCGCCAGCCGGCGCAAGCCGCGATACCACCACATGCGATCTTCGACCGCATGCATGCGCTCGTACTCATGGCGCTCCATTCCGCGAGGTCTCCGCCTCCCCATGCTGATGGGGAGGAATGTTTTTCACCGCTTATGATATCTTGATTGCGCCTTGCCAACCGCCGCGACCAAACCACCGAAACTCTCGCCGCACGTCGAGCGGCTGCTGCTGATCCCCCTTTTCGCCCTGCCGATGTTCTGGCTGGCAGGCTATTTCTTCCCGCCCCTCAACCACGACGTCGCCGCGATCCTTTATGTCTCCGACCGCTGGATCGGCGGCGACAGGCTCTACGTCGACATTATCGACGAGAACCTGCCGCTCACCTTCATCGTCCACGCCTTGCCGGTGCTGACGGCCAAGATCCTGCCGGGCACTGTGACCTTCTGGTTCACCGCCTGGGTCGTCACCGGCATCGTCGCCTCGTTCGTAGCCTGCCAAAGGCTCGTGCGGCTGGTGCCCTCGGCCGATCACGCGCTGACCGAAGGCCTGCTGCCGCCGGTGCTGCTGTTCCTGTTCACGGTGCTGCCCAACGAGCATTTCGGCCAGCGCGAGCACATCCTGTTCGTCGCCACCGCTCCCTATCTGTTCGCTGCCATGGCGCGTGCCGAAAGAGTTCAACTGCGCCTGGGCAGCGCGCTTGCCATTGGCCTGGTGGCGGGTGTGGCGTTTGCGCTCAAGCCCTACTTCCTCGCCATACCGGCTGCCGTCGAGCTCTATCTGCTCATCCATCGTGGCTGGCGGTCCAGTCTGCGCGATGTGATCCCGTGGTCGATATTGGCCGTAGCCGCCGGCCACCTCGTGCTGATGTTCACCGTGTTCTCGCAATACGGCTTGTTCGTCATGCCGCTGGCACTCGAATCCTACGAGCCGATCGGCGATGCGAGCTGGCTGCAGGTTCTGTTCAGCAATGTCATGGGACCGACCTTGCTGGCATTGCTGATCTTCGGCGCCTTCGCGGTGTTCCTGACCCACACGCTGGCCGCCCGCGCGCTGCTCGCTTACGGTATCGGCGCGGCGTTGTCGGCGGTCCTGCAGGCCAAGGGTTGGCCCTACCACGTGTTGCCGGCGCTTTCGGCCGCCATCCTGCTCGCCGCACTCACGTTGTCGCAGACCATCGACCGCTATCTGCCGATCAGCCGCAGCGGCCATCGCCTGCCGGTGGCGGTGATCTCCGCCACGCTGATCGTGCTGCTCTATTTCCAGGCCGCGCTCTACACGCCGCCGTTCTACAAGCAGCGGCAGTACGAGGATTCGATCGGCGGCATCCTGCGCCACATCGTCGAGCAGAATGCGCCGCACCGCACCATCATGACGCTGTCGCCGGGCATCTACCCGTTCTGGCCGATGCTCAATTACCTCAACGGCAACATGACCATGCGCTTCCTCACGATGTGGGTGGTGCAGGGCGTCTATGCCGATTGCGAGGACTTTCCGGCTCTCTACAACGCCCCCGATACGATGGGTGACACCGAGAAATTCGTGTTCGATGCGGTGTCCGAGGACTTCGCCAAGGGCCAACCCGATCTATTGATCCTCGACACCATTCCGGGCATGCCGCGCTGCCAGGGCAAGGTGTTCGACTACCTCGAGTACTTTCAGCAAAACAAGACCTTCGCCGATGCCTTCGAACACTACGAGCACCTGATGGACATCGAGCGTTACAAGATCTACCGGAAGAAGAGGCGTTAACCGGCCTCACTCCATTTGCCCATCACCTTGGCACGCATTGCCTCCGGGATTTTGTCGACGTCGGGCACCTTGAATACGCCCGACGCCACGAGAACGATCTCGCCGCCGCAGACCAGGTCGCAGCTGCAAAAGCAGAAATTGACGGTCCGACGGGCGACGCGCGCGCTGCCCTCGAGCCACTGGCCAAGCTTGGCGCCGCGCACGAACTCGGTCGACAGCGATACCGTGGGATGGGGCCAGCGAATGCCGGTGACATGTCCCGACCCGGCGCCCATGACCATGTCCGCCACGGTCACCAGCAAGCCGCCATGCGCCCAGCCCATCGGATTGCCATGCCGTTTCTCGAGCGGCAGGCCGACGCGCAGGCGCTCGCCTTCGGCCTTGTACCAGAGCGGTCCGATCAGGCCGACGAAGTCGTCGCTGACCCGGAGTTCACGAAACCCTTCGGGGACAAGTCTGTTCATTCGGGCAAACCATCCTTGGACGTCGCGATGCGTTCGAGAACCGTCCGCACGACCGGGTCGAACGGCATGCTGCGATGCGTTTCCTCGTTCAGCGAGACCATGATGACCTTTTGCACCGCCGTGCATTGGCCCTCCGCGTCGAACAAGGCCTGGCCGATCACCACCTTGCGACCATGGACCTCCACGAGGCGTGCGCAGGCGGTCGCCGAGCCGGGAAAGAACATCTGTCGCTTGAAGTCGGCCTCGATGCGGCCGATCACCAGCCTGAAGCGCGGCAGACCCGAGCGCACGACCTGACGCAGATAGGACACGCGCGCGTTCTCCAGAAGCTCGATGAATGCCCCGTTGTTGACGTGACCGTTGGCGTCGAGATCGGCAAATCGCAGATGTTCGGACGTGGCGAAGCCATAGATGCCACGATCGGCAAGGTCGAAGCTCATTGGACGAATTCGATGGTGAGATGCGCGGCTTGCGAGGGTGGCACGAGCAGGCGGGCGCCGTCGGGCTTGATTGCCTCCACGCCGTTGCTGCCGAGCAGCTCCTCGCACGCGGCGAGGCTGTCGACGCGCAGGCTGAGCAGCGCCGGATGGTCGCCCGGACGCACCGGCGCAACGCCGGGATAGCGTGCCGAAAAGTCGTTGCGGCTCATGTAGCGCACCGGCTGGGTGCCGGTATCGGCGATCAAGCCCCCACCCTCGCGCTTGACCGATCCGGCGCCGAAATACTTCTCCAACTCGGCCTGCCATTGGGCCGGTTGCTCGGCGATGACGGTCACACCGGCAATCCCGCGGGCCCCGTTGGGATGCCTAGCCCATTCGGCCCGATAGACGAATTGCGGCGTGAGGTGCTCGCAAACAAAGAAGCCGACCACCGGCATATTGGTCTTCGGGATTCGCACCGTACGGAACTGGGCGTGCTCGGCCTTGCCGGCGACCTCGACGGCGCGGTCGAAGAACAGGGGTGCATCCGGGTTGAGACCGGCCGCCTTGAAAGCGTCGCAGGCGAGGTCGGCGCCGTCGGTCGCCAGGGCGACATTGGCCAGCCCGCCGCCGCTCTTCAGCCATTCGCGCCGCTCGGCATTGAACGGCGTCGGCTCGACGATCCCCAGGATCTCGAAATAGTCGCGCTCGAAAATCATGAGATGGTTGGCGGTCCCCAACTTCGTATGGAAACCGCGCGGCTGGACCAGGAAACCGAGGCGTTGATAGGCGCGCTGCGCGGCGTCGATGCCGTCGACCATGACGACGACATGGTCGAGTCCCTTCACCGCACGGCTCACGCCGGTCTCCGGCGCACCATATTGATGCCCTTGGTCGTCATCACCACCTCGCCGTTCTGGTTGGTGACGGTCCAGTGCTCGTGGATGACACCGAGCTGCGGCTTGCTCCTGGAAGGCACCTTGGCCGCACACTCGACCCAGCCGGTCAGCGTGTCGCCCGGCCGCACCGGCTTGAGCCAGCGCAGTTCGTCGAGGCCGGGCGAGCCGAGTGCGGTTCGCCGATCGACGTAGTTGTCGACGAACAGCCGCATCATCTTGGACGCGACGTGCCAGCCCGAGGCGATCAGGCCTCCAAACAGCGAGGCCTTCGCGGCGGTCTCGTCGACATGGAAGGGCTGCGGATCGTACTGGCGCCCGAACTCGACGATCTCCTGCTCGGTGAAGCTCGTGGAGCCCAGCGGATACTTCTGACCGACTTCGTAGTCTTCCCAATAGCGCGGTTCGCTCATTGCCGGCCAAGATGCGATGTGGCGATCACTCTGACAAGGCCTGGCCGAACCGCTTGGCTATCTCCTCCAGCATGACCTCCGAGGCGCCGCCACCGATCGACTGCACCCGGGCATCGCGCGCCATGCGCTCGACGGCGGTCTCGCGCACGAAGCCCATGCCGCCATGGAACTGCACGCAGTCGTAGAGCACGCCGTTGACCAGATCGCCGGCCAGCGCCTTGACCATCGAGACCTGGGCCACGCAATCGCGGCCGTCGGCATCGAGCCAGGCAGTGTGATGCACGAGCTGGCGGGCCGCTTCGACTTCGGCCAGGCGCCGCGACAAACGCTGGCGGATCGTCTGCTTTTCCCACAGGGGCGCGCCGAAGGCCGTGCGCTGGTTGACGTACTCGAAGGTCAGTCTGATCGCCTCGCGCGCCTCGGCCATCGCCATGGCGCCAATCACCAAGCGTTCGGTCTGAAAGTTGGCCATGATCGAATAGAAGCCGCGATTGGGCTCGCCCAGCACGCTTTCGGCCGGCACTCGGCAGTCCTCGAAGATCAGTTCGGCAGTGTCGGAGCTGCGCCAGCCGGTCTTGTCGAGCGCGCGGCCGACGCGGAAACCCGGCGTGCCCTTCTCGACCATGAACATGGTGATGGCACGCGATCCTTTGGCCTCCGGATCGGTGCGAGCGGCAATGAAATAGAGGTCGCCATGCACGCCGTTGGTGATGAACATCTTGGCGCCGTTCAGCACGTAGCCATTGCCGTCGCGTACCGCGCGCGTGCGAATACCAGCGACGTCCGAGCCGGCGCCCGGCTCGGTGACGCCGACCGCCGTAATGATCCGCCCCGCCATGATGCCCGGCAGGTACCTCTCGAGCTGGCGCTTGTTGCCGAAGCGGACGAGGTGCGGGCTCGCCATGTCGGTATGGACGAGCACGGTGATGGCAAATCCGCCATGGGTGGAACGGCCGACTTCCTCGGCCAGCACGACCGAGGCACGGGCATCGAGGCCGGCGCCGCCCAGCGCCTCGGGCACGCGCAACGACAGGAAGCCGAGCTCACCCATCTGGCGCAACACCTCGCGCGGCACGAAGCCCGCCTGCTCCCATTTCGGGCCCTCGGGCTTCACGCGCTCGTCGACGAAGCGCCGCAACTGGGTGCGGATCAGTTCGTGTTCCTCGCTGAAGATCGGATGTGTCATGGCGGCGGAATGCTACACTCCGTCGATGTCACGCGACAAACGATTGCAAGATCGCTCGATCTACACTCATTGGTGCTCCGACACGGTGCGCTTCTCCGACCAGGATTCGGCCGGCCACATCAACAACGTGGCACTGTGCGCCTATCTCGAGACCGCGCGGCTGACCTTCATGCTGGACGTCGGCATGTTCGCGCCAAAGGAAGACGGCGTGCGAGGCATCTCGGCCGGCATGACGGTGAGCTTTCTCGCCGAGTCGCACTGGCCGGGGAAAGTCGAGCTCGGGAGCGGCGTGATGAGGGTCGGCACCAGCTCGATCACCGTCGGTTCGGCCGCCTTCAAGGACGGGCTTTGCATCGCCGCCGCCGAGATGACGGTCGTGCGGCTCAAGGGCAAGACACCCTATCCGATCGACAGATCTTTCCGCGAAACGCTGGAAAAATACCGCCTCAGGGGCATTTAGCCCGACTTGACGCAAATGCGAATGCCTCTTATCCTCGGCAGTACTGCGAGTAAGTCGCAACTGCATAGAGAAACTCAGGGCATGTACATCTGCATCTGCCGGGCCATTCGGGAACGCGACGTCGACGCCGCCGTGCGCGCCGGCGCCCGCCGTCCGGTCGACGTCTTCCGGGCCTGTGGCAAGAGCCCTCAATGCGGCACCTGCGCCTGCGACATGCGCCAGCGCATCAACGAAACAATCAGCAACGAACGGGCAGCGGCCCAAACGGTCCTCGCGGCCGACTGAACGCCAAGCCGCCCCAGGCTTCATACTGGGAGAATGACACAATGAAACGACTGGCTATCGTCGGCGTGCTTTGCATGTTTGGCCTCCTGCCGGACGTCGTCTGGGCGAAAGCCGACTGCAAGGCCTATCCGAAGGCAGAGTGGATGAGCGAGGCGGATGCCAAGGCCAAGATCGCGGCAATGGGTTACTCGATCAGTGTCTTCAAGGTCGACGGCAACTGCTACGAGATTTACGGCCGCAACAAGGACGGCAAGAGGGTAGAGATCTACTTCGACGCCAAGACGCTCGAAATCGTGAAGGCTGAATAGCCCGAATGGCGGCACGCCGCCTCGAGCACGCGCCGAGCGTGCGGGTTTGGGGCGTGGCCGTCAGGTTGCTGCATTGGACGCTGGCGTCGCTGGTGATCGTCGATCTTGTGATGGACGACGGCGGTGCCGCGCATCGATGGGTGGGCTATGTCGCCGCGACCGTCGTGGTCGCGCGGCTTGCCTTGGCGGCCGCGCAAGGCGGGCTCGCAGGCCTTCGACCGTCGGTCGCTTTGACACGTTCCTATCTAGGCCTGCTCGCGCGTGGGCGCCCGCCCCGCCCGCCTGGCCATGATCCACTCGGCCTCTGGATGGTCTGGCTGTTGTGGACGCTGGTGCTGCTGCTCGGCATTACCGGCTGGATGACGAGGCTCGACGCCTTCTGGGGGGATGAGCAATTGCACGCTGTCCACGCGCTGCTGGCCGACGTCCTGCTCGGCGCCATCGCCCTTCATCTGCTGGGCGTCGGCGTCATGAGCATCATGTGGCGGGAAAACCTGCCTGCCGCGATGGTGACGGGCAACAAGCGGGCCGACTAGGGCTCAGCTCGGCTCCTTGCCTTCGCCCATCTGGCTCTGCAGGTAGTTCTGCAGGCCCACCTTGTCGATCAGGTCGATTTCGGTCTCGAGAAAGTCGATATGCTCCTCGGCGTCCTCGAGGATTTCCTCGACAATCTCGCGGCTGATGAAATCCTTGGCGGTCTCGCAATGCGCCACTGCCGCGACCAACGCGGTACGCGCCGCTGTTTCGAGCTTGAGATCGGCGCTGAGGCACTCTGGCACCGTCTCGCCGACGGCGAGCTTGCCGAGATCCTGCAGGTTGGGCAGGCCCTCGAGGAACAGGATGCGCTGGGTGAGCCGGTCGGCATGCTTCATCTCGCCGATCGACTCCTCGTAGACCTTTTTGGCCAGCCGATCGAAGCCCCAGTGCTTCATCATGCGCGCATGGAGGAAGTACTGATTGATCGCCGTCAGCTCGTTCTTCAGGAGTTTGTTCAGCTCGGCGATGATTTGCGGATTGCCTTTCACGTCGAACCTCCTGAGCGATACTCCAGTCTAGATACGCCATGCCAATCTCAACGCAACCAAAGAGCGCGCGAGTGAGAACCGTTCGCGGGAAAAATCGAAAATCGCTCGTCAATGGAAACAAGAGATCGATGGCTTCGCCCCCTAGCGGAAGCCATTGGACCTTCAAGGGGTGCGCCGCCGGAACATTTTCCCCGACGACGGCGTTACCGACTGGTTCGGGGAGTTTGCAGGAGTACGTGTCATGCCATTGGACAAGCCGAAATCCCACTTTGCCCTGCCCTCGCTGCCTTACGCCGAGAACGCCCTGGAGCCGGCGATTTCGTCGAAAACCCTGTCCTTCCACCATGGCAAGCACCACAAGGCCTATGTCGACAAGCTGAACGAGCTGGTCGCGGGGACGCCCTACGAAGGCATGCCCCTGGAGGAGGTGGTCAAGCGCAGCGCCAAGGCCGAGAAGGACAAGGCGATCTTCAACAATGCCGGCCAGGCCTGGAACCACGACTTCTATTGGAAGAGCATGTCGCCGAATGGCGGCGAGCCGACCGGCAAGCTCAAGGAAGCGCTGCAGTCGAGCTTTGGAGGCTTGAACGAATTCAAGGAGGCCTTCGCCAAGGCCGCCGTCGCCCAATTCGGCAGCGGCTGGGCGTGGCTGGTGAGGGGCAAGGACAGCAAGCTCAAGATCACCACTACCTCCAACGCCGACACGCCGATCGCCCATGGCGAGACGCCGTTGCTGACCGCCGACGTGTGGGAGCACGCCTACTATCTCGACTACCAGAATCGCCGGCCGGATCACGTCAAGGCCTGGCTGGACAAGCTCGCGAACTGGTCGTTTGCCGAGAAAAACTACGGCTAGCCTAACAGGAGAACCAACATGCTGGGCACCATTCTACTGATCATCCTCATAGTTCTTCTGCTCGGTGCCCTGCCGACCTGGCCCTACAGCAGCGGCTGGGGTTACTACCCGAGTGGCGGCCTTGGAGTCGTCGTGGTCATTCTCGTCGTATTGCTGCTGATGGGACGAATCTGAACGAAGCGGGCGCGGGCTTGCCCCCACGCCGCTTCTAGCGCGCGTTGGCGGGCGAATCTCGATGCCAGAGATGGTGGCGCCACCACATTGCGATAAGAAGTGCGAAGGCTATTCCCACGACACTGTAGAGCGACACGGTGAGGGAGAAGCCGATGCGCTCGATCAACGGGCCGCTCAGCAGCAGGCCGAGCGGCAGCCCATAGACGGCGAGCATACGGACACCCATGACCCGGCCACGATAGGCAGGATCGGAGGTGCGCAGCAGGATCACCGCCATCGGCACCATGCAAAAGCTCTGGGCGAAGCCGGTCACCACCAGCAACGCCTCACCAAGCCGGGGCGAAGCGATCCACGAGAATACGAGATTGAGGGAGAACCACAGGAGCGCACAGACCACCATCGTGCGCGCCGGACGGATAAACGCGCCCCAGGTCGAAAGAGCGATCGAGCCCAGCAGGGCGCCGCCCGAGAAGCACGCGATCAGCCAGCCCAAGCCCGCCTGGTCGACGCCGTAGACATCCCTGGCAACATAAGGCAGGAGCTGGCCGACCACGGGATAGGCGGCGAAATTCATCAGGAAGGCAAGCAGCGTCGCAGCCCGCACATCTGGCGTCGACCAGACGTAGGCGAAGCCCTGCCTCAGCGCCTTCAGCGGCGACAGCACCACGGCTTCCTCGCCAAGTACGCGCAGGCGCTTGATCCCGACGTTGAGCGACAGCAGCAGGCTGACGACGTAGACGGCGCAAACCGCCACATAGGCCGGTCCCGAGCCAAGGGCCGCAACAAGAGCGGCGCCCGACAACGCTCCCACCACACGGGCACTGTCGGCGGTCGTGCGCGAAACGCCCATCGCCCGCATCAGGAGTTCGGTCGGCATGGTCTCGCCGACCAGCAGGTTGCGCATCGTGATGTCGGATGGCCGCACCAGGCCCACGATGGTGGCCAGCACGAAGATCGGCCCCGGCGCCGCGAGTCCCAGGACGAACAGCAGTGTCAGCGCAGCCGCCACAACGACATAGGTCAGCCGCATCAGGCAGAGCAGGTTGCGATTGCCGATACGGTCGCCCGCCATGCCGAAGAACGGCGAAATCAGGGTGCCGAGAAATTGCAGCGAGCCGAACACCGCCAGAGCCAGCACCGAGCCGGTCGAGACCAGCACGAACCAGCCGAGGATCACGCCTTCCATCTCGAAGGCCCAGGAGGTCAGCAAGTCGGCAGGCCACTGAAACCGGAAGCTCCGGATCCCGAAGGGCGCCAGCGCCGGGACGCGCCCGATGATACTCACGTCTTGTTCGTTTCCTTACCAGACGGCCCTTCTGGCGGGGCCGAATCGACCCATTATCGGGTTATTCTACTGTTAACATTCACTTTTTTGGCTTAAGGTCCAGTGCGACAACATCCTTTCCTCTATGCACTGCCCGGGGCTTGCTTCCTTCGTGAGCCCAGAGCAGTGTGAAAAGGATGTGCCCGTCAAGCGCCCGACCCGGGGCTGCAAGCGGAGTTTGGTGGAGAACATCCGCAATGGGCGGTGCAGTAGAGCGAACGACCTTCAACCTGGTTCTGATCAAGCCAACGCATTACGACGATGACGGGTATCCGATCACCTGGCTGCGCTCGCACATCCCGTCAAATACGCTGGCTGCCCTCTATGGCCTGGGCGAAGACTGCCGTAACCGGCAGGTTCTCGGCGCCGACGTCGACATCCTCGTAAAGCCGATCGACGAAACCAACACCCGCGTGCGCGTCGACCGCATCGTTCGCGACATGGAGCGCGGCGGCGGCAAAGGCCTGGTCTGCCTGGTCGGCGTCCAGAGCAATCAATTTCCACGGGCGACCGACCTTGCCCGGCAGTTCCTCAAGGCGGGCGTTCCCGTGGCGTTGGGAGGCTTCCACGCCGCAGGCTGCCTGTCGATGCTGCCGGTCATTCCGCCGGAGATCCAGGCGGTGATGGACATGGGCGTCGCGATCTTCGCCGGCGAGGCCGAGGAAGGCCGCTTCGACGAGATTCTCAAGGATGCGTGGAACGCCTCTCTGAAGCCTCTCTACAACTACATGGACGACCTGCCGGGCATCGAGAACGCGCCGACGCCGCGCCTGCCGGCTTCCGCCCTCGCCCGCAACGAAGGCCACAAGTCGAGCTTCGATCTCGGCCGCGGCTGCCCGTTCCAATGCTCGTTCTGCACCATCATCAACGTGCAGGGTCGCAAGAGCCGCTTCCGCAATCCCGACGACCTCGAAGCGATCGTGCGCGAAAACTATCGTCAGGGCATCAACTCGTTCTTCATCACCGACGACAACATGGCGCGCAACCGCCATTGGGAAGACTTCTTCGACCGGCTGATCGAGCTGAAGGAGAACGAGGACATCAGGGTGCAGTTGATCATCCAGGTCGACACGCAGTGCCATCGCATCCCGAACTTCATCAGCAAGGCACGCTGGGCCGGCGTCTACCGTGTCTTCATCGGGCTCGAGAACATCAATCCGGACAACCTGCTGGCCGCCAAGAAGCGCCAGAACAAGATCACCGAATACCGCAAGATGCTGCAAGCCTGGCACATCTCCGGCGCCTCGACCTGGGCGGGCTACATCC
>CAZHQA010000064.1:0-20804 GCA_964533955.1 uncultured Reyranella sp. | reverse complement strand
GGTGGCGCCCTCATCGACGGCCCGGGTCTACGGGCGCCCCCGCCTTGGCCGCCTCGTCGCCCTACATCAGTCCTCGATCGTCCGTGTTATTGCGGCAGCCGAATTCCGCTGAAGGAGTGCCACGCCGTCAAATCATTCTATGAAACTTGGCGGCCTCGATGATCGGAACGAGAACGGAACGGCACTTTGGAAAAAAGAGGCGACCCGCTATGGAAAAACCGCCCCAATCTCGGGCGAGAAACACCGAACCTCGCAGCCATGAAACGCAACCGGGCGTGCATTTTGGGGAATGGTGCCCAGGGGCGGAGTCGAACCACCGACACTGCGATTTTCAGTCGCATGCTCTACCAACTGAGCTACCTGGGCGCGCCACTTTCGGGCGGCGGGCTGTATAGGATGCGTCAGCGTTCCTGTCCAGTTGGTCGCGCGACGGACGGACCGTCCTCTTCCTCGCCAGGCACCTCTTCGGCCGGCACGAAATAGCCCTCCTTCAGCCACCGGCCGAGATCGATGTCGGCGCAGCGCTTGGTGCAGAACGGCCGGTACTTGTCATCGGCAGGCTTGCCGCAAATCGGGCACTTGGCCTCGATGCGCACGGCACGCAAAGGCAGGGGTCGATCGGGAGAACTCATCGCGCGCAAAAATTGCGCCGTGTCCGGCGTGCGTCAATAGCCGCCCTCAGCCGCCCGACCGGCTCGTCGGGCGGCGTCATGCAGGCGAGAAGCCTTGCGATCGCGCCTCAGGCGTCGATCAGGTCGCGGACCGGGTGGCGCTCGATGTCGTTGATCAGGTCGCGCGCGGCCGGCACGAACAGGGTCGCGGTAAGCCCGGAGTTCAGGCTCTGCAGCGAAATGGTCTTGCCGTCGGAAAACCGAACCGCGTCCTTGTGCGGGCCGGTGTCGAGGCGGGTCATGACCACCTCTTCGATCGGACCGACGTTCAAGGTGAACTGCAGGGTCTCGCTGATGCCCTCGAGGCGCAGATGCGCATCAGCAGGAACACACACAGCGGTGTCGCAGGTCTTGCCCGATGTAAATCCCATCGAGCCGCTGGCGAAACGAGCCAGCGTGTATTGCTCGCCGGCGGTCGCCGGCACCGAACGATAGAGCTCGAGTGAATAGTCGCACATGACACCCTCCTGGGGTTAGTGGACGTCCTTGAGAGCTGGTACGCGCTTCGAAGCGTTCAAGCCTGAACGTCAACGAAGTCTCAGGCCCCGCGTTCCCATGATGCAGGGCCGGGCCGACGGTTGCCGAAAGAGACGATCAGCCTTCGCCGCCGCGCTCGAGCGCTTCGAGCTGACCGGCCAGGGTCGGCCCGCGGCGCGCGCGGGTCAGCTCGAACAGGCCGAGCCGGGTGAAGCCATAGAGTTGCGTCGGCACGGGATCGTCCCGCAGGGCCCCCGCAAGGGCCGCCTGGACCTTGTCGCGATCGTAGGAGCTGCGCATGGTGATGAAATCAATCACCACCGCGCCTGCGATATTGCGAAGGCGGAGCTGCTCGGCGATGGCGGACGCCGCCTCGAGATTCACCTCGACCGGCCGGCGCGGCGCGCGCCCTTGGCGGCCGCCGGCGGCGGCACTGTCGACGTCGACGGCGCACAGCGTTTCGCCCGGCTCGAACAGCACCTCGACGCCGCTTGCGAGCACGATGCGAGGCGCGAGCGCGGTGTCGATCTGGCCCGCGACATCGTCGATGTCGAGAGCCGGCATCGGCCCGTTATGCCAGCGCACCCGGATCTTCTCCTGACGCCGGTCCATCTCGTCCTGAAGGGTGCGCGCCATGGCGCGGTCGTCGAGGATCACTTCGTCGAGAGCCGCGCCATGGTCGCGCAGCACGCGTTCGATCGGATCGCGCTCGCCGGGCACGCGCGCACTGAGATCCGCCGGCGGCTGGTTCGCGAAAGCCTGCGCACGCACCCTTTCCCAGCGCTCGTGCACATTTGCGGCATCGGCCTGCAGAAGATCGGCCGTGGCGCCGGCGGCAGCGGTTCGCAAAACGATGCCGCCTTCCAGCAGTCCGTTGACGTGGCCGGCCAGCCGTTCGCGCTCGGACTCGCCATCGATGCGGCGCGAGAAGCTGATGCCGGAGCCCAGCGGACGGTAGACCAGGTAGCGACCGGACACGGCGAGATCCATGGTGAGGCGCGGCCCCTTTTCGCCGTCGCCATCGTGGCGCATCTGGACCAAGAGCGGCGCACCGGGCGGCGGCCAGTCGTCGAGGCCGGCGCGGTCCTCGGCGCGCAGGAAGCCCGAGCGGCCGATGCCGATGTCGACGAAGGCCGCATTGAGCTCGGGCACGACCCGCTCGAGCCGGCCGAGGAAGATGCTGTCGACGCCGTTGGGCCGGTCCCGGCGCACGACCTGCAATTCGAGCAACCGTCCTTCGCCGGTCAGCGCCAGGAGAAAGGCCTTCGGCATGACGTGGCAGATGAGGCGGTCGACGCGGCTCATGTCGTTGCTGCCGCTCTCAGCAGGGCGGCCGTCTCGAACAGCGGCAAGCCGACGACGTTGCTGTACGAGCCCGAGAGGAAGGCAACGAAAGCTGCCGCACGCCCCTGAATCGCATAGCCGCCCGCCTTTCCCTGCCATTCGCCGCATTCGATGTACGAATCGATCTCCCGCGCATCGAGGCGCTTGAAGCGCACCGTGGTCTCGACCAGCCGCGCGCGCACCTGGCCACTCGACGCCACCGCCAGGCCACCCAGCACTCTGTGGCGCCGCCCTGACAGCAGGGCCAGACACTCTCGCGCCTGCTGCTCGGTCTCGGCCTTGGGCAGAATGCGGCGCCCGACCGCCACCACGCTGTCGGCCGCCAGTACGAGTGCCGCCGGGTGGCGCAAGGCCACGATGTCGAGCTTGGCCCGCGCCATCCGCTGGGCATAGGCACGCGGCGGCTCGGCTCGGCGAGGCGTCTCGTCGGTGTCTGCAGGATCGATAATGGCGGGCTCGACACCGATCTGGCGCAACAGGTCGAGCCGACGTGGCGAGGCCGACGCCAGCACCAGCGACGGGAACGCGAGCCGGGCCAACGGCCCTACTTGAAGCGGAAGGTGATGCGGCCCTTGGACAGGTCGTAAGGCGTCATCTCGACGGTGACGCGGTCGCCTGCCAGCACGCGGATGCGATTCTTGCGCATCTTGCCCGAGGTGTGGGCGAGGATCGTGTGGTCGTTGTCGAGCTTGACGCGAAACATCGCGTTGGGCAGCAACTCGCTGACCACGCCATTAAACTCGATTAAATCTTCCTTGGCCATCCGGCCTCCGGGTTGAACATAGGGAGAAGCGGGCGGAAAATGGGCTTCCGTCCCGACTTAGTCAACTTTCTTCCCCTCCCGCTTGTCCCCCGGCCGGCCTATACAGGAACCCATGAGAGCCACTCGAGCTGCCGGTCTGGTGACCGGCCTGTTGTTCCCTGCCTTGTTCATCTCGGCTTCGGCATTTGCCCAGGCCGCCACGCCGCCCGCGAGCGGTGGCGCGACCGTGCCGCCGAACGCCATCACCGCGCCGGCACAGAAGACAATCGGCACGCCCTCGGCAAGAAAGCGTTCGGAAGCACTGATCGTCCTCAACGCCAAGGGCGCCACCTTGTCCGGCAACACGCTCGTGCTGAACGGCGTGGCCTCCTCGGCGATCCTGTTTGCCAGCCGTCCGGTGCGCGGCGCCGGTCACATGAGCACGCCCGATCTGGCCGCTCTCTGGTCCAATGGCAGCTTCGCCAAGGATCCGCCCAACGCCACAGTCTCGGCGTTCGCCAAGGACGGTTCCAAGGTAGCCGACGCCGTCGTCGTCCTGAAGTCGGTACGCACGGAGGCGAACAAGGCCGTGTTCGACGTCGCCGTCCTCGAGGGCGATCTCGCCAATGCCGACGGTCCGGCCGCGGTTTTCATCGACACCATCTGGTTCAGCCTGGGGTCCGACGGCTTCAACTACATCGGTCGCAGCCAGACCACTGCCGGGCCGGGCGATCCGGCGATCGGCAGCCGCTACGACACCAGCACCTTCACCGGCTGGTCCAACCCCGCGCCCAGCGCGAGCGGCGGGACGCCGGTCTTCCGCTCGTCTCCTTCGAGCAGCTACGGCTTTGCGCCGCCGCCGCCCGATGCCTACCAGACCAACCCGCCCTGCGGGAAACCGCCGCTGCTGCCATGCTACTGAGGCCGACCATGAGATCGCTGCTTGCCGTTGCGGCCCTGCTGCTCGCCTCGCCCGTGGCGATGGTCGGAGCCCTGGCCCAGACCCCGCCGAAGGTGATCGGCACGCCGCGGCAGCCGCAGATCGTGCCCTCGTTGATCGTGATCAACGCGCAAAGCGGGAAGATCGCCAACGACAAGCTGGTGCTCGATGGTGTCGCGTCCAACGCCATCGTGTTCGCCGACCGGCCAGTCCGCGCCGCAGGTCATGCACTCACCGCCCACCTGCTCGAGGAATGGAGCCTGTCCTCGGCCGACAGCTTCGCCAAGGATCCGCCCAATGCGACGATCTCGGTGATGAACAAGTCCAAGGGCACCGTCTCCGACGCTGTAGTCGTGCTGAAGTCGCCCAAGCTCGAGGGTGATCGGCTGACCTTCGACATCGCCGTGCTGGAGGGCGATCTCGGCCAGGCCGACGGTCCGGCCACGCTGTTCATCGACATCATCGACCTGCCGGTCGCGCGGCGCACGGCGCATCGCAGCGCCTGGTACGCCGGCGCCAAGTAATCCCGGACCGGCATGGCGGGCCTGCTGTTCGGCTTCGACGGCCGCATCGGCCGCAGCCTCTACTGGCTGGTCCAGATTCCGCTGGTTGTCATCGTCCTGATGTACGGCGAGCACGTCGACCCGCTGCTCGCGCGCTGGTTCCCCTACAGCGTGTTCGAAGGCCTGACCTTCGCCCTCGTGCTCGCCGCGCCGCTCATCTGGGTGCAGTGCGCCATCGCCATCAAGCGCTACCATGATCGAGGCAAGTCGGGCTTCTGGTCTCTGTTGCTCCTGCTCCCCGTGGTCGGTTGGGCCTGGGTCCTGATCGAGTGCGGCCTGCTTCCGCCCGCCAAGGTCGACGAGGGCAGGCCGGTCAGACAGCCCTAAAGGGTCGGGCCCGACGGCGCACCGAAGCGCTCTTTCAACCGCCGCAGGATGAGGTCGCGGACCTGGCGATAGGCCTGCAGCCGGATCTCGCGCGAACCCTCGACCGCGGTGGCGTCAGGAACGGGCCAATACTCCACGTCGGTCGCGGTGCTGCGTGTGAAATCGAGCGCGCGGTGGTGCGCCTCCGGCGACAGCGTGACGATCAGGTCGAACGAGCTCGGATCGACGTCGTCGAAGGTCTTGGCATGGTGGCGATGCACGTCGATGCCGATCTCGTCGAGCGCGGCAGCGGCGAAGGAGTCGACGTCCTGGGCGCGCACGCCGACCGAATCGATATAGGCCGAATGGCCGTAGAGGCGCTTGGCCAACGCCTCCGCCATCGGCGAACGGACGGAATTCTGGCTGCAGGCGAACAGCACGCTCGAAGGCAGGGTTTTCATGCCTTGATGTGCAGGGCGCAGATCAGCGTGAACAGGCGGCGGGCTGTATCGAGATCCAGTTCGATCTTGCCGGCCAGCCTCTCGCGCAACAGCTCCGAGCCCTCGTTGTGCAGGCCCCGGCGGCCCATATCGAGCGCTTCGATCTGCGAGGTGCCGAGCTTCTTGATCGCGGCATAGTAGCTTTCGCAGATCAGGAAATAGTCCTTCACCACTTTCCTGAAGGGCGTCAACGACAGCACGATGTCGCGCAGCTTGCGGTCGTGCTCATCGTGCACGCCGAACAGAAGGCGCTGCTCGAAGACGCCGACATGCAGCTTGTAGGGACCGGCCTCGCCGCCGACGAGCGCGAAGTCGTTGTCCTCGAGGAGATCGAACAGCGCCACGGCACGCTCGTGCTCGACCTCGGGCGTGCGACGCGCCACCGATTTTTCGTCCAGGACGATATCGACGATGCGGCGATGCGGCGTCATGGCGTCAGCCGCGGCGGTTGAGCCGGATGGAGACCGATCGGCCATGGGCGCCCAGCCCTTCCGCTTCGGCGAGCGCCAGCGCCGCCGGACCGAGTTCGGCCAGGGCCTCGGGAGTGCAAGCCACGATCGAGGTGCGCTTGAGGAAATCGCCGACGCCCAGCCCGCCCGAGAAGCGTGCGGCGCGCGAAGTCGGCAGGACGTGGTTGGTTCCGGCGACATAGTCGCCGATCGCTTCAGGAGTATGGCGACCGAGGAAGATCGCGCCGGCATGGCGGATCTTGCAGCTGAGTTCCTCGGCCGGGCCGGCATCGAGCGCAAGCTCGACATGCTCGGCAGCGATGCGATCGACGATCGGCGCGGCGTCGACCAGAAGGTCGCGCACCAGGATGATCGCACCATTGTCGCGCCAGGACGCGCCCGCGATCGCACCGCGAGCCATCGTCTTCAGCTCGCCCTCGACGGCCCCGGCAACCGCACCGGCGAAGGCCTTGTCGTCGGTGATCAAGACCGACTGGGAGGAGGCATCGTGTTCGGCTTGCGACAGCAGATCGGCGGCGATCCAGGCCGGATCGTTCTGCCCGTCGGCCACCACCAGGATCTCGGACGGTCCGGCAATCAGGTCGATGCCGACCTGGCCGAAGACGCGCCGCTTGGCGGCGGCGACATAGGCGTTGCCCGGGCCGGTGATCTTGTCGACCGGCCGGATCGACTGCGTGCCATAGGCCAGCGCCGCCACCGCCTGCGCCCCGCCAATACGCCAGACTTCGTCGGCGCCGGCGATCTCGGCGGCCAGCATGACCAGCGGATTGAGGACGCCGCGCGGTGTCGGCACGACCATGACGACGCGCTTCACGCCGGCTACCTTGGCCGGCACGATGTTCATCAGCACCGACGACGGGTAGGCAGCGGTCCCGCCCGGCACGTAGACACC
The DNA here is from genome assembly GCA_964533955.1 of uncultured Reyranella sp. Taxonomy (GTDB): domain Bacteria; phylum Pseudomonadota; class Alphaproteobacteria; order Reyranellales; family Reyranellaceae; genus Reyranella. The sequence goes on along the minus strand of CAZHQA010000064.1, from coordinate 13,899 downwards.
GACCGAATCGAGCGGGCGGTAGCGGGCGCCGAGCCTGGTGCCGGTGGAGTCGGTGAACTCGACATCCCTGGGCAAGAGCGCGCGGTGAAAGGCCTCGATGCGGCGCTGCGCGAAGACCAGCGCATCGCGCTGCGCCGCCGGCACGCGTGCCGCCGCCTTTTCGCGCTCGGCCTGGCCGACGCGCAACCCCTTGGCGTCCAGCTCGACCTGGTCGAATTTCTTCGTGTATTCGGTCAGTGCCGCGTCGCCGCGAGCGCGCACGTCGGCGATGATATCGGCCACGATGCGGTCGACGTTCTCATCGGTATCCCGATTGCGCCCGAGAAAGGCCGAAAAGTCCCTTTCGAATCCCGGTGCGGAGGAGTCCAGCCAAAGCGGCCCCATCTATGCCGCCTTGCTGACCTCGCGGAAGCGGTCGACCCAGTGCCCGATACGCTCGGGCCGGGTCTTCAGCGCCGCGCGGTTGACGATGAAGCGCGAGGTGATGTCGGCGATGTGCTCGACCTCGACCAGGCCATTGTCGCGCAGGGTGCGGCCCGAATCGACAAGGTCGACGATGCGATGGCTGAGCCCGAGCGACGGCGCGAGTTCCATGGCACCCGACAGCTTCACGCACTCGGCCTGCACGCCACGCGCCGCGAAGTGCCGCCTCGTCACCTCGGGGTACTTGGTGGCGATGCGCACATGGCTCCATCGACGGGGGTCGTCGCTACCCGCCATCTCCGCGGGCTCCGCGACCGCCAGCCGGCACTTGCCGATGCCGAGGTCGATCGGCGCATAGATTTCCGGATAGTCGAACTCCATCAGCACGTCCTGGCCGGCAACGCCGAGATGCGCTGCACCGAAGGCAACGAAAGTCGCCACGTCGAAGGAGCGCACGCGGATGATGTCGAGATCGGCATGGTTGGTCGCAAAGCGCAGCTGGCGCGCGTCCGGATCGGCGAACGCCTGCTCGGGCTCAATATCGGCGGCAGCCAGCAACGGCGCCGCTTCGCTCAGGATGCGGCCCTTGGGCAGGGCGAGGATCAGCTTCTCGTTGGCGTCGAGGGACAAGGCTATTCAACCGGGTGTGCAGGCTTCCACGGGGTTGGCCAAGGCTCCCCGACATCCCCCAAATGGCACGCGAGCCGGTCGATTTCCAGCCGTATGGCGCGCCCGGCAGCGAAGCGCAGAGTCACTGAACGGTCGTTTTCCGCCGCGACGGACAGCAATTCCAGCACACGGTCCGGCTCCTTGAGCGGGATGGCCTGGTGATGGACGGCGCTTACCGCGTTGAAAACAAGGGCCGAATGGGTGCGCCAGTAGCGGCTCTCGACGTCGGGGTCGGCCTCCCAGCAGAAGCGGTTGAGCAGGAGAACAAAGCGCTTCTCGCCGGCGAAGTAGGCACAGTCCCGCACCGTCACGAGCGCATCCTGGACCGCCGCCGAGACTATCGCGAGATCGTCGGCGTCGAGCGCCGAAAGCTTCAGCTTGTCGGGCACAGCCGCCGCTCAGCCTTTCAGCCGCTCGATGTCGGCGCCGCAGGCGGCGAGCTTCTCCTCGAGCCGTTCGTAACCGCGGTCGAGATGATAGACGCGATGCAGCGTCGTCTCCCCCTCGGCAGCAAGGCCTGCAATGGCCAGGGACACCGAGGCGCGCAGGTCGGTCGCCATCACGTCGGCGCCGCGCAGGCGCGGCACGCCTCGCACCAGCGCCGACTCGTGGTGAATGGTGACGTTGGCCCCCATGCGGGTGAGCTCGGGTACGTGCATGAAGCGGCTTTCGAAGATCGTCTCGGTGATCATCGAGGCGCCCTCGGCGCGCGTCATCAACGCCATCATCTGCGCCTGCAGATCTGTCGGAAATCCGGGATAGGGCTCGGTCATCACGTCGACGCCGTGCAGCTCGCCATTGGCGCGCGCGACCTGGATGCCCCGGTTGGTCTGCACCAGGTTGACGCCGGCCGCACGCAGCGTCTGTGCCACCGCTTCGAGGAGGTCGAGCCGGCCGCCCACCAGCTCGACGTCGCCCGCCGTCATCGCCACCGCCATGGCGTAGGTGCCGGTCTCGATGCGGTCGGGAATGACGGAGTGGGTCGCCGCCTTCAGCTTGTCGGTGCCCTGGATGGTGAGCGTCTCCGTGCCGATGCCGGAAATCGTCACCCCCATCGCCGTCAGGCACTGCGCGAGATCAGTGATCTCCGGTTCGCGCGCGGCATTGTCGAGCACCGTGGTGCCCCGGGCGAGGGCAGCCGCCATCATGAGGTTCTCGGTCGCGCCGACCGATACCTTGGGAAAGGTATAGCGTGCGCCCTTCAAGCCTTTCGGCGCCTTGGCGATCAGGTAGCCGCCATCGATGTCGATCTTGGCGCCCATGGCCTTCAGTCCGGCGACGTGCAGGTCGACCGGCCGCGCACCGATCGCGCAGCCGCCGGGCAGCGAAACCCGCGCCTCGCCGGCGCGCGCCAGCACCGGCCCCAGCACCAGAACCGAGGCGCGCATCTTGCGCACGATGTCGTAGGGCGCCGTGGTGGACGTGATCTTGCGCGCCTGCAGGGTGAGCGTCGTGCCATGGCTGTGGCCGTTCTCTCCGGGTGCGGCGTTGACCTCCACGCCATGCTGCTCGAGCAGCTGGATCATCGTCGAGATGTCGGCCAGGCGCGGCACATTGTGCAGCGTGAGCTTCTGGTCGGTGAGCAGCGAGGCCACCATCAAGGGCAGCGACGCGTTCTTCGAGCCCGAGATGGGAATCTCGCCCTTGAGCGGGCGGCCGCCCCTGATCCGGATGCGATCCATGCTTGGCCTCTCCGCTCAAATCTTGGGAAGCGTGACACCGCGCTGGCCCTGGTACTTGCCGGCCTTGTCGCGGTAGGAGACTTCGCAGGGCTCATTGCCCTGCAGGAAAAGGAACTGGGCCGCACCCTCGTTGGCGTAGATCTTGGCGGGTAGCGGCGTGGTATTGGAGAACTCCAGCGTCACGTGGCCCTCCCATTCGGGCTCGAGCGGCGTCACGTTCACGATGATGCCACAGCGTGCATAGGTCGATTTGCCGACGCAGATCACCAGCACGTCACGCGGAATCCGAAAATATTCCACCGTGCGCGCCAGCGCGAAGGAATTGGGCGGGATGATGCAGACCTCGGAGCTTCGGTCGACGAAGGAATTGTCGGCGAAGTTCTTGGGATCGACGACGGCAGAGTCGACGTTGGTGAAGATCTTGAACTCGGTGCCGACGCGGGCGTCGTAGCCGTAGGACGACAGTCCGTAGGAGATGATGCCGTCGCGCTTCTGGCTGTCGACGAAGGGCTCGATCATGCCCTTCTCCTTTGCCATGCGGCGGATCCAGCGATCGGAGAGGATGGACATTCTTGTCGTTTCCGGGAGGGGTGCTGCGCTTTTAGAGGAGCCGGGCACGGGACTCAATCTTTGCCGGCTGTTGGTTTCTTGCTCCGTTCCTGGACTTGTTGCTGGATCCGCTCCTGGGCCTTGCGTCGCTTGAGGTTTTCACGCAAAGCGGCGGCCAGCCGCTCGGCGCGCGCCGCCTGGGAAGGGTTGGGCTTGGTCGATCTTGCCGGCGCGGTCATGGACGAAGGATACACCATTGGTCGATGCCCTGCGCACACCCGAGAACCGGTTCCGATCCCTGCCGGGCTGGATCTGGGAACCCCGCTATCACCAGCTCGCAGACGGTGTCCGTCTGCACTATGTCGACGTCGGGCCTCGCGAGGCCAGGCGGACCTGGCTTTGCCTCCACGGCCAGCCGACCTGGAGCTACCTCTATCGCCGGATGATCCCGATCTTTGCTGGCGCCGGCGATCGCGTGGTCGCTCCCGACTTCCTGGGCTTCGGCCGGTCGGACAAGCCGGTCGACGAGGCGGTGTACACCTTCGACTTTCACCGTCAGGCCCTGCTCGACCTCATCGGCGCGCTCGATCTCCGCAATATCGTGCTCGTCGTGCAGGACTGGGGCGGGCTGATCGGCCTCACCCTGCCGCTGGCCCGACCCGAGCGCTTCGTCGCCCTGCTCGCCATGAACACGGCGCTCGGCACCGGCGATCAGCCATTGAGCGAAGGATTCACGGCCTGGCGCGATTTTTCCAATCGGAGCCCCGACATGGACATCGCGCGGCTGATGCAGCGCTCTTGTCCACATCTCACGCCAGCCGAAGCCGCGAGCTACGGCGCACCCTATCCCGATTCCTCCTACAAGGCAGGCGTCCGGCGCTTTCCCAATCTGGTGCCGGATCGGCCCGACGGACCGGGGGCTGCACTATCGCGCGCCGCCCGGAGCTTCTGGCGCGAGCGCTGGGCCGGCCGCAGCCTGATGGCCATCGGCATGAAGGATCCCGTGCTGGGGCCACCGGTAATGCGCGCGCTCCACGCCGACATCCTCAACTGCCCACCTCCGATGGAGATCGCCGAGGGCGGTCACTTCGTGCAGGAGTGGGGAGAACCGATCGCCCGCGCCGCCATCGCAGCCCTGTAGATTCGCGATCTATGCCGACAGCTCGCGAGCGAGCTCGGCCGGAACCCGTACCGGCATGTCCAGCAGCATCTGTGCGAAGGCCTTGGCCAGCGGATCGGCCTTCAGCGAGGCCATTCCACCTCCGCCGAGCGCCTGGCGCAGCAGGAAATTGAAGCCGCCGATGCCGGGCAGCCGCCAGCGCGTGACCGGGCCCTTGATTCGGTGGGCGAAGTAGCGTGCCACCGCCTCCTCCGTGACCTCGGCCTCGAGAATCGCCACGTATTCGGCCTTGCGCGCGAAGATACCGATATTGGCATTGTCGCCCTTGTCACCCGAACGGCCATAGGCCAGCGCCACGAGCGGCACCGTTTGCCGACCAGGTGCGGCTGGTCCGCGCGCAGGCGCCGCTTCGGCCGGCAGCGACGCGGGTGAAAAGCCGCCGCTGCGCGCACCTTCCTGCAGCGCGATCTGCTTGCCCTCGAGGTCGACCGTCACCGGCACGAGGCTCTTGGGGATCAGGCAGGAGAACATCCGGATCACCGGCGAGGGCGAGGCGCGACCGGCGCCGAAGCTTCCTGTCATGCCGACGACGCCGCCGGTCGACATGGGGGCGATCTCTCGACCCAGCAGCGCCAACGCTTCCTTCTGGTCGTGCCGGGCGGCGATCTTCACCACGACCTCGCGGCTGTCCCTGGCACGGGAATGCGGACCATAGGTCGCCTCGGCACCGATGACCTCGATGCTGACGTCGCGATAATCGGCCCATCCCTTGTCGGCGAGCATGCGACGCGTCTTCCTGATGATCGACTCCGCACTATGCTGCCCTTTGGCCGCGGCCTCGCGCCCGCCCAGCATGAAAATGGTGCTGAGCTTGTAGCCGTCCGGCCAGGTCGTGGAGACCTTGTAGCTATCCGTGGCCGGCCGGCCTTTTGCGCCCGCAACACGCACGCGGTCCTTGCCGACCTGCTCGAAGGTGGCACCGGTGAAATCGCACACCACGTCGGGCACGACATAGGCACGCGGATCGCCGATCTCGTACAGCATCTGTTCGGCCACCGTGGCCGGCGAGATCAGCCCGCCGGTGCCGTCAGGCTTGCCCAGGACGAAGCTGCCGTCCTCCGCGACCTCGGCGACCGGGAAGCCCATGTCGTCGTATCCCGGCACCAGGCGCCAATCGGTGAAGTTGCCGCCGTTGCACTGCGCGCCGCATTCGATGATGTGTCCGCACAACGTGCCGGCAGCAAGCTTGTCGTGATCGTCCATGCCCCATCCGAAGGCATGGATCATCGCGCCCAGCGTCACCGCCGAATCGACGCAGCGGCCGGTGATGACCACGTCTGCGCCCTCGGCGAGCGCGCGGCCAATCGGAAAACCGCCAAGGTAGGCGTTCATGCTGGCGATGCGCTGCGGCAGCGGCGCGCCGGTGTCCATTTCGCGAATGTCGATCCCGCGCAGCTCGTCCGCCCGAGGCACCAGATCGTCACCCAGCACCAGCGCGACCTTGAGCTTCACGCCAGCGGCCTGGCAGGCCTTGAGCACGGCCTCCCGGCAGGCTTGCGGATTGACGCCACCGGCATTGGTGATCACCTTGATTTTCCTATCGGCGATCTCGCGCGCAAGCGGGGCCATGACCGTGCTGACGAAGTCGGTTGCATAGCCGGCCTGCGGGTTGCGCTGTTTCTGCGCCGCCATGATCGACATGGTGACTTCGGCAAGATAGTCGCTGACGAGGTAGTCGACGTTGCCATGGCGCACGAGCTGCGGCGCGGCGGTTTCAGTGTCACCCCAGAAACCGGAATGGCAGCCGATGCGAACCGTCTTGCCCATGATCAGCTCTTCATCCGTTTGCGGTTGATGAATGCGTTCATGCGCTCGATGTGCTCGCCGTCGCTCACCGACTGCGCAAAGGCGTCGATGCCTGCCTGCACCGCCTCGTCGAGAGGCAGGCGCTCCCACCGCCGCATCAGACGCTTCTGGGCGCGTACCGCAAGCGGCGTTGCCTCGACGATGCCGTCGACGCAGCGCTCGATCGCGGCATCGAGCTTGGCCAGCGGCACCACCTGCTCGACCATGCCCCAGCGGTCGGCGGTCGCGGCATCGATGTTTTCCGCCGTCAGCAGCAGCCACGAGGTGCGGCCCCAGCCGATCAACCGCGGCAGCAGGGCCGCCTCGACCACCGATGGAACGCCGACCCTGACCTCGGGCATGCCGAAATGCGCATTGTCGGCGGCGATCCGGATGTCGCAGGCGGCCGCAACCTCCAGGCCGGCGCCGAGCGTGTAGCCCTCCATGCGACAGATCACCGGCACGGGACAGTCGCGGATCGACTGACAGAGCTTGTGGATCATGGTGATGAAGCGGCGGCCGTCTTCGGCCTGCTTCATGCTCGCCATGTGGTTGATGTCGGCCCCCCCGATGAATGCCCGGCCGCCGGCGCCCGAAAGCACGACGCAGCGCAGGTCGTTCTCGCGCGCCAGGCCCAGGAAGGCCTCGGTAAGGTCGAGCAGGGCCGGCGGATTGAGCACGTTCAGCCGCTGAGCATTGTCGAACACGACGTTGGCCACCACCCCCGCCCGACGGCGGTCCCAGGAGATGTCGACCTTGTGGACATATGCCGCCATGACATTTCGCTCCGTGGCCCGTTGTGCGTGTTCGCCCTCACCCGGATCGCCGCGCCGCACTTTGCGCGGGTCCGATCGGAATGACGGATATAGATAAAGCGGTCCTGTTCCAATAGAACGCACGAATGCCCGATTCCATAGACCTCGCACGCTATTCCGTCTTCGTGCCATCCGACCCGTTCGAGGATCATACCGGCCCGTTCTATTTCAAGATCGAGGGCAACGCAGCGCTTGCCGGGAGCGTGCACTGCGTGCTGCCTACCGCGCCGCGCCATGGCAACTACGCCGGCGGCGTGCATGGCGGCGCCATCCTGGCCTTCGCCGACTACGCGCTTTGCCTCGTCGCGGGCCGCGCCGCCGACGGTGGCACCAACAGCTCCTTTGCCATGACCGTCAGCATTGCCGTCGAGTTCCTGGATGCCGGGCGCATCGGTCCGCCGCTCGAGGCGAGCGGCGAGCCCCTGCAAGTGACCGGGCGGTTGGCCTTCGCGCGCGGCCGAATCACCCAGCAAGGCAAGACCATCGCGCTATGGTCGGGCGTCTGTCGCCACGTGCCACGAGCCATGGCGATGGCGCGCAAGGACGCCGCGTCGCCCGCGTCGGCGGGAGCCATTCCGCAGGTCGTGCCCCCGGGCTTCGAATTGCTCGCCAATGCCAGTGTCTATTCGCGTCACATCGGTCCGTCCTTTGCGCGCAAGGAGGTCGATGGCGCAACCCTGATCCAACCTACCCTGCCTCATATGTGCAACTCGGGCGGCGTGCTGCACGGCGGCTACATGATGAGCTTCGCCGACTCAGGCCTGACGCGCGCTGCCGCGCTCGTCACCGGAATGGCGCCCAGCACGGTGGCGTTCGCGGCGGAATTCCTGGCCGCCGGTGCCGCGACCTCGCCCCTGATCACCCGCGTAGAAGTGCCGCGGCACGGCAAGTCGCTTGCCTTCTTGCGTGGCCTGCTCGAGCAGAACGGCAAGCCGCTGCTGTCCTATTCGGCGACCATCAAGCTTCGCCCGCGCCCGTAACGGGACGGCTCCTTTCAGAACCACAGGTCACGCTGGCGGCCCTGCATGTTCGGCGATGCGCCGGACCTCCTCGCTGAAGACCGTCTGCAAGCAACGCACGCCGGGCCGATCGCCGGTCGCGGCTGAGCGCTCGAGCGCCTCGGCGACCTTGTGCAGGTCATTGGCGCCGATCATGCCCGACGCGCCCTTCACGCGATGGGCGGCGCGGGCGATACCGGCGAGATCGGCGGCGCCGGAGATCTCGCGCTCGGCTGCGCGGACGGTCGCAATGAATTCGCGCTCGATCTCGGCAATGGTCTCGGCATCTTCGCCGAACAGCTCGACCAGCCGTGCGCGATCAAAGCCTGGATGAGGAGCCTCACTCACGCGCGTTGCTCCGCCCGCGCATCCTTGAGCCAGATGTCCAGCGTGGCGCGGAGCTGTTCGATGCCGATCGGCTTGGTGATCAGCCCATCCATGCCGGCGGCGCGGCCCTTGAGCTCCTGGTCCTCGAAGGCACTGGCGGTAACGGCCAGTATCGGCGTTCGCGCACGATGCTCGGCCACCTCACTCGAGCGGATACGACGGGCTAGCTCGAAGCCATCCATGGAGGGCATTTGCAGATCGGCCAACACCAGATCGTATCGGCCGGCGCGCCAGAGCTCGAGCGCCTCCTCCCCGCCCGCGGCCGAATCGGTCGAAGCACCGGCGATCTCCAGCTGACGGGCCAGGATCTTGCGGTTGACGGAATTGTCGTCGACCACCAGCACGCGACCGCCCACTTTCTCCGCTCGGCATGCCGGCCGCCGCGGTTCGGCGACGTTCCCCCGTCCCGCCGCGCGCGCCACGGCGCGGATGATCGCATCACGCCGCCAGGGCCTTGGCAGGACGCCGTCGTCCGCACTCATGGTCGTGGCGTCGAGCAGAGTGATCCGATGCTCGAGGTCGCTTCCCAGAAGCCGGATGCCCATGAAGATAGAGGGATCGTCGAATGACACCGATGCGCCCGCACCGCGCAGGTAGCGCGCGATGGCCTGGGCCTCATCGGGATCGGCGATCGCCAGCGTCAGTCCCAACCCGTCGAGCGGCGTTTCCACGCGTGCCGCCAGCGGCACCTCCTCGAGCCTCACCGTGACCGTGAAGGTCGACCCACGGCCCGGCACGCTCTCGACGTCGACGCTGCCTTGCATGGCCTCCGCCAGGCGACGCACGATGGACAGGCCGAGTCCGGTGCCGCCGAAGCGGCGGGTTGTCGTGCTGTCACCTTGCACGAACGGCTGGAAGAGCCGGTCGCATTGTTCGCGCGTGAGCCCCAGACCCGTGTCGACCACACGAATGCAAAGCATCGATGCGCCAGCATTCTCCAGTGTCAGGCGCACCGAGCCATGCTCGGTGAACTTCAGGGCATTGCCGAGCAGGTTGAACAGGATCTGCTGCAGGCGCAGCGGGTCACCGATGACGCGCTCGGGCACCCCGGCCGCGACGAAGGCGGAGAGGCGTATGGCTTTGGCCGCGGCGTGCGGTGCCAGAGTCTCGGCCACGCCCTCGATCAGCTCGACCGTCGACAGCTCGATTCTCTCGAGGTCCAGCCGGCCGGCCTCGATCTTGGAGAAGTCGAGGATGTCATCGATGATCTTCAGGAGCGCCGACGCCGAATAGCGCACGATGCCGAGCGAATCGCGCTGCTCCGCCGACAGCCGGGTACGTTCGAGCACGTCGATCATGCCCAGCACGCCGTTCATCGGCGTACGGATCTCATGGCTGACGGTGGCGATGAAGGTCGACTTCGCCTGGTTGGCCGCCTCCGCCTCGCGCTGGGCGGCAAGGGCCCTCTCGCGCGCCAGCCGCTCCTCGTCGTAGGCAACCTGCAGGCGCTGGGCCAGCTCCTCCTTCTGGCAGGCAAGCGCAATGTTGTCGTACTGCCAGCGGTGGACGTCGCGCACATAGGCCATCAGGTGGCCGACATAGGCGCCGCCCGCGATGCCGACCAGTTGGTAGAACGGATCGACCGACGTCAGCAGCACCAGCAGGAGCGGCGCCGTCGTGGCGACCGCGAAGGCATAGAAAGTCGGCGGGTGGGCCGAGCGGATCGGCACGGCTGTCGTGATGGTGGCGAGCAGCACCAGCCCCAGCAGCATGCGCTGCAATTCGTAGTCCATCGACGCCAGGACGAAACCCGCGACGCCCCAGCAGGCGCCGGCAAGGAACGACAGACCGGCAAACCAGCGGCCCCAGCGCACGACTTCGACGTCGGATGGATGGGCACGCACGAAGTTGCGGTGCAGCACGTCGAAGCCGATCGTTACCGCGATATACGACAGGAACGGCGGCACCAGTTCCATGACATCGATCTGGCGCCAGTAGATGGCGGCGATCACTGGCCACACAACGAAGGAGAAGTAGCGCGACTGTCGTGAGCCATCGAACAGCCGGCGGATCAGCTCGGCGCGTACGAACGCGTCCCGATGCGCAGGATTCACGCCGTCGGGAGCAGGCAAGACAGGATCGGAGACGGCGGTCATGCGGAATTCAGCGACCGGAAATCGGATGAAACCAACATATGGTTGTATGCCCGGGGGCAACGTCCATTACTGTATCAAGAATCTCAAGAAACTGGTATAAATTGTTGCAAATACTTGATATTTTATCACCCATTAGCTCGAAATCGATTTTGGATACAAGTCATGCAGCAGCCTTCCGTTTTGCTGGTTGAGGACGACGCGATTCAACGCAGGGCGGCCGAGACCTATCTCGGCAATCACGATCTCAAAGTCACCGCGGTGGAGAACGGCGTGCAGATGCGCCGTCAGGTGTCGCGAGCCATGCCCGACCTCGTGCTGCTCGACGTGCAACTGCCGGGCGCCGAGGACGGCTTCGCCCTCGCACGCTGGCTGCGCGAGAGCAGCACCCGGGTAGGCATCATCATGCTGACGGCGGCCAGCGACTCTCTCGACAAGGTCATCGGGCTGGAGAGCGGCGCGGACGATTATGTCGCCAAGCCGTACGAGCCGCGCGAGCTTCTCGCCCGCTGCAAGAGCGTGCTGCGCCGCTCGGTCAACAAGGCAACCCCGTCCCGGCTGGAACGAGTGCGCATGGGACGCCATATGCTCGACCTCAACCTGCGCACCCTGCACGACGACAGTGGCAAGGACGTCGCGGTAACCGCGGGCGAGTTCGACATCCTCAGGATCTTTGCCGAGAACCCCAATCGGCCGCTCTCCCGCGACTGGCTGCTGGAAACCACCAGCCATCGCACCCGCGACCCGTTCGACCGCGCGATCGACCTCCGCATCACCCGTCTGCGACGCAAGATCGAGCCGTTGCCCGAGAAGCCTACCGTGATTCGCACGGTGCGGGGCGTGGGCTATATGTTCGTGCCGCCCGCCGAATAAGTGTTGTAAAACGACGGGCTTCCCTTGGGGCCCGTAGTTCAGTGGTTAGAACGAGCCGCTCATAACGGTTATGTCGCAGGTTCGAATCCTGCCGGGCCTACCAACCACCTAAGGTTGTATTACATCATATTTATAGAAGCGAGGAAAGGGCCGCAATTGCGGCCCTTTCTGCGTCTCAAGTGACGCCAGAGACCGGCCTATTTTAGCGTAGACAGGTCGATTCCTCGCTTTCTGGCCAAAAATCTCTGGCCTGCCGAAAGGCAGTCACTACTCTACTTATGAGAGTATATCACCTGCCATCATATCTTAGAATCCGGCCCCCGCTTCTCACCCAATCAACCGAACTCGCCGCTAACTCGTCTCTCGCCTCACGGTTGCCTCGGCCGGTGGACAAGGGCAGTTACCTCGATAGGAAATGCCCGCCCCCGGGGTAAGGTGGAATATGCGGCGGGAAAGCCTTCACTTCGGCTCCTGACCGATTCTGTTGAAAAACTCCCCAAGCATAGTTTGCCGGCAATATTCGATCGTGCTCGCGCTGGCGGGCGCATTCATGAGTCAACTTCTCTGATTTGATTGAGAGGGCCGCATCCCAAGTGTTGGGTAGCCAGGCTGACTTACAGCGCGGCTATCGCTTACATTCCTCCCCGCATCTGTCGACCATGGCCAGCGCCCGGTTCGGTGAATGCGGGCACGTCGCTTCATTCGTCGCTTCGCATTGCCTCAGAACGGCAGGCCGACATAGTTCTCAGCGAGCGCCGTCCGCGCGGCTCGGGACGAAGCGATATAGTCCAGCTCGGCGCGTTGCATCTGTGCTTCAAAGCTCATCTCTGGGTGCAGCCTGTGCAGCAGGCTGGTCATCCACCACGAGAAGCGCTCGGCCTTCCAGACACGCGCAAGTGCGGTGTCGCTGTAAGTGAGTAGCTTGTCGTCGTTGCCTTTGGCGTAGTGGGCGACCAGGGCGCGGCAGAGATAGTGTACGTCCGATGCCGCAAGATTGAGGCCTTTGGCACCAGTTGGCGGCACGATATGGGCGGCGTCGCCGGCCAAGAACAGCCGCCCATGCTGCATCGGCGTCGACACGAAGCTGCGCAGCGGCGCGATGCTCTTCTCGATCGATGGTCCAGTCGTGATTTCTAGCGGAGGTTCCGAGTCTAGCCGCAGCCTGAGCTCGTCCCAAATCCGCGCGTCGGACCAGGCCTCGATCTTCTCGTCGAGACCGCATTGGACATAGTAGCGGCTGCGCGTTGGCGAGCGCATCGAAGCAAGAGCAAAGCCTCGCGAATGGCTAGCATAAATCAACTCGCTCGAGCAGGGTGGAACGTCGGCCAGAATGCCGAGCCAGCCGAACGGATAGGTCCGCTCGAAAGATTGGCGGCGTGATGGCGGCACGGACTGCCGGCTGATCCCATGATAGCCGTCGCAGCCGGCGACGAAGTCGCAGACCAGCGAGCGTTTCTCATCCCCCAATCGGGACGTAAGCATCGGGCGATCGGATTCGATATCGTGGACTTCCACATCGGCGGCCCCGAATACGATCGGCCCGTCGGCGGCCAGCCGCGCGGCTATCAGGTCTCGGGTCATTTCCGTCTGACCGTAGACAGTGACAGTTTTGCCCGTCAGCTCGCGGAAATCGATACGCAGGCGCTGGCCGTTCGCCGAGATTTCTATCCCGTCGTGCACCAGCCCTTCGCGATGTAGCCGCCCTGCAACACCGGCCTCCTCTAATAGGTCGACCGTGCCTTGCTCCAGCACGCCGGCACGGACGCGGGCCTCGACATAAACGCGCGTCCGTGCCTCGAGGACGACGCTGTCGACACCATGCACCTTGAGCAGGCTGGCCAGCAGGAGTCCAGCTGGTCCTGCGCCGATGATACCAACTTGAGTCTTCTCCTGAGATGCCATTACCGCATGCTAGTCGGGATTTGTCTGGCTCCAAACAAAACTTGCCGGGAATGCACGCTGGCCTTGCCGGCCGATGCGGGGGGTAGCCCCGCGTCGACCAGGGCGCGGAGTTCGTTTCGCGCGACCTTGATCTGGGGTGACCACAAAGGGTGTGACGTTAGACTTCTCGAGGCCGGCAAACCCACTGACTATGGGGGTTGGCGCATGCTGAATTGCCAACCGGGCCCCGAGATGTCTGCAGCTGGGTGTAGAACCGACCTGCAGCGGACATCTCGAAACTGCCGAGCCTGACCCGAAGCGGAAGTCCGCGCGCCAGCGCGCTGCCCACATGGGAACTAGCTATCGATATCAAGCGTCCTTACAGTTATTGGCCTCGCAAAAGCTGCTGGGGCTTGGCTCCTTCCCCCAAATCGACTGTCCCGCGCGTCTCGGGGCTGCGGCGAACGACTTATTGCGCTCCTCCAGATAGCTTGTGATCGCCGCCTGAGCATGCTCCGCGCTGTCGTAATCACCATTGTGAATGACCGCGCGGGCCATACCGCT
>CAZHQA010000063.1:0-20825 GCA_964533955.1 uncultured Reyranella sp. | reverse complement strand
TCGAAGGTGATACCAGTCGATCAGTTCCTGTGGTCCGTGCATCTCGAGTTGATTGCGCTGTTTACCCGCGCGCCGGAAAAATCGACGCGACACTAACAATCGAGGAGACGAGATCTACGAGCGCTACAACCGGAAAAGCGGCGAAGACTGGCCGTCGTCTGTCGGACGGCGGCCGTCCGCGCGCGATTTTCCGGGCTCTTCGGCGCAGATCTCCTCGGCCTCCCGCAATGGTTTGCTCAGGCGCTCGTGCTGCGAAGGGGCGACCTGCTCCGGAAATTCGCCTTTGACGAAGTCGAGATAGGCACGCGCCGCCACCGGGCCGTGGAGTTGCCTGATCAAGCGCATCTTGGAGAGCGCCATGAGGAAGCGCCGGCTCGGGTCCGCCGAACGTTGCATCGCGATGCTGGCAAGGCGCAGTTGCTCGGCCGGCGCCATCTTGCCGAGCCTGTCGATGGCGGCCTGGGGGATCTGCCGCGTGCACAAGAAGATGGCGCTCGCGCCGATCTCGCCAACGAAGTCGAAATACTCCGCCAGAGTCTCCTGATGGGTCTTTATCCAGGGCAGCCCTTCGTAGAAGTAATCCTGCTGAACAACGATGGACCGGCCGGGAATCAGCTTCGGATAGAACAGCCGAAAGGCATGAACGCTGACGGGCAGGGCTTTGAGGATGTCGAGGAACAGGATTTCGACGGGACCGCCCACTTCTACGGTGTCCATGATGTCCCCGATGCGAAGGTCAACGAGGTCTTTGACGGGCTCGACGTTGCGGCGCAGTTCCGACTCGAACGACTCACCCGGTTCGGCAGAGAAGGCCAGGCCGTGGCTCTTGAAGAAGTCCGGCATGGTCCGGGTCACGACCGCTTTCTCGAACGAGACGACGGGCTGCGGCAGTCTCCGCGTTATTTCTTCATAGCGAGGGTTCGCGCGAACACCCTCGCCGAAGCAGCGAGTCGAGGCCCCTAGGAATATCCCGGCATCCACGATGATGCCTTCGCCGGCGTAGTAGCGGCTCGCCAGACCGAAGAGAAATTGCCTCTCCGGAATTGACATCATCGCTGGCGTGTTGAGGGTGGACGGCAGCTGTGAAGTCATCATAGGTGCGAAGGCGGCGCTCAATCGCGTCAGCCTCAACATTGCGGCCGACGTCGGCGGACCGGCCTCTTGGGGCGGCGCTGCTTGGCGGTTGGTCCGCACGGTGCTGATGGCCGCGGCCATTTTTCCCAGGAGCTGCTCTATCGCGTGCCGTAGCGCCATGACTTCTCCTGTGCCGGCATTCTGTTAAGCGCTTAATCTGGTACTAAGATGGTGCCGCCAACGGTTCACACCAAACTGCGGAGAATGGCTCGGCCTCTCATAGCCATCGATGCTCATTGCCTCAATGACCTCCTTGCCGTGCGTCTGCCCCCTTTTTGGACCTTGGCGGCTTGAGGCGATTGAGCGTGCGGGGCATGGTCTCCACCGATGAGGAGGGGGCGCAATGGTTGGTGTTTGTCCGTAGCAGTGTGCCCTGTCCACACAATGCTATCGCCCGTCAGATATTGACGGACGGCGAGCGACTAAGAGGCCTTGGATTCACGAAAGATTGCCTGACGCTGAGAGCGGGAGAGCGAGCCTGATATGACTGACTCAACGATGTTCGACCTTTCCGGAAAGGTCGCCGTGGTGACGGGCGGCAGCCGCGGCATCGGCCGCTCGATCTGCGAGCAGATGGCCGCGCACGGCGCGAAGGTCGTCGTCTCGAGCCGCAAGCTGCCGGCCTGCGAGGAGGTGGTGAAAGGCATCAAGGCCAAGGGGGGCGAGGCGACCGCCGTCGCCGCCAGCATTTCCGACAAGTCCCAGCTTGAGAACCTGATTGCAGCGGCGCGCAAGGCCTACGGCAGGATCGACATCATGGTCTGCAACGCCGCGTCCAATCCCTACTTCGGTCCGCTCACGGGTCTGAAAGAGGAGGTGTTCCTCAAGATCATGCAGAACAACGTGATGTCGAATCTCTGGCTGATGAACCTCGTCGGGCCGGAGATGGCGGAGCGCAAGGACGGCGTGTTCATCATCGTCTCGTCGATCGGCGGCCTCGTCGGCTCGGCGCACATCGCCGCCTACAATATGAGCAAGGCGGCCGACATCAACCTCGTGAAGTCGCTGGCCATGGAATGGGGCAAGCACAACATCCGCGTGAACGCCATCGCTCCGGGCCTGATCCAGACCGACTTCGCCAAGGCGCTCTGGGACAATCCGGAAATCCGCAAGGCCAACGAGAGCAAGGCCGCACTAAAACGTATCGGCCAGCCCGACGACATCGGCGGCGTGGCCGTCTTCCTCGCCTCGAAGGCGGGCAATTTCGTCTGCGGTCAGACCATCATCGCCGATGGCGGCGTGATTGGCATGGGAGCCGAATAAGAATCAGCCGACGTCGAGCTCACACCACACCGGGACGTGGTCGGAAGGCTCGGGCCGGCCGCGCTCGGTCTTGTCGATTCCGACGGCGGTCAGGCAGTCGGCGGCCTGCGGCGAGAGCAGGAGATGGTCGATCCGCAGCCCGTTGCCCTTCTGCCAGGCACCGGCCTGGTAGTCCCAGAAGGTGTATTGCGGGCCCTCGGGATGGAAGGCGCGGATGGCGTCCGTGAGGCCGAGATTGAGCAGAGCGCGAAGCGCGGCCCGCGACTGGGGCTGGCAGAGCGCGTCGTTGGCGAAGGCTTGCGGGCTGAAAACGTCGACGTCGGTCGGGCAGACGTTGTAGTCGCCGCCCAGCACGAACAACTCCTGGCTCGCGAGCAGGCTCCTGGCACGCCGGTTCAGCCGGTCCATCCAGGCGATCTTGTAGGCGAACTTGTCAGTATGAATGGGATTGCCGTTCGGGAGATACAGGCCACCCACTGTCAGGGGACCCTTGGGCGTGTGGACCTTGCCTTCGATGTAGCGCGCAGGTTCGTCGGGCTCTGGATCGGGCAGGCTGCGGGCGGTGACTTCGATCGGATGCAGCGAGAGCAGGGCGACGCCGTTGAAGCCCTTCTGGCCCACAATCTCGACCTTGTAACCGGCCGCTTCGACCTCGAGGCGGGGAAACTGCGCTTCCTGCGCCTTGAGCTCCTGCAACACCACCACGTCCGGCCGGGCGTTCTTCAACCAGTCGACGAGCACTCCGGTCCGCCGGCGGACCGAGTTGACGTTCCAGGTCGCGACTTTCATCGCGGCCGGATCATACGCTGAATGAGTTGCCGCAGCCGCAGGAGGACGTTGCGTTCGGGTTCTTCACCTGGAATGCCGAGCCGACCATTTCCTCGACGTAATCCAGCTCGCTGCCCTTGAGCAGTTCCAGCGAGGTGGCGTCGACCACCACCGTGGCGCCGTCACGCTCGATCAGGAGATCGTCGTCGTTGTGCTGCTCCTCGAAGGAGAAGTTGTACTGGAAGCCCGAACAGCCGCCTCCCAGGACGGCCACGCGCATCATGACGGGCTTGGCTTCCCGGGTGGCCAGGAAGGCGATGCGCCGGGCGGCGCTCTCGCTCACGGAAAAGGCAGTTTCGCTCATGGAGACAAGATGTGGATTGGCGACGGATTCGTCAATGCTAGGCCTTGAATGCCCGCAAAAAGGCTGAGGGCAATGCGGGATTCGGTCAGGGCAGCGCCCCCAGGGCCCGCCGGCTGCCCCGTATGCGCTCGCGATGGAGAATATAGAGGCCTGAACCGATGACCAGCGGCAGGCCGAGCCACACCGTCCAGGATGGCTCCTCGCGAAACCACAGGTAGCCATAGAGCATCGCCAAAACGATCGAAGAATAGTCGAAAGGGGCCAGGACGGCCGCCGGGGCCAGCCGCCAGGCCCGCGTCACCAGGACCTGGGCGATGCCGCCCAGCAAACCCAGCACGATCAGCCAGAGCCAGTCGATGGCGGTGGGCCACACCCAGTCGGCCGCACCGCCGACCAGAGAGATGACACTGGACACCAGGGCGAACCAGAACATGGTGGCGGCGTCGTGATCGTAGCGGCTGGTCAGCCTCACCATCACGGTCGATAGCGAGTAGCAGAAGGTGGCAGCCAGCACGACCAGCGACATGGTCTGGAAGGAGAGGCCGAACGGGTCGAGCATGACGAGCACGCCGACGAATCCCACCGCCACCGCACTCCATCGCCGCCAGCCGACCTGCTCGCCGAGCATCGGCACGGCGAGCGCCACCATGAACAACGGCGCCGCGAACGAGATTGCGTAAGCGTCGACCAGAGCCATCCGGGGAAAAACGTAGAAAAAGCCGGTCATGCTGCCCAATCCGGCGACGATGCGCACGACCTGCAACCATGGCCGGCGACTGCGGACGATCGACGGATCGCCAGCCCGCCAAACGATGATGGCGATGGGGATCAGGGCGATGGCGCTGCGGAACAGCATGAGCTGGAACGGGCCGTAGACGCCGCCCAGCGCTTTCACCATGGCATCCATGGTGCAGAACAGGGCGAGTCCGCTCAGCCGGAGATAGATGCCGAGCACGGTTGGGGAGGCGGCGGCGAGCAAGGTGGGCGCTATTTGGCTTGCACCACGTCCTTCCGTAAAGTGGCGATTGTGAGGAGGGCACCGACCGGATGCGCATGACTTGGTTGTTCGGCCACGGCAATGCGCCACGCGCTCCGGTGCTGGTCGCGCTGCTCGTGCTGCTGAGCGCGCTGTTCCTGCGCGGCGTCGATCCGGACGCGCTGGTGCGTCTGCGTGACCTGGCGTTCGACGGCTATCAGCGCCTCAAGCCGAGGGCCGTGCCCGACGACCTGCCGGTACGCATCGTCGACATCGACGAGGCGGCGCTGGAGGAGTACGGCCAGTGGCCGTGGCCGCGCAATTTGCTCGCCCGGATGGTCGACAGGCTGCGCGAGCAGGGCGCGGCCGTCATTGCCTTCGACGTGGTGTTCGCCGAGCAGGACAGGTCCTCGTTCAGCGTCGTCGCGAAGAACCTGCCCGAATCGGTCCGCGACAGCGACCTGCGACGCACGATGGAGTCCCTCCCGGACAACGACGAGGTCTTTGCCGAGGCAATCGCCCGGGCCAACGTGGTGACGGGTTTCGCGTTCGATGCCAATGCCAAGGGCGTCGCGCCGCGGCGCATGTGGGGCGTGGCAAACAATACCGGGGAGAAGGACGCCAAACTGGTCCCCGAGCTGATTCGCCAGTTCATCCCGCAGCAGACCGGGGTGGTCATAACGCTGCCCATCCTGGAGCAGGCGGCCAAGGGCAATGGCAGCGTCACGCCGGTCGTGGAGGGCGCCATTGTGCGCCGTGTGCCGATGCTGTTCCGCCTGGCCGGGCAGCGCGATGAGGATCTGTTTCCTGCCTTGTCGGCGGAGGCGGTGCGCGTCGCTCAGGGCGCTTCGACCTATCTCGTGCGCTGGTCGGGCGCGCAAGGGCTCGAATCGTTCGGTGAGCGCACCGGCATCGGCTCGATCCGGGTCGGCCAGCTCACGATAGACACGGATGCACAGGGGCGCATGGCGCTTTACGACAGCGGCTACAAGCCGTCACGCTTCGTGTCGGCGAAGGACGTCATGAAGCGGCGGGTGCCGGCCGACAAGATCGAAGGCCAGATCGTGTTCGTCGGGACGTCGGCGGTGGGACTGAAGGATCTGCGCAATACCCCGACTCAGGATTCTGTGGCCGGGGTGGAGATTCACGCGCAGATCGTCGAGCAAATGCTCACGCAAACGTTTCTCGAGCGCCCCGATTATGCGGACGGCGCGGAATTCCTCTACCTCGCGGCGATCGGGCTTGCCTTCGTGCTGCTGCTGCCCCGACTGTCCGCCGGGACGATGGCGCTGGTCGCGGTGGGATTCATCGGCATCGGCATCGTGGTGCCGTGGATCATGTTCGCGCAGATCAGGCTCCTGTTCGACCCGGTCTATCCGCCCGCCACCCTGGCGCTGATCTATGTCAGCGGGTCGGCGTTGAGCTTCATGAGGGCCGAACGAGACCGACGGGAAATCAGGGGCGCCTTCAATCTCTACCTGTCGCCGGACCAGGTTGAGGCTGTCGTGCGCAACCCCGACCTGCTGAAGCTCGGCGGCGAGCAGCGCGAGATCACCGTCATGTTCACCGATGTGCGCGGTTTCACCCGCATCTCGGAGCAATTCGACCCGCAGGGCCTGACGCGGTTCATGAACCGGTTCCTGACGCCCATGACCGACATGATCCAGGCGCGCAACGGCACGATCGACAAGTATATGGGCGATGCGATCATGGCGTTCTGGAATGCGCCGTTGACCATCGAGGCCCATGCGTCGCGGGCCTGCGAGGCGGCGCTTGCCATGCAGGCACGCCTCGTCACGTTGAACGAAGAGTGGAAGGCCGAAGCCGAGGCCGAGGGCCGTCATCATATTCCGGTCAATATCGGCATAGGCCTCAACACCGGGCACGCTTCGGTCGGCAACTTTGGATCCGAGCAGCGCCTGACCTACTCCTGCCTCGGCGACGAGGTGAACCTGGCCTCCCGTCTCGAGGGTCAGTGCAAGACCTACGTCGTCGGCATCATCATTGGCGAGAACACGGCGAAACAGGTTGCCGACTTTGCCGTGCTCGAGCTCGATCTCATCATGGTCAAGGGCAAGACGCAGCCGGAGCGAATGTTTGCGCTGCTGGGCGATGCCACGATGGCACAGACTCCGGCCTACAAGGAGCTCGTCCAGCGCCAGGCCGAGCTATTGCGACTTTATCGTTCGGGTGCCTTCGCCGAGGCTCTGGAGCTGATCGACGGCCTGAACGGCATCGCCGGCGCCATCGGGTGGAAGCAGGGCTACTACGATATGATGCGCGAGCGCATTGACGGCCTGATCGACGATTCACCGCCCGATTGGAACGGCGTTTATGTCGCCAAGGACAAGTGACCTCGAGGCCGTCGAGGCGCTGGTCTGCCGCGATCTCGGCCGCAAGACACAGGCGCTGATCGATGCCACGCGAGGCGAGCTGGCCGATGCGGCGCGATCGCTGGCGACGGCGACCAGCGTCGGCTTGATCACGGGTTTCTTCGTGCCTCGCGGCGAGGTCGCGGCGGCCGAAACCGACGGCCCGGTCGGCACGGCCTTGCTGGCCGCGTCGCTCGCGGCCTGCGGGCTCGCGGTGCGGATCGCCGTCGATTCGCCGTGCGCCGACGCAGTGCGTGCGGCCATCGCCGCATCCGGCCGGGACGTGGTGGTCGACGAGACGGGCGTGGTCGACGGCCCGGGGCTCGAGCGGATCGTTGCGGCCTGGAAGCAGGCCCGTGTCAGCCATGCCGTCGCCATCGAGCGCTGCGGCGTCGCCGCCGACGGGCGGCCGCACAACATGCGCGGCGTCGACGTCTCGCCGTGGACGGCGCCGCTCGATGATCTATTCGCCGCCGGCTCATGGCGCAGAATAGGCGTCGGTGACGGCGGCAACGAGATCGGCATGGGCAAGTTGCCGGCCGGACTGATCGCCGAGCACGTCCCGAACGGCGCCAGGATCGCCTGCGTGACAACGTGCGATCATCTCGTAGTGGCCGGCGTTTCCAACTGGGGTGCCTATGGGCTGATGGCGGCACTGGCGTTGGTGCGCCCCGAATGGTCGTCGACCATCGCCCAGTTCCTGACCGCGGAACGAGACCTGACCGTCACGCGCGCGGTGGTCTCGGAAGCGGGCGCCGTGGACGGTGTCACCGCGAAACGCGAAGCCACCGTCGACGGCTTCGGTCCGGAGGTTCACGGCGCGCTGATCGACGGATTGCGTCGCATTGCCTGGGCGCGGGCGGCGGACTAGAACGCGGCCATGGAGAACCCCTACGCGCCGACACATCCCGAAATCCGCGACGCCGTCCGCCAGCTCTGCCTTAAGTTCGACGGCGCCTATTGGCGCAAGCTCGACCGCGAACGCGGCTATCCGACGGATTTCGTCAGGGCACTGACCCAGGCTGGCTGGCTCTCGATCCTGATCCCCGAGGAGTATGGCGGCGCGGGTCTCGGCATATCGGCGGCAAGCGCGGTACTGGAGGAGATCCACAAAGCCGGCTGCAATGCCGCCGCTTGCCACGCCCAGATGTACATCATGGGCACCGTGCTGCGGCACGGCAGCAAGGAGCAGAAGGAACGCTACCTGCCGAAGATCGCCACCGGCGAGCTGCGCTTGCAGGCGTTCGGCGTCACCGAGCCGACCAGCGGCACCGATACGCTGAGCCTGCGCACTACGGCGGTGAAGAAGAACAACAGCACCTATGTGGTCAACGGCCAGAAGGTCTGGACCAGCCGCGCCGAACATTCCGACCTCATGTTGCTGCTCGCGCGCACCACGCCGCGCGATCAGACTCAGAAGAGGACCGAAGGTCTGTCGGTCTTCCTGGTCGACATGCGCGCCGCGCTGGACCAGGGCCTCACCATCCGCCCGATCCGCACCATGATGAACCACAACAGCACCGAGGTGTTCTTCGACAACATGGAGGTGCCTGCGGAAAACCTGATCGGGGAGGAAGGGCAGGGCTTCCGCTACATACTTTCCGGCATGAACGCCGAGCGTGTCCTGATCGCCTCGGAATGCATCGGCGACGGCCGCTGGTTCATCGACAAGGCTGTGAACTACGCCAAGGAACGCAAGCTCTTCGGCCGGCCGATCGGCCAGAACCAGGGTGTGCAGTATCCAATCGCCCGCGCCTACACCCAGATCGAGGCGGCCGACTTGATGGTGCGGAAGGCCGCAACGATGTTCGAGGCCGGCATCAATGCCGGCGCGGAAGCCAACATGGCCAAGATGCTCGCTTCTGAAGCGGCATGGGCGGCGGCCGATATGTGCGTACAGACGCATGGCGGCTTCGGTTTCGCCGAGGAGTACGACATCGAGCGCAAGTTCCGCGAGGCGCGTCTCTACACGGTGGCGCCGATTTCGACCAACATGATCCTGAACTTCGTTGCGGAGCACGTGCTCGGGCTGCCGCGCTCCTACTAGAAAATTGCCGTCAGCAGCTGGCTGATCACCAGGTGGCCGATAGTCAGCAGGAAGATCGTCCAGATTCCGGTGACGATCGTGAAGAACCAGCCCAGGATCGCCATCATGCCGTCGCCTTCGAGCATGGCGAGGCAGAAGAACAGGATGGCGAGCGCCGGCAGCAGGTTGTCGAACGGCACCGGCAATGCCAGCAGGATGATCAGCAGCAGCCAGGCGAGCAGCAGGGCACCGCGCGGTAAGCCATTGATCCACCCATCGTGACGGCGGCGGACGACCCGTTCCAGGCGCTCCAGACGGCCCCGGGCGCGCCCGAGGAAGTCCTGCAGCTTGCCCCGCGAGAGGCCGCGGCGACCGATGAAGCCGGGCAGGGAGGGAGAGGGACGGCCGAGAAAATACTGGATCGCGAGCAGGAACATCGGCACGCCGGTCACTGTCGACAGCCACGGAATACCGGTCGGCACGACGTTGATCACGTCGAGCGCGGCGATAGCAAAGGCGTAGGAACGCGTCTCCAGTCCGGCGAGGAACTCGTCGAGCGTCAGCACGGATTCGCGCGGTCCCGCGAACAGCCGATCGAGCGTCGGCAGCAGCGCGCCGCCTTCGCTCATTCTGCGCGAGCGAGCAGCCGACGGGCGAGAACCAGGTGGGGACGGTCGAGCATCTTGCCGTCGAGCGTCAGCACGCCCGCGCCGGGATTGCCCTCGAAGGTGGCAATGACGCGCTTGGCCCAGTCCACTTCCTGGCCCGAGGGAGTGAACACTTCGTGGATGGCGGCGACCTGGTCGGGATGGATGGCGATTTTGCCTCCGTAGCCCATGCGCTTGGCGTCGTTGGCTTCGGCGCGAAGACCATCGACATTCTTGATGTCCGGGTAGACCGTGTCGTAGGCGATGACGCCCGCGGCCACCGCCGCCATCAGATTGAGCGTGCGCGCGAGCCTGAAGGTGTCGTCGTAGACGCCCGGCGCCGGTCCTTTGGCGAGGGCGCCGAGATCCGCCATCAAATCCTCGCCGCCCCAGGAGTGGCCCATCAGCCGGACATGCTTCGCCGGCGAGGAAGACAAGGCCAATACGGCCGCTGCGCTCTCCGTGGCAATGGTCAGAATGCGCGTCGAATCGATCTCAATTCCTTCGCGCGCTTCCAGGGCGTCGAGCCAGAGCGCAAGGCGGTCGAGATCGCTTTGGCCGACGCACTTGGGGAACACGATGCCGTCGGGCCGGCCCTGCATGACGATGGCGAGGTCGCCGAGAGTGAGGCCGGTATCGAGTGCGTTGACGCGGACATAAAGCTTGGGCCCGCTGCGACTGGCTGACTTCAGGTAGTCGAGCACCATCTGGCGAGCTGTTTTCTTGCGGTCTGGCGCCACCGAATCTTCGAGGTCGAGGATTAGACCATCGGGGCGGGACGAGGGGCCCTTGGCGAGCTTGCGCTCGGAATCGCCGGGAACGAACAGGAAGGAACGCATCGGATCAGCCTCTCGGGCGTTTGCGCATCAGGGCCTGGCGCTTGCACTCGGCCACGATCTCGCCGCGCTGGTTGGTGGCCGTGTGGGCGAATTCGATGATCCCCGCATCGGCCCGCGACTTGCTCTCGCGCGCGCTCAGGACCTCGGTGCGCACCTTGAGCGTATCGCCATGGAATACCGGCTTGGGGAAGCGCACGTCGGTCATGCCGAGATTGGCGACCGTGGTGCCGAGGGTGGTGTCGTTCACCGTGATTCCGATCATCAGCCCGAGCGTGAACAAGCTGTTGACGATGCGCTGGCCGAACTCGGTCTTGGACGCGAATTCCTCGTCCAGATGCAGCGGCTGGACGTTCATGGTGAGCGAGCTGAACAGCACATTGTCCATCTCGGTCACCGTGCGCGTCCAGGCGTGGTCAAACACTCGGCCGACCGTCAATTCCTCGAAATAGAGCCCTGCCATCTTCCTCCCCGCGAACCGCCTTTTCTAGCACGGATGGACGCCGGCCGATCGGCCATCGTATCAATGCCGCCACAGAACGAAACGCCGGGACATGGGAGCAAGCGATGCGCGCGATGATGAGCGAGACGCCGGGCGGGCCTGAGAGTCTGAAGCTGATGGAGTTGCCCTCCAAGCCGGTCGGCAAGGGCCAGGTTCGCATCGCCGTCAAAGCCGCGGGCGTCAATTTTCCCGACACCCTGATCATCGCCGACAAGTATCAGTTCAAGCCGCCACGTCCCTTCGCGCCGGGCCACGAGGTGGCGGGCGACGTGACCGAGGTCGGCGAGGGTGTGAAGGGCTGCAAGACGGGCGATCGGGTCATCGCGTCGATCGGCCACGGCGGCTATGCGACCGAGGTGATCGCCGACGAGGGCGCACTGCTGCCGATGCCCGGGAACATGAGCTACGAGGATGGCGCCGCGTTCACCATGACCTACGGCACGTCCTACTACGCCCTGAAGCAGCGCAGCAGCTACAAGCCGGGCGAGACGCTGCTGGTCACAGGCGCGTCGGGCGGCGTCGGCCTTACCGCCGTGGAACTAGGCGCCTTGATGGGCCTGAAGGTGATCGCGGCCGTCGGCTCGGACGAGAAGATGGAGATCTGCCGCAAGTACGGCGCCACCATGTTCGTGAATTACGCCAAGGAGAAGATGCGCGACAAGGTGAAGGAGCTGACCAAGGGAAGCGGCGCGGACATCATCTATGACGCGGTGGGTGGCGATGCGTTCGACGAATCGGTCCGCTGCATCGCCTGGTACGGGCGGTTGCTGGTCGTCGGCTTTGCCGCCGGCCGCATCCCCTCGCTGCCGGCCAATCTCGCGCTGTTGAAGAGCTGTGACGTGCGTGGTGTCTTCTATGGCGCCTGGCGCGCCCGCGAACCTGCGGAGGCGCGCAAGAATTTCGATGAACTGCTGGCGTGGTATGGAGAGGGCAAGCTCAAGCCGCACATTTCGATGCGCTTCCCTCTGGAAAAGGGGGCCGATGCGATGAATGCATTGCTCTCGCGCAAGGCGACCGGGAAGGTCGTCCTGACGATGTGAGGCGGCGATGGGCAGGCTCTCCGACAAGATCGCGATCGTGACAGGTGCCGCTTCTGGCATCGGTGCCGCCTCGGCCAAATTGTTCGCCGACGAAGGTGCGCGGGTACTGGCGGTCGATCGGCCGGAGTCCGAGATCACGACCGTGCATGCGGGCAACGATGCCATCGCCCCGTTTGCCGCCGATATCACCGGCGACGATGCGCCGAAGAGGATCGTCGCGGCGGCGCTCGAGAAGTTCGGAGCTGTCGACATCCTGTTCAACAATGCCGGCGTGAGCGGACGCGCCTTCGTCGAGGAAATGACCGACGAATTCTGGGATCGCGTGAACGGCGTCAATGTGCGCGGCATGTTCCGCCTGTGCCGCGAGGCAATTCCGGCGCTCAAGCTGAGAGCCAGGGAGAAGGGCCGGGCCCGGATCGTCAACACCGCATCGGTCATGGCGTTCGATACGGATTTCGGGCTGGCCGCCTACTGCGCCTCCAAGGCCGGCGTCGGCGGCCTGACGCGAACGCTGGCGCTCGAGCTCGGCAAGTTCGGCATCACGGCCAACTATGTCTGTCCGGGGGCGATCTACACCGGCATGACGCGCACCAACTTCGACAATCCGGAAATCCGTGCGGTGTGGGAGAAGAAAGCGGCACTGCGCCGGCTCGGCCAGCCAATCGATATTGCCCGTGGCGCACTCCTGCTGGCGTCCGATGAAGCCGACTTCATCACCGGCCATGAACTGGTGGTCGATGGTGGCCTGACGCTTCGAACCTGACGGCGGGCATGGCCAATATTCATTCCTTCGCAGCCAGCTATGACGAGGCGCGCGACAAGTTCCTGTCCGCCGCCCGCGTCGCCGGCGCGAGCCTGCATCGCTACGACAATCCGACCAAGGGGCCTGACGGCGGAGCGCTGTCGACCGACGTCGCCCGGCTCGGCCCAAAGGACGCCAGCAGGATCGTAGTCACGATTTCGAGCACGCACGGGGTCGAGGGATATTGCGGTTCGGGCTTTCAGGTCGATTGGCTGGCGAGCGTTGGCGCCTCGGGGCTGCCCAAGGACACGGCGGCATTGTTCGTCCACGCCATCAATCCTTATGGCTTCGCCTGGACGCGGCGTGTCACCGAAGAAGGCAACGACCTCAACCGCAACTACGTAGACCACGGCAAGCCCTACCCGGTGAACGAGGGCTATCTCGAGATCGCCGACGCGGTGGTACCGGCCGATTTCAGCGATGCCGGAATCAAGGCGGCAGACGCCAAGCTTGCGGCCTATCGCCAGCGGGTCGGCGACATTGCCTATTACCGCGCATTGTCCGGCGGACAGTATAGTCACGCCGATGGCATGTTCTTCGGGGGCGGCGGCGCGAGCTGGTCCAATCGCACCCTGCACGCCATCGTCGACGGCAACCTGAAGGGACGCCGCGATGTGGCGGTGATCGATTTCCATACCGGCCTCGGGCCTTATGGCTACGGCGAGCCGATCACCCACTACGACATCGACTCCGGCGGCTCGCGCCGGGTGCGGGCTTTCTGGGGAGAATCGGTGACAGAGTCCAAGCGCGGCCAGACGGCGTCGCAGGCGCGTGACGGTCTCGGGCACTACGGCCTCAATCGCGTTCTCGTCGAGCCGGCGACCCGGCTGACCATGTGCACTCTCGAGTTCGGCACGTTTGATCGGGCAAGCGGCCAGAAGGCATTCCGCGCCGATCACTGGCTGCACAAGTACGGCGATCCGCTTGGCAAGGAAGCCGGGCCGATCCGCGCGGCAATGCGGCGGCAGTTCTACCCGGAGACCGACGACTGGAAGGAGGCCGTGCTGTTCCGCGGCCATCAGATCGTCCGGCAAGCCATCGCTGGCATGCAGCGCGGTTCCGTCTAGCTTTTGGGGACAATCGGCAAAAAGCCGTTCGGCCAACCATCGATCCTGCTACAAGGCTTCATGCGATCTCTCGCGGCACTTCTGGCCTTTGCGGTCGTGACGGCGCTCAACTTTGCCTGGTGGTGGTGGCCCAACCGTCCGGTCGAGATCGCCGGCTGGACCAGTGCGCCGCTGCAGAGCGTGTCGTTCGCGCCCTACCGTCCGGGGCAGAGCCCCCTCACGCGCACCTTTCCGACCGCCGAGCAAATCGACCAGGACCTCAAGCGCCTGCAGGGCAAGGTGCGCGCGGTGCGCACCTATTCGACCGGCGAGAACCTGGAAGCGGTGCCGCAGCGGGCCGGCAAGTACGGGCTCAAGGTCTGGCACGGCGCCTGGCTGAACGACAACGACAAGGAGAACCTCGAGCAGATCAATCTACTGATCGACCACGCCAACAAGTATCCCGATACGATCGAGCGGGTGATCGTCGGCAACGAGGCGTTGTTGCGCAGGGACCTGACGGCCAATCAGCTTCGTGGCTACCTCCGGCAGGTCAAGAGCCGCGTCAAGCAGCCGGTCACCTATGCCGATGTCTGGGAATTCTGGCTGCGCAACCCCACTCTCGCCGACGAGGTGGATTTCATCACTGTGCACCTTCTGCCCTACTGGGAGGACGAACCGATCGGTCTGGAACGGCGCGAAGCCGACGGGCAGTTGCGCATCGAGAAGCATCTCCTCGACATCTACCGCAAGCTGCAGGAGCGCTTTCCCGGCAAGAAGATCGTGATCGGCGAGAGCGGCTGGCCGAGCGATGGCCGCATGCGCGCCGATGCGCGTCCGGGCCGGGTCGAGCAGGTGAAGTACTTCTCGATCTTCCGCACCATCGCCGAGCGCGAGAAGTTCGACTACAACATCGTCGAGGCGTTCGACCAGTACTGGAAGGCGCGCCAGGAAGGCACGGTCGGCGCCGCCTGGGGCCTGCTCGACGCCCATCGCAACGACAAATTCGAGCTCGGCAAGCCCGTCGTGGCGGAACCGCACTGGCGCCTGCTGTTCGTGCTCTCGACCATCCTGTCGGCCCTCCTGCTGATCGCCTTCTTCAGCTGGCGCCGCCGCGCGCGCGCGCGGCCGATCGTGGTCTTTGCCGTGTTCGCGCAGCTCGTGGCGACCTGCTACGTGCAGTCGGTCTGGCTCGATCTGTCGCGCACTTTCTACTTCGAGCGCATGCTCGGCGTCGCCTTCTGGGCGCTCCTTCTCGGCGCGTTCAGCTACGCGTTGCTGCGCGGCATCGCCGACAGCCTGACCGGCCGCATGGCCGACCCCTCGCTCTACGGCGCCCGGGTGCGCGAAGCCTGGCATGCCTGGCGCGAGTTGCCGCGCTTCCGGATACTGCAGCGCGTCGATCTGCTTCTGCAGATGCTCTACCTTGCGCTGACCGCGCTCTGCATCTTCTACCTGATCGTCATCACCATCGACTGGTACGATGGTGTCATACGATTGAGCGAGACCTTCTTCCGCCAGATCGCCATCGATGGCCGCTATCGCGATTTCCCGATCTGGAGCTTCGTGCTGCCGGGCTTCGTGCTGATGGCGTGGAAAGTCCTCACGGCCCTGCGCAAGGAGAGAGTGTCACGTCCCGAGCGGCTCATGCGGGCGCTGTCGTTCGGCCGGCTGCTGGGCTACGACGGCAGCAAAGGGTTCGTGCGCATGGATCGCTCCTACAGCCGGCTGATCCCAGTCTTGCCGGAGATTGTCCTTTCGGCGCTGCTGATCCTGTGGGCGGCGGCCATGCTGGTCACCGAGGGCGCCATCAAGCTCTATGACGGCGGGGCGGGTGGCTTCATTTCGGCCGATGGTGGCCGCTGGGTAATCAGGACACTTTTCTGGAACACCCAGGCCGACTGGTTCGCCGCCCTCGCCGTCCTCATGGCAGTGCCCTATCTCGCCACGATCTACGTGTCGATCCGCGAACCACTGGCAGAACCGCCACCGGACTCCTATACCAGCAAATGGTAGGAACCAGCCGTCTCGAGGCATGGGCCCAGGGGCCGCTCCCGAGGGTCAGGACGGCGTGACGCAATCGGAGTTGAGCGATGGAAATCAAGGGCGAGTACAGGATCGCTGCGCCGCGCGCCAAGGTGTTCGCGGCATTGAATGACCCGGCCGTCCTGCAGGCCTGCATTCCCGGCTGCGAGTCGCTCGACAAGCAATCGGATACCGAGATGACGGCAAAGGTGCGGCTTCGCATCGGACCGGTGAGTGCTGCCTTCAGCGGCAAGGTCACGCTCTCCGACATCGATCCGCCCAACGGCTACCGGATCAGCGGCGAAGGCCAGGGCGGCGTTGCCGGCTTCGCCAAGGGCGGTGCGGTGGTGAAGTTGGCGGAGGAGGGCGCTGAAACGGTTCTCACCTACGACGTCGATGCGCAGGTCGGCGGCAAGATCGCCCAGGTCGGCGCTCGTCTGATCACCGGCACGGCAAAGAAGCTGGCCGATCAATTCTTCGGCAAGTTTGCCGAAAGCGTGGGCGCACCGCCGCCCGCGACTGCGCCCGAGGCGGGCTGAGCGCCATGCCGGGATCGACCGAATCGCCGCCGCCCGTTTCCTCTGCTGCGGCGCAGCGAGGGTACAGGCACTGGACCATCATCGGCATCGGGGCGGTGGTGCTTGTCGTCGTCTTCCTGGCCAGTCGCTAGGGCGGGTTCCGGTCGGCTGAGTCCAGCCGGAAGGAATAAGCTTCGGCAGCGCTATTCGTATTCCGTAATTCGCTTGACCGGCCCATGAACGGCTTGCGAGAGTCCGGCCAACGCCCGGCAGGCGCGCTGTCGTCGCGCTGCGAAGCAACAATCTGAGGGAGAAGCGTGATGACTATTTCCGTCGCCATGACCGTCAACGGCAAATCCGTTTCGGGCAAGGTCGAGGCGCGCACGTTGCTGGTTCAGTTCCTGCGCGACCATCTCGGCATGACGGGCACCCACGTCGGCTGCGACACCAGCCAATGCGGCGCGTGCGTCGTGCATGTCGACGGCAAGTCGGTGAAATCCTGTACCATTCTCGCCGTTCAGGCCGAGGGTGCGAAGGTCCTCACCATCGAGGGCCTTGCTGCCAGCCCGGACAAACTGCATCCGATGCAGGAGGCATTCCGCGAGAACCACGCCCTGCAGTGCGGCTTCTGCACGCCCGGCATGGTCATGAGCGCCATCGACATGGTGAAGCGCCACAACTACCAGCTCGACGAAGCCACGGTGCGCCGCGAACTCGAGGGCAACCTCTGCCGTTGCACCGGCTACCACAACATCGTGAAGGCAATTCTGGCCGCCGCGCCAGCAATGAAATCTGCAGGAGTGTAACGCCATGACCGCCGAAACCGGAATCGGCGCCCGGGTCAAGCGGAAGGAAGACCAGCGCTTCCTGACCGGCACGGGCCGCTATGTCGATGATCTGCCGCTCGCTCGAGCGACCTACGCGTACTTTCTGCGTTCGCCGCACGCCCACGCCAGGATCAAGAGCATCGACACCTCGGCGGCAAAGGCGATGCCGGGCGTGGTCGAGATCTTCACTGGCAAGGACACGGCCGATGCCAAGGTCGGCGGGCTGATCTGCGGTTGGGTGGTCAAGGACAAGCAAGGCCAGCCGCACAAGTCGCCGCCGCATCCGGTCATGGCGCTCGATACGGTGCGTTACGTCGGCGACACGGTGGCGATGGTCGTGGCCAACAGCCACGACGAAGCGAAGGACGCGGCCGAGGCCATCAAGGTCGACTACGAGGTGAGGCCCGCCAACGTCGATCTCGCCGGGGCATTCGCCAAGGGCGCGCCGGAAGTGCATCCGGAGGCGCCCGGCAATCTGGTTTACGACTGGGAGATCGGTGTGAAGGCCGACGTCGATGCCGCCTTTGCCAAGGCCGCCCACGTCACCAAGATCGACATCGTCAACAATCGCCTGATTCCCAATGCCATGGAGCCTCGCGCCGCGGCGGCGGAGTACGACAAGGGCACGGGCAACTACACTCTCTGGTCGACCAGCCAGAACCCCCATGTGCTGCGTCTCATCCTGTCGGCCTTCGTGCTGGGCATTCCCGAGCACAAGCTGCGCGTCATCGCGCCCGACGTTGGCGGCGGCTTCGGCAGCAAGATCTTCTGCTACAACGAAGAGACGATGGTGACCTGGGCGGCTTCCCGGGTCGGCCGGCCGATCAAGTGGACGGCCGAGCGGGCTGAGTCCTTCATGACCGACGCGCATGGCCGCGATCACATTACCCATGCCGAGCTCGCCCTCGACAAGGAGGGCAAGTTCCTGGCGCTCAAGGTCGAGACCATCGCCAACATGGGCGCCTATCTCTCGACCTTCTCGACGGCGGTGCCGACCTACCTCTACGCCACGCTGCTTGCCGGCCAGTACACGACGCCGGTGATCTACGCCAACGTGAGGGCGGCACTGACGCATACCGCGCCGGTCGACGCCTATCGCGGCGCCGGACGGCCTGAGGCGACCTACGTGATCGAGAGCATCGTCAGCAAGGCGGCCAAGGAGCTGAAGATCGATCCGGCCGAACTGCGCCGCAAGAACTTCATCCCGGCCAGCGCCTTCCCGTACCAGACGCCGGTGGCGCTGCAGTACGATTCCGGGAACTACCCGCCGATTATCGACGAAGCCATGAAGATGGCCGACTACAAGGGATTCGAATCGCGCCGCGCCGAGGCCAAGTCGCGCGGCAAGCTGCGCGGCATCGGCTTTTCGTCCTACATCGAGGCCTGTGGGCTGGGACCGTCACGGGTCATCGGTCAGCTGGGCGGCGGCGTCGGCCAATGGGAATCGGCGCAGATCAAGTTCAATCCGACCGGCAACGTCCAGATCCTTACCGGCGCGCACAGTCACGGCCAGAGTCACGAGACCACCTTTGCCCAGCTCATTTCCGACAAGCTCGGCGTGCCCATCGAGAATATCGAAGTGGTGCACGGTGACACGGCAACCACGCCGTTCGGCATGGGCAGCTACGGCAGCCGCTCGCTGGCAGTCGGCGGGTCGGCCATCATGAAGGCTGCCGACAAGATCATCGCCAAGGGCAAGAAGATCGCCGCCCATCTGATGGAGGCGTCGGTTGCCGACGTCGTCTTCGAGCAGGGCGTGTTCAAGGTCGCCGGCACCGACAAGAACGTGCCGCTGGGCGCGGCGGTGTTCGCGGCCTATGTGCCGCACAACTATCCATTGGAAGAGCTCGAACCCGGCATGGACGAGAATGCCTTTTACGACCCGTCCAATTTTGTCTATCCAGCCGGCACGCAGATCTGCGAGGTCGAGGTCGATCCGGAGACCGGTGAGACGGCGATTGTGAATTTCACGGCTGTCGACGACTTCGGCAACATCATCAACCCGATGGTCGTCGAGGGCCAGGTGCATGGCGGCATCGTACAGGGTGTCGGCCAGGCGCTGATGGAGAATGCGGTTTACGACAAGGAAACCGGCCAGCTGCTGAGCGGTTCGTACATGGACTACACGATGCCGCGCGCCGACAACGTGCCGTCGTTCAAGCTCGGCAACAAGGTGACACCGTGCCCGCACAATCCGCTGGGCGTGAAGGGCTGCGGCGAAGCCGGTGCGATCGCCGCACCTGCGGCCGTGATGAATGCCGTCCATGACGCTCTGGCGCCGCTCGGCGTGACCCATGTTCCGATGCCCGCGACGTCGCTGAACGTGTGGCAGGCCATCCACGGAGGAAAGTAGATGTACGATTTCGCCTATCACCGCCCAAAGTCGCTCGCCGATGCCCTTGCCACGCTCAAGGGCAAGCCCGAAGCGCGACCGATGTCGGGTGGCATGACGCTGATCCCGACCCTGAAGCAGCGCCTGGCCAAGCCCAGCGACGTGGTCGATCTCGGCGGCATCAAGGAACTCGCCGGCATCAAGGTCGAGGGCGGCAACGTTACCATCGGCGCCATGACGCGCCATGCGGAGGTCGCGACCTCCGCAGACGTGAAGAGCAACATCCCGGCACTGGCCGGTCTTGCCGGCCACATCGGCGATCCTCAAGTCCGCAACCGCGGCACGATGGGGGGCTCGGTCGCCAACAACGACCCGGCAGCGGATTATCCGGCGGCCGTGCTGGCGCTCGGCGCCACGATCACGACCAACACCCGCAAGATCGCTGCCGACAGCTTCTTCAAGGGTCTTTTCGAGACGGCGCTCGAGGACGGCGAGTTGATCACCTCGATCAGCTTCCCCAAGCCCGAGAAGGCGGCCTACATGAAGTTTCCCAACCCCGCTTCGCGCTACGCCATGGTCGGCGTGTTCGTCGCCAAGACCAAGGACGGGGTGCGGGTGGCCGTGACTGGCGCGGGTCCCGTCGTCTTCCGTGTGAAGGCGATGGAGGACGCGCTGGCCAAGAGTTTCTCCTCGGCAGCGATCAAGGACATCAAGATTCCAGCCGACGGCCTGAACAGCGACATCCACGCCAGCGCTGAATATCGTGCCCACCTCGTGGGCGTGATGGCGCGCCGCGCCGTCGACGCCGCCAGCAAGTAGTGGACCATCGGCAAAACGGCTAACGTCGGGCGCCCGCAAGGGCGCCCTTCGTTTTGTGTCGGCAGGTAGCAGGAAAATGAAGGCTTTGGTAACAGGCTTCGACGCGTTCGGCGGCGACAAGATCAATCCATCTGCATTGGCCGTTCGCCAACTCAAGCGCAAGCTGGGCGGCATCGTGATGCACACGGCGGTGCTGCCGACCTCCTATGCCCGTTCGTCGATCGTGCTGCGTGGCGCGATCCACGAAGTTCGGCCCGACATCGTGCTGTGCGTCGGCCAGGCCGGCGGCCGCGCCGAGCTTTGCCTGGAGCGGGTGGCGATCAACGTCCAGGACGCGCGCATCAAGGACAATGACGGCAAGCAGCCCGTCGACCGCCAGGTCGTGCGCGACGGGCCGGCGGCGCATTTCGCCACCCTGCCGATCAAGGCCTGCGTGGCCGAGATGCGCAAGGCGGGTCTGCCGGCGGCGGTGTCGAACACGGCCGGCTCGTTCGTCTGCAACTACGTATTCTACGCGCTGTTGGTCAT
>CAZHQA010000062.1:0-20960 GCA_964533955.1 uncultured Reyranella sp. | reverse complement strand
GTGCAGCAACATCGGCGCACGGAACGCCATCTCCGACCAGAAATTGAACACGACGATGCCGCTCAGGATGAACAGCGCGTAGCTGAGGTTCTTGTCTTCTGTAACTATGTAGCGATCCGGCAGCTGAAGCTTGCCCGAGAAGGCGACCGTGTATACCGCGATGGCCAGCAGTGGCGCCACGACCGCCCACACCCAACCCGCCACTGAGCCCTTGAAGCGCTCGGCCACCTCGCGTCTCAGGATCGCCTGGACGAGGTCGCGATGGTGCCACATCTGCCGGAACGGCTTGGCGAGGAATCCGACCAGGCGGTCGATGGGGCCGGCATCCACCACCACGATCTGCTTGCCGTTGACGACATTTACCGACGGCATCAGCCGCGCCTTTCCCTATTCGGTCCAGTGGTGAGCCCGGTAGGGATCGAACCTACGACCACCTGATTAAAAGTCAGATGCTCTACCGCTGAGCTACGGGCTCGCCCCGGGGTCGCGACGCAGGCCGAAACCCCGCGCGGCGCCCGTATAAGATGCACAGGCCCCTCGGTCAACGAGGCCGCCAGACGCGTCAGGGCTTGCTGAACTTCTTTTTCAGGCGTTCGTAGACCTTTTTCGACACGAACTGGGAGGTGTCGCCGCCGAGCCGGGCGATGTCCTTGACCAGGGACGAGGCGATGAACTGGTGCCGATCGGACGCCATCAGGAAGATGGTCTCGACATTGGGCTCCATGCGCGCGTTCATGTTGGCCATCTGGATTTCGTACTCGAAGTCCGAGACCGCGCGCAGGCCCCGGATGATCAGGGACGCGCCCATCTCGCGCGCGAAGTGAATCAGCAGGCCCTCGAACGGCACGACCTTGATTCGCTCCCGGTCGGCCTTGGGAAACTCGGCAATATCGTCCTTGATGATGTCGATCCGCTCTTCGAGCGAGAACAGCGGCCCCTTGCCTATGTTGATCGCCGGGCCGATTACCAGCGTGTCGACGAGCCGGAGCGAGCGGCGTATCACTTCCATGTGGCCGCTGGTGATGGGATCGAACGTGCCCGGATAGACTCCGGAGCGCTCCACGGCCATGGTCCCCCCTTATTGTTCCCGCATGAAACGTGCGCCGGTTGCCGCGGCGAAGTCTTAGCGACACGGACCGTCCTTATCCACCGTTTGTTTCGGAATGGTCCTGACCATTCCCGTTGCCGTTGCCGTTGCCGGCATCGTCCTCGCCGATGCGGATCGCCGACACCACGCGTTCGCCTTCACTCACGTTCACGATGCGAACGCCTCGCGTTGCGCGGCCGGCAATGCGGATGCCGTCGACCGGACAACGAATCAGCGTGCCCCCGTCGGTCACCAGCATGATCTGGTCGCTCTGCAGCACCGGGAAGGCGGCGACCACCTGACCTCCACCGCCCTGATTGGCTCGCCCGAGGCTCATCAACTCGACACCCTTGCCGCCGCGCCCGGTGACCCGATACTCGTACGCCGAGGTGCGCTTTCCGAAGCCTGACGAGGCGACAGTGAGCACGAATTCCTCCTTGTCCTGGAGGTCCTTGAAGCGTTCCGGCGAGAGCGCCGGGACGGCCGCGGCCTCGTCCGCCGGTGTTGTCTCCTCCTCGCTGTTCTCGACAGCATTCTCGGCCTGCCGCTGCGCCCGCGATTGGCGGAGATAACCGTCGCGTTCGTCGGTGGTGATGCCCTTGCCGCCGTCGACCAGCGACATGGAGATCACCTCGTCGCCGTCGGCAAGCGCGATGCCGCGCACACCGGTCGAGGCGCGGCTCTGGAACACGCGCACGGTCGACACCGGGAAACGCATGGCGCGGCCAAGCCGAGTCGCCAGCAGCACGTCCTGGTCTTCACTGCATACGCCGACGCCGATCAGGCGGTCGCCTTCGTCCTCGCCTTCGAACTTCATGGCGATCTTGCCGGTTTGGTGAACATTGACGAAGTCGCTGAGCTCGTTGCGGCGCACGCCGCCGCGCGCCGTCGCGAACATCACGTTGAGCGTCGCCCAGCTGGCCTCGTCCTCCGGCATTGGCATGACGGCGGAAATCGTCTCGCCCTCGCCGAGCGGCAGCAGATTGACGAAGGCCTTGCCGCGGGCCTGGGGTGCACCCAACGGCAGGCGCCATACCTTCAGTTTGTAGACGATGCCGCGGCTGGAGAAGAACAGCACCGGCGTATGGGTATTGGCCACGAACAGGTACGAAACAAAATCGTCCTCGCGCGTGGCCATACCGGATCGGCCCTTGCCGCCGCGACGCTGGGCGCGATAGGCCGACACCGGCACGCGCTTGACGTAGCCGCCGTGGGTCACCGTGACGACCATGTCCTCGCGCTGGATCAGGTCTTCGATGTCCTGCTCGAATTCATTGTCGACAATCTCGGTGCGCCGCGGCGTGGCGAACTGTTCCTTGATGCTCACCAGCTCGCTGCGCATCAGGGCAAACAGCTTGTCGCGGTCGCCCAGCAACTCGAGATAGCCCTCGATCAGCTTGGCCACGTCGCCAAGCTCCTCGGCGATCTTGTCGCGCTCGAGCCCGGTCAGGCGCTGCAAGCGCAGATCCAGGATGGCTCGGGCCTGAGCCTCCGAAAGGCGATAGGTGCCGCCTTCGGAGACGGCACGGCCCGGTTCGGCGATCAGCACGATCAGCGGCGCCACGTCGGCCGCCGGCCAGTCCCGGGCCATCAGCCGCTCGCGCGCCACCACCGGATCGGGCGCCCGGCGGATCATCTCGATCACCTCGTCGATATTGGCGACGGCGATGGCAAGACCGACCAGGACGTGGGCGCGATCGCGGGCGTGATTGAGCTCGAACTTGGTGCGTCGTGTCAGGACCTCGGCACGGAAGCGGATGAACGCCTCGAGCAGCTCCTTGACCGTCATCAGCCGCGGGCGTCCGCCGTCGAGCGCCAGCGAATTGACGCCGAACGAGGTTTGCAAAGGCGTGAACCGATAGAGCTGGTTCAACACCACGTCCGCCATCGCATCGCGCTTCAGCTCGACCACCAGTCGCACGCCGTCGCGGTCGCTCTCGTCGCGCACCTCGGCCACGCCCTCCACCTTCTTGTCGCGCACCACTTCGGCAATGCGCTCGTGCAGTCGCGCCTTGTTCTCCTGGTAGGGGATCTCGGTGATGATGATGGATTCACGCCCGCCGCGGCCCTCCTCGATCTTGGTTTTGGCCCGCATGATCAGCGATCCGCGGCCGAGCTCGTAGGCAGCCCGAATGCCGTTGCGGCCCAGAATGATGCCGCCGGTCGGGAAATCCGGACCCGGGACATACTCCATGACCTGCTGGGTCGTGAGACTCGGATTGTCGATCAGCGCGCAGCAGGCGTCGATCAGTTCGCCGAGATTGTGCGGCGGAATATTGGTGGCCATGCCGACGGCGATGCCGCCGGCGCCATTCGCCAACAGATTGGGGAATGCCGCGGGCAGCACGGTCGGCTCCTGCTCGCGCTCGTCGTAGTTCGGCTGGAAGTCGACCGTGTCCTTGTCGTAGTCGGCGAGCAGTGACTCCGCCGCCACCGCGAGCCGCGCCTCGGTATAGCGCATCGCCGCCGGAGGATCGCCATCCATCGAGCCAAAGTTGCCCTGCCCGGAAATGAGCGGCAAACGCATGGAGAAATCCTGCGCCATGCGCACCATGGCGTCGTAGATCGCCGAATCGCCGTGCGGGTGATACTTGCCCATAACGTCGCCGACGATACGGGCAGACTTGCGGAACGGCCGCGTCGAATCGTAGCCGTTCTCCTTCATGGCGTAGAGGATGCGCCGCTGGACCGGCTTCAGACCGTCGCGTGCGTCCGGCAGCGCGCGCGCCACGATCACGCTCATGGCGTAGTCGAGGTAGGAGCGGCGCATCTCCTCTTCGATATTTATCGGCGCGACGTCGTGCGACGGTGGGGGCGGCGGGGGCGCGGCGGGGGGCGGCGGCGCCGGCGGAAGGGTCGAATCGTCGCTCACGAATTACCTGATTTTTGCTCGTTTTCTTGGGGGCCCGCCGGAGTCGGCGGGAGTACTTTGCACCCTAGCAAAACCATCTCGAAAGACCAACAAAAATAAGCATCTGGAGCGCCCTTCAACTATTTGATTTTATTGCCTAAATTGAGGCCGAAAACCCCTCCGAAAAAGGCCTCGAAATGCCCCCGCAAAAGGCCCCTCCCCGCCCTTCGGTCGCAGTCTTCGATTTTGGCGGCGTGCTGGTCGATTGGAACCCCCGCCACCTCTATCGCAAGCTGATTGCCGACCCGGCGGAGATGGAGAAGTTCCTGGCCGAGGTGACCACCAGGGAATGGCATACGGTGCAGGATCACGGTGGCAATCCTACCGAGGCGACCCGCCGCCTGCAGGCCATGCATCCCGGCAAGGAAGCCCTGATTGACGCCTTCTACGAGCGCTTTGACGAAATGAACGATGTCGTCTTTCCCGACATGGTGGCGCTGGTCGAGCGCCTGCACGCGGCGGGCACGCCGCTCTATCTCCTGTCCAACGCCCCCGATTTGCTCGACCGCTGGCTACGTGGCCCGGCCCGTCGGCGCCACCCGTTTCTCGGGCTGTTCCGCGACTATGTCGTGTCCGGCCTGGTCAAGTGTTCCAAGCCCGACGCCGCGATCTACCAGCTGGCCTGTCGGACCGGCGGTTTCGAGCCGCATGACGCCGTCTTCATCGACGACGTGCTGGCCAATGCTGACGGCGCGCGTGCCATCGGTATGGCCGCCATCCATCATCGCTCGGCCGACCAGACGGCAGCCGAGCTGCGCACGCTCGGCCTGCCCGCCTAGAAGGGGATATCGTCGTCGAGTTCGCCCGCCTTGCCGCGTGTCGCCGGGCGGCCACCACCGCCGCCAGCCATGGCCGCCGCCGGCTCGTCATCCATGCCGCCCGAGGCGCCCGCCTCGCCGCCGCCACCGCTGCGGCCATCGAGCATGGTGAGCGCACCGCCGAAGCGCGGAATCACGACCTCCGTCGTGTAGCGCTCCTGGCCGCTCTGGTCGGTCCATTTGCGCGTCGAGAGCTGGCCCTCGACATAGATCTTGGAGCCCTTGCGCACGTATTTCTGTGCAACTTCCGCCAGCTTTTCGTTGAAGATGACGACGCGGTGCCATTCGGTGCGCTCCTTGCGCTCGCCGCTCTGGCGATCGCGCCACGTATCCGACGTGGCCACCGACATGTTCACCATCGATCGGCCATCCTGCATGGACCTCACTTCGGGGTCGCGGCCGAGATTGCCGACCAGGATGACCTTGTTCACGCTGCCCGCCATGGGGGCCTCCTTCGCTTTCCCGGTGCCGCAGGACGCGGCACCTACCTCACTGGCGGCGAAGCTACTCCCGGCAGCCTGTGGGCAGCCACCAATTTTGGGTTGTGGCTAGCGGTAGGCCAGGAACTCCTGAATGGATTCGGGTGGCGCCTTGGCATAGCTGCCGCGACGGCTCACGAACACCTTGGTGATACCCCGGAGCGCCAGCGCCATCTCGGTCGTTTTGGCCGCCACAGCGATGCCGTTCAGCACCGGTGCGCCGTCGATCACGAAGGGCCGTTCGCGGGCGAACAAAAGCATCGGCAGGCCGCCCGCCGGGATGATGACCTCGGCCCCGGCGGCGACCAGCGGCCGGACTTGGGCCACGAACTCCTCGCGCACGGCGGCATAAGTCGGCTCGCTGGTGAAGGCCTCCATGAAGCGCGGCAGATTCATCTTCAGGGCCGTCGTGCCGACGTATCGTTCGGCAAGTCCATGGGCGCGCACCTGACGGTCATGCCAGGAGATGAAGATGGGATCGATGGTCACCAGTCCGATGCGCTGCCCCATGGTGAGGGCCGCAAGCAGGTTCGCCTCGCCAAGGGCGACCACGGGGATGTCAACGGAACTGCGTATCTCCAGCAATCCCGGCTCCTGAAAATGGCCGAGCACGAAGGCGTCGTAACCCTGCTTCTCGGCCTGCAAGGCATTGCCGATCACCTGGGAGGCGCAGCGGAATTCCGTCAACGGATGGAAGGAATGATCGGGCGGATCGAGTCCATGGACTTCGAAGCGCGTGTCCGAGCCGGCGACCTCGTCGAGTAGCGCCTGCAGGCGCTCAATGTAGGGCGCCTGTTGCACGGGGTGAACAAAGCTTTGGTACCAGACCCGGCTCGTCATCCAGATTCTCCCTTCGCCGGCCACACCTTAGCTCATGAAGCCCCTCCGACAATTCATTGGTCCCTGTGGGGAGCACTCCGTATCGTCACGCCCCATGAGAGAAGCGTTCCACGTTCCGCAAGTGTCGCGCGGCCAAGCCTACGCGATGCTGGGTGGCGCAGCGTTGATGATGACGCTCGCCATGGGCATCCGCCAGAATCTCGGACTCTTCCAGGCGCCGGCCGCGCGCGAACTCGGCATCGCCATCTCGGATTTTGCGCTGGCCATTTCGGTACAGCAGGTCGCCTGGGGCGTGAGCCAGCCGTTCACCGGCCTGCTGGCCGACAAGTACGGTACCCGCTGGGTAACTATTGCCGGCAGCCTGGTCTACGCATTGGGCGTGTTGCTGACGGCGACCGCGACCAGTACCCTGCCGATCGTGATCGGCGCCGGTGTCATGATCGGCCTGGCGCTGGCCTGCACCAGTTCCGGCATCGCCGCCAATATTGCCGCCCGGGTGGTGGCGCCGCAGCGCCGTACACTGGCTTTCGGCATCATTTCCGCCGCCGGCTCGATCGGCACCATGGTAACCGCGCCCATCGCCGCCTATTTCGTCACTCACGACGGCTGGCGCGCCGGCCTATGGGCCTTCCTTATCCTGGCGCTGGCTATGCTGCCGGCTGCCTTCCTCGGCAGCCAGGCCGACCAACTGCCCAATAGCCGGGTGACCGACCGCAACCTCACCCTGTCGGGGGCGCTCGACGAGGCGCGCCGCCATACTGGCTACGTCGTGATGTCGATCGCCTTCTTCGTTTGCGGTTTGCAGCTCGTCTTCCTCACCACGCACCTGCCGACCTATCTCGCCCAATGCGGCATGGATGCCTCCTATAGCGCACTCGTGCTGATGCTGATCGGCGGCTTCAACGTACTGAGCTCATGGCTGTTCGGCTGGCTGGGCGATCGTTATCCCAAGCGCCTGCTGCTGGGCGGCATCTATCTGCTGCGCTCGGCCACGCTCGCCGCCTTCTTCCTCTACCCGCCCACTCCGCTCTCGGTCGTGCTGTTCGGCATCGCCATGGGAACGCTTTGGCTCGGCGTGATCCCGCTGGTCAACGGACTCGTGGTGCAGATTTTCGGCTTACGCTTCCTCTCCACGCTCACGGGCATCGCATTCCTGAGCCACCAGGCCGGCTCCTTCCTCGGCGCGTGGGGCGGCGGCTATCTCTTTGATCTCATGGGCTCCTACGACCTCGCCTGGAAGATCGGCGTGCTGGTCGGCCTGGTCGCCGGCACCATGCAACTCCTCATGAACGACCGGCCGACCGAGCGCGTGCTGGCCGCCGAAGCTGCAACCGCAGCCGGCTGACAATTCCTGACACAAGCTGGTGGTAAAACGAGCTGTGGATAGCCATATGCGCTGATCCTGCGCATCGCCTATTCTCCGCCCCACCGATGGCCAAACAACGCTTACCTGTCGCCGAGCCGCACCGCTTCATCTCGATCCGCGGGGCGCGCGAACACAACCTCAAGAACGTGGATCTGGACCTGCCGCGCGACAAGCTGGTGGTGATCACCGGCCTGTCGGGCTCTGGCAAGTCCTCGCTCGCCTTCGACACGATCTATGCCGAGGGCCAGCGCCGCTATGTCGAGAGTCTGTCTGCGTACGCCCGCCAGTTTCTCGAGTTGATGCAGAAGCCCGACGTCGACTCCATCGAGGGCCTCTCGCCGGCCATCTCGATCGAGCAGAAGACGACCTCGCGCAATCCTCGCTCGACGGTCGGCACGGTCACGGAAGTCTACGACTACCTGCGGCTCCTGTTCGCGCGCGTCGGCGTGCCCTATTCGCCGGCCACCGGTCTGCCGATCGAGAGCCAGACCGTATCCCAAATGGTCGATCGCGTGAGGGCGATGCCCGAGGGCACGCGGCTCTACCTGATGGCGCCCATCGTGCGAGGTCGCAAGGGCGAGTACCGCAAGGACCTGGCCGAGCTGCAGAAGAAGGGTTTCCAGCGGGTCAAGATCGACGGCAAGCTGCACGAGATCAGCGAAGCGCCGTTGCTCGACAAGAAATACAAGCACGACATCGACGTGGTCGTTGACCGCATCGTCGTGAAGCCCGACCTCGGCAATCGCCTCGCCGATTCGATCGAGACCGCGCTCAACCTTGCCGAGGGTCTGGCCGTCGCCGAGAACGCCGATACCGCCGAACGCACGGTTTTCTCCTCGCGCTTCGCCTGCCCGGTTTCCGGCTTCTCCATCGAGGAGATCGAGCCCCGCCTGTTCTCCTTCAACGCACCCCAGGGTGCGTGCCCGGCCTGCGACGGGCTGGGCGTGAAGATGTTCTTCGATCCGGAGATGGTTGTGCCGGACGACCGGTTGTCGCTCGCCGAGGGCGCGATTGCTCCCTGGGCGGACAGTTCGGGCCAGTATTACCTGCAGACGCTCGAGAGCATCGCCAAGCACTACAAAATCAAGATGTCGACGCCATGGCGCGATCTGCCGAAGAAGGTGCGCGACGTGATCCTGCACGGCTCTGGCGGTGAATCGATTGCGATGCGCTACGACGACGGCATCCGCCAATACCAGACCACCAAGCCATTCGAGGGCGTGATCCCCAATCTCGACCGGCGCTGGAAGGAGACCGATTCGTCCTGGGTGCGCGAGGACCTCGAACGCTTCCAGCACGAGGCCAAGTGCGAAACCTGCAACGGCGCGCGGCTCAAGCCCGAGGCACTGGCGGTCAAGATCGGCGGGCTGAACATCAGCCAGGTTACCGAATTCTCGATCGGCGACTCGGTGAAATGGTTCCTCGAGCTGCCGCCCAAGCTTACCGCCAAGCAGCGCGAGATTGCCGCCCGCATCCTGAAGGAGATCAACGAGCGGCTGGGCTTCCTCGACAATGTCGGCCTGAGCTATCTGACACTGAACCGCACTTCCGGCACCTTGTCGGGCGGCGAGAGCCAGCGCATCCGCCTGGCCTCGCAGATCGGCTCGGGCCTGACCGGCGTGCTTTACGTGCTCGACGAGCCGTCGATCGGCCTGCACCAGCGCGACAACGACCGCCTCCTGAAGACGCTGACCCGCCTGCGCGACCTCGGCAACACCGTGCTGGTCGT
Source organism: uncultured Reyranella sp. (assembly GCA_964533955.1). Lineage (GTDB taxonomy): Bacteria > Pseudomonadota > Alphaproteobacteria > Reyranellales > Reyranellaceae > Reyranella. The sequence continues at coordinate 11,730 of CAZHQA010000062.1, read as the reverse complement.
CGAGCATGACGAGGATGCGATCCGCTCCGCCGACCATCTGGTCGATATGGGACCTGGCGCCGGCGCGCTGGGCGGCAAGGTGATCGCCGAGGGAACGCCCGAGGACGTGATGCGCAACAGCGCCAGCCTCACCGGGCAGTACCTGTCCGGCTTCCGGCAGATCCCGATCCCGAAGAATCGGCGCGAGCCGCGGAATACCGGCAATCGCTGGCTGACCATCAAGGGCGCCAAGGCCAACAACCTGCAGAATGTCACGGCCAGCATCCCGCTCGGCACCTTCACCTGCGTCACCGGCGTGTCGGGCTCGGGCAAGAGCACGCTGATCATCGAGACCCTGTACAAGGCGCTGGCGCGGCGGCTCAACGGCGCGCGAGAGCATCCCGGCGAACATGCGGGCCTCGACGGCCTCGGACATCTCGACAAGGTGATCGACATCGACCAGTCGCCGATCGGTCGCACGCCACGCTCCAATCCGGCGACCTATACCGGCGCGTTCTCGCCGATCCGGGACTGGTTCGCCCAGCTGCCCGAGTCGACAGAACGCGGCTACAAGCCGGGCCGGTTCTCGTTCAACGTCAAGGGCGGTCGCTGCGAGGCCTGCCAGGGCGACGGCGTCATCAAGATCGAGATGCACTTCCTGCCCGACGTCTACGTCCAGTGCGACGTCTGCAAGGGCAAGCGCTACAACCGCGAGACTCTCGAGATCCATTTCCGCGGCAAGTCGATCGCCGACGTCCTGGAAATGACGGTCGACGAAGGTGTCGAATTCTTCAAGGCGGTGCCGGTGATCCGGGACAAGCTGCTGACCCTGCAGCAGGTCGGGCTCGGCTATATCCATGTTGGCCAGCAGGCGACCACCCTGTCGGGCGGCGAGGCGCAGCGCGTGAAGCTCGCCAAGGAGCTGTCGCGCCGCGCCACGGGACGTACGTTCTACATTCTCGATGAACCGACCACCGGCTTGCATTTCGAAGACGTGCGCAAGCTCCTCGAGGTGCTGCATCGCCTGGTCGAGGGCGGCAACACCGTGGTGGTGATCGAGCACAATCTCGAGGTCATCAAGACCGCCGACTGGATCCTCGATCTCGGGCCTGACGGCGGCTCGGGTGGCGGCAGGCTCGTCGCGTCAGGACCGCCCGAAGAGGTCGCCAAGGCAGCCGAAAGCTACACCGGACGGTACCTCTCCCGTCATCTGCCGCGCAGCGCGGCCGCCAAGAAGCGGGCTTGATCAGGGCGGCTTGGGGAAGGCGAGCCGTCCTGCTTCAGGCAGTACGATCGTTGCGGGCAACGCCGGATCCTGAACGGGTCCCTGGGGCACCAGTTCGACCCAGGCCGTCAACATGTCCTTGCCGTCGCGCATGCGTTCGAACAGGCGCCGGAAGAACGTCGGAAAACCCGATCCGTTTCGGCTGAGGGTGAACACGAGATTTGCCGACTTGGGGCCGGGCATGGCGGCGGCCTCCTTGACGCTGTCGGCGGAATTCTCCGAGGCGACCACCACGATGGACGCCTTGGTCGCCTCGACCACCTTTCGGATGCCGGCCGACTTGGTGCCGCGGATGGTGCCATCCGGATTGAGCCGCGCGTAGACGAAGAGGACAGGCGTCACCGGTATCTGTCCCGGTGGCGGCGCGTTCGTGCTGGCGAACAACGGCGACAGGACCGTCCGATCTTGCGCGACCAGAGGATCGAGGTCGCTTCCCGAGAAATTCACGAAGCCCAGCGCGGCGGGTATCCTGGCAGCGGAGGGCGCAGGCTGGGCCATGGCACCCGGAGCATGCAGGAGTGCCAACAACGCCAGAACGGCACTTGCCGCACCACGTCCGACATCGGTCAGGAAGCTCGCTGGTTTGGTCAGGAAAGAGCGCATGTACTTATTTCGTGGCCGAGTCGATCCGGTTCCAGGTGAGGCATCCGAGGTCATACTCGAATTGCCGTTCCACGACAGCAGGGGTTGCATCCGAAGCATCGCCTCTGCGCGAGGCAACGCGGGCCTGTGCGACCTGCTTTGGCACGTCGAGCCACAGCCCTTCGAACGACACGCCGGCCTGGGCGGCCAGCGCTTCGGCCGCCTGGCGCTCGCCCTCGCGAGCGAACACCGCGTCGAGCACCACGCTGTGACCGGCACGCAGCACGCGCCCGGCGCGCTCCAGCATGGCAGCATAGGTGCGAGCCGCGGCCTCCGGCGTGTAGCTGCCGGACGGCATTGGTTGCTCGAGTGCAACGCCCGCCTGCCGCTTGCGCTCGACGTCGCTGCGCACCACGACGGCGCCTGGCGACCGGCCGATCTCGGGTGCGCGCTTCAGCGCCATCGTGGTCTTGCCGCTGCCCGACAGGCCACCGACCGCCAGCAGCCGCGGCGGGGCCGGTTGCAGAAAGGAGAGCGCCACTCGCTGGTAGGTGCGGGCGCGAAGGGTGTCGCCGCCGCTCACTGCGGCTGCCGAGGCATCGACGAAGGCGCGGATGGCGGCACGGCGCGACAGGAACATGGGCAGCAGCGCCAGCGCCTCTTCGTGCGAGGCTTGCGGCAATTCGGCGACGCGCCAGAGCCATTCGTTCAGCAGGCGGTTGGCCAGCGGGCGAAACTCGCGCTCGCAGAGATCCATCAGCGCGAACGAAAGATCGTAGAGCACGTCTATGTTGGGGATGCGTTCGGAGAACTCGATGGCGTCGAACGGCACGGGCTTGCCCGCGATGAGGACGATGTTGCGCAGATGCAGATCGCCATGGCAGCGGCGGATGGCACCGGCTTCGACGCGACGCGCCACCAACTCCATATGCGGCTCCAGCGCCGCTGGCATGGCCTCGGCAAGCGCCTCGCTGGTCGCCCGATCGAGCCGCTCGCCCTGTTCGCGCATCTGCCGGATGTCGGCGGCGATCGAATGGCGATAATCGTCGGGCCGGCCGAAGCCGTCGCGAAGCGGCGCGAGACCGTCATGAAAACGCGCGATGCGCGCGCCCAGCGCCGCCATCAGTTCGGGCGTCAGGGCCCGGCGGTCGGCCATGCGATCGAGCAGCCCCTCCTCGTCGAAGCGCTGCATGACGACCAGCCAGTCGACGGCGTCGTTCGCCTGTTCGCCCACTTCGCCGAGTACGAGTTCGACGGCTGCACGCCTGACCGGCGCTACGCCAAGATAGATCTCTGGCGCCAGCCGGCGGTTGGTCTCGACCTCTGCAGCGCACATCGCAGTCCGCCGCTCCAGGGTCGAGAAGTCCATGTACGGGAACTTCACGGCCCGCTTGAGCTTGTAGGCCCGCTCGCCGGACAGGAAGACGACGGCACCGTGCGTGTCGATGCGCCTGGCCGGCGCGAAGCGCCGCTCGAGGAAGGCAATGACCTCGGATTGGTCCTCGACGACGAAAGACGGCCGCGTGACCATCGGCGTCAGGCGCCGACGCGCGGTTCGTCGTCGTTCCAGGGGTCGATGTGCAGGATGATCTCGGCTTGCGGAAAGACTTCCTGGATCGCCGCCTCGATTGTGTCGCCCATGATGTGTGCCCGGCCCAGCGACATATTGGGATGCAGCACGACATGGAGCTGAATGAACGTGGTGAGACCCGAGGAGCGCGTGCGCAGGTCGTGCACGCTGCGCACGCCCGGTTGGCGACGCACGAGGTCGAGGATGCGCTGGCGATCGGCCTGCGGCAGCTCGCGGTCCATCAGCACGTCGATCGACGTTTGGCCGATCGTCCATGCACCGGTGACGAGATAGACCGCCACGCCGAGCGCCACGGCGAGGTCGATCATCGGCTCGTTGAAGCGGCTGGCGGCGACAATGCCAAGGCCGACCGCGATGTTGGTGACGAAATCGGTCGTGTAGTGCGCCCGGTCGGCCGTGATCGCCAGCGACCTCGTGCGCCGCACGACATAGCCCTGGAACGTCATCAAGGCGAAGGTCAGCACGATCGCCAGCCCGCTCACTGCCACACCCGTCGTTTCCTCCTGCAACGCGCGCGGATGCAGGAAGCGGTCGACCACGGTCAGCACAAGTCCGCCGGCAGAGGCCGCGATGAATCCGGCCTGCGCCACGCCGGCCAGCGCCTCGGCCTTGCCATGGCCGAAGCGGTGCTCCTCGTCGGCCGGCACCAGGGCTTGGCGAATGGCCAGGAAAGTGATCAACGAGCTCACCAGGTCGAGGGCACTGTCGATCAGCGACGACAGCATCGCCACCGAGTCCGTCAGCAGCCAGGCCGCGGCCTTGGCCGCCACCAGCACGGTCGCCACAGAAATCGAGGCGAGGCTGGCCAGCCGCATCAGGCGGCCGGCCTGCTTGGGATCGGCAGCTACGGATAGAGGGTGCGTGTCGACCATGACGCCCCGGCGGAAGGACGACGATACTCCAAGCGGTCGTGCAGACGGAACGGCGCATCCTGCCAGAACTCGATCAGTAGCGGCTCGAGGCGGAAACCCGACCAATGCGGCGGCCGCGGGACGGTCCCGATCACGTGTTTCGCGGTGAATTCCGCGACACGCTTCTCAAGCGCAAAGCGGCTCTCCAGCGGCCGCGACTGCTCCGACGCCCAGGCGCCGATCTGACTGCCGCGGGCGCGGGTGGCAAAATACGCATCCGCTTCCTCGACCGTGGTCTTGTCGACCGGACCCTCGAGGCGGACCTGGCGGCGCAGGGACTTCCAGTGGAACAGAAGCGCGGCCTTGGGATGGGCAATGAGTTGCTCACCCTTGCGGCTCTCATGGTTTGTATAGAAGACAAAGCCCGCGGCATCGAAGCCCTTCAACAGGACCATGCGCAGCGAAGGGGTGCCGTCTGGCCCGACGGTGGCCAGGCTCATGGCGGAGGGGTCGTTGGGCTCGCTTTTCTCGGCCTCGGCGTACCAATCGCCGAAGAGTTCGAGCGGATCGCCTTTCTCGCGGATCATGACCCACAATATGCAGGGGCGGAAAGCGTTCCACCACCGGCATCTTGTCCCTGCCACCAAGCCTCGGTAGAACAAGGCATGACAGCAGTCTCACAATTGATGGCCGGGAAAAAAGGCTTGGTCATGGGCGTGGCCAACGAACGCTCGATCGCCTGGGCCATCTCCAAGGCCTGCCACGAGCAGGGCGCCAAGCTCGCCTTCACCTTCCAGGGCGAGGCGCTGGAAAAGCGTGTGCGGCCGCTGGCCAAGTCGATCGGCTGCGAGACGATGGTCTACCCCTGCGACGTGACCGACGCGGCCAGCATCGACGCTGCTTTCGCGGAAGTCGAGAAGCAATGGGGCGAGCTCGATTTCCTGGTTCACGCCATTGCCTTCTCCAACAAGGACCAGCTCAAGGGCCGCTATCTCGACACGACTGCCGACAATTTCGCGCTGACCATGAACGTCAGCTGTTACTCCTTCACGGCGGTGGCGCAGCGCGCGGTGCCGCTGATGAAGAACGGCGGCAGCCTGGTGACTCTCACCTACTACGGCGCCGAGCGCGTGATCCCGCACTACAACGTCATGGGCGTGGCCAAGGCGGCACTCGAGGCGAGCGTTCGCTATCTTGCGGCCGACCTCGGCGAACAGAAGATCCGCGTCAACGCGATCTCCGCCGGGCCGATCAAGACGCTCGCCTTCTCGGGAATCGGTGACGCCCGTTACATACTGAAGTGGAACGAGCTGAATTCGCCACTCAAGCGCAACGTCGAACCCAAGGAAGTAGGCAATGCCGGACTTTACCTCCTGTCCGACCTCGGTACCGCGGTGACCGGTGAGGTCCTGCACGTCGATGCCGGCTACCACGTGGTCGGCATGGTCAAGACCTCGTCGGCCAAGCAGATCGCCGAACTGCTCGCCGGGTTCGAGGGCGAGTAGGGCGGAGGCCGGTCATGGCCGGCAGCAGCTTCGGAACGCTCTTCAAGTTCACCAGCTGGGGCGAGAGCCACGGGCCAGCGATCGGCTGCGTGGTCGACGGCACGCCGCCGCGCATTGCCCTGAGCGAGGCCGACATCCAGGTGTGGATGGACAAGCGCCGGCCCGGCCAGTCGCGCTTCGTCACGCAGCGCCAGGAGCCCGACACGGTGCGGATCCTGTCCGGGGTGTTCGAGGGTGTCACCACCGGCACGCCGATCGCGCTGCATATCGACAATGTCGACCAACGCAGCCGAGACTATTCGGAGATAAAGGACAGCTTCCGTCCCGCCCACGCGGACTACACCTATTTCAAGAAATACGGCCTGCGCGACTACCGCGGTGGCGGCCGGCAGTCGGCGCGCGAAACGGCCGTGCGAGTCGCCGCCGGCGCGATCGCCCGCAAGATCCTGGGAGACGGTGTCAAGGTGCGCGGCGCGGTGGTCCAGCTCGGCACGCAGAAGATCGACCGGAGCAAATGGCAGTGGGACGCCACCAGCGACAATCCCTTCTGGTGTCCCGACCGCCAGGCCGGACAAGCCTGGGAGGGTTATCTCGACGACGTGCGCAAGCGCGGCAGCTCATGCGGCGCCATCATCGAGGTCGTGGCATCGGGCATTCCCGTTGGGCTCGGTGATCCGGTCTACGACAAGCTCGATGCCGACCTCGCCAAGGGACTGATGAGCATCAACGCCGTGAAGGGCGTCGAGATCGGCGACGGGTTTGCGGTCGCCGCCATGAGCGGCGAGCAGGATGCCGACGAGATGCGCATGAAGGACGGCAAGCCGTCGTTCCTCAGCAATCACGCCGGTGGCATTCTGGGCGGCATCTCGAGCGGCCAGGACATCGTCTGTCGGCTGGCCGTCAAGCCCACCAGCTCGATCCTTCATCCCGTACGCAGCGTCGATCGTTTCGGCAACGAGGTCGAACTGCGCACCAAGGGCCGGCACGATCCCTGCGTCGGCATCCGCGCCACGCCGGTGGCCGAGGCGATGGTAGCAGTGGTGCTGGCCGACCATCTGCTGCGCCATCGCGCGCAATGCGGCTAACGGCCGTTCGCGGGCCCATGGTCATGCTCTTTGGGACCGCGCACATCCTGCGCGCTCAAGACCATGAGTGCGCAGGCTGCGCACGGTGCGGAAGACCATGAACGAACTGACGGCGCGTTATGGCATGCTGCACAACGTCAGCATGGCGGTCGTGGCGATCGGCGTCGTCGGCGCAGCGGTGCTGCATTTCGCCACGAACTCGATCCATGCGCCGACCCTGTCTCTGAACGACCCACGCTTCGTGATGTTCACCCTGCTGTCGGCCGCCATGGCCTTCTATGGCTGGCTCGGCCTGACACGCGCCCTCAATCGCGGCGCACAGGTCGTGATCGACCGCCAGGGCATCATGCTCGGCTTCGGCCGCAATCGTCGCTTGCGCTGGAACGATGTCCAATGGGTGCGCTTGCGGCGGCTGGCCTTCCGGCCACAGCTGCAGATCGGGCTCTCGACGGAAGCGTTCGTCGCTGCCGACCTCAGGCTGTCGCCATGGAACCTCGACGATGCGCTGCGGCCGATCCGCGGCGTGCCGGCCGCGGTGCTGGTACGCGACAACGGGCTCGACAAGTCGGCAGCCGCGATGCTTGACGCCGTCCGGTCGTTTCGGCCCAATCTGGTAAAGGCCTAGCGCGGGTTCCGATCGGCTGATTCCCGCCGATCGGAATATGCTCTGCTTCCAAAGGGAGTTCCTATGCGGCGGTTCATCGTCGGCCTGCTGGCCACCGTCGGCTTCTTCACCCTGCTTTCGATCGCCGGCGCGATTGCCTTCGTCACCTGGGGTCCCCTCGCCGGCAAGCCGCTGCCCGCCTCGATGGTGCTGTCGCTCGACCTGCGCAAGGTACCGGCCGAGACGGTGTCGGCCGATCTGCTGGGTGGCGGATTGTGGCGCGGCTCGCGCGACATTGCCGAGACGCTCGAACTCTTATGGCAGGCGGCGGACGACCCGCGTGTCGCCGGCCTCTATGTCGAGATCGGAGACGAAGACGCGGGTCTCGCCCGCGTCCAGGAGTTGCGCCAAGCCATCTCCCGCTTCCGCGGCAAGGGCAAGTTCGCCATCGGCTTTGCCGAATCGCTGGGAGGCAGCGGCGCCCATGTCTCCGATTTCTATCTCGCCTCGGCGCTCGAGCAGATCTGGCTGCAGCCAAGCGGCGGATTCGGCGTCACCGGACTGGCGGTCGAAACGCCGTTCCTCAAGGGTGGGCTCGATCGGCTTGGCATTCGAGTCGAGGGCGGCAAGCGTTTCGAGTACAAGAGCGCGCCTGACATGTTCACCGAAGGCGGCTTCACGCCGCCAGCGCGCGAGAACCTCCAGCAGCTGATCGACAGCCTGTATACGCAGTTCATCGACGACGTAGCGCGCGATCGGCGCATGCCCGCATCCAGGCTCCGCCAGCTGATCGATGCCGCACCGTTCGATTCAGATCGGGCCAGGCAAGAAGGGCTGATCGACAGGATCGGCTATCGCGCCGATGCCATGGACGAGGTTTGGCAGCGCGCCGGTTCGACCGGCGAGTTGGTGACTCTCGCCGAGTATGCCGGCGACGACCGGCGGTCCAGGCCCATCGGCGACGTTGTGGCGCTCGTGCGGGCAAGCGGTGCAATCAGCTCGAGCCAGGGTGGCGATGGGCTGCTCGACGATGGGGTGGTGGCGACCGCCGACGACGTGGTCGACGCGCTCGATTCCGCGGCGCGGGCCAAGGACGTGAGGGCGATCGTGCTGCGCATCGATTCGCCCGGCGGCACATACCCGGCTGCCGACGCCATGGCCGACGGCGTGGCCCGCGCGCGGGCGTTCGGCAAGCCGGTGATCGTGTCGATGGGAGATGTGGCAGCCTCCGGCGGCTATCTCGCCGCGGTTCGGGCCGACGTGATCGTTGCCGACCCCGCGAGCATTACCGGCTCGATCGGCGTGTTTGGCGTCTGGCCGGTTGCCGCAGACCTGCTCAACACGCTCGGTGTCAAGGTCGAGCGGCTGGGCGTGGGCACCAATGCCGGGATGTACTCGATCTTCCAGGCGCCGACGGCGCTACAGCGCACCGTGATCGGGCGCGAGCTCGACGCGGTCTACTCCGACTTCACACGTCAGGTGGGCGAGGCGCGCAAGCTGGAAGGTAGCCGGCTCGATTCCGCCGCGCGCGGCCGCGTCTTCACCGGCACAGACGCCAAACGCGCCGGCCTGGTCGACGAACTGGGCGGCCTGCAACTCGCGCTCAGCATCGCCAAGGCCAAGGCCGGCATCGACGAGGCGCGCACCATCCAGGTCCGTCGCTTCCCGCCCGAGAGCGACCGCTGGCAGAAGGTGGTCGATCGTATGCTGCGGCTGGCCGGCGTCGATGCCCGGGCACCCGCAGTCCGCGCTCCGCGTGAGGTACGCGAAACCCTGGCCCGCTTCGGCATCGCCGCCCGGCCGGGCAATGTCCGCCTGCCCCCGCTGCCTCCGTTGTGGCGGTAGGGCGTCGCCGAGCGCCTGTCGGAAGGACGTTCGAAACCAAAAGATCATCCCGCGAGGCGGACGCCGGCCAGCGTCGTCAATGTCTCGCCCTCGCGCCGCAGCAGGGCAACCTCCTCGACCCGGCCGTGCATGGGCAGGTGCTGGCGCTCGACGATGCGCGCCACTTGCTCGGCCTCGGCGGCGCGCTCGAACAGGCCGAGCGTGATGTGCGGTTGGAACCGCTGCCGGTCGGCCACTGGGTTCAGCGCATCGTACAGTTCGGTCAACTCGGCGCCGCCATCGGCCGGCACGGCGAAGAGATAGCGATCGTCGCGCACGATGCGGTCGATCACGAACCAGAACGGCCGCTGCGAGACCATCGCGTGGAAGGCTGCCCGTACCCTGCTCTCCTGTTCGGCCGGCGCGCCGAACACCAAGGTGAAGTGCGGGCCGATGAGGCCTGCTTCGCGGGGATGGTACTGCGCGCGCAAGCGGCGCAACGCAGTGTCGTCGGCCTCGCTCAGGAGCGGCCAGGCGACGACGTAAAGCACCTCAGCCGTAGCTCTTGGCCATGCCGAACGACGGATCCATGGCCGCGCCATAGGGCGGGAACGGATAGCGCAGGCCGTTCTTGCCGAGATGCCCCATGCCTTCGATGGCGCGCAGGAACTCGTCGGGCGGACAGGCCATCAACAACTCGTCGTCGGCCACGCCGCCGTAACGGCGCTCGGCATAGCAGGGCAGCGACAGCGAGGTCTGGCGCGTGGCGAGCGCCCTGCCCCACGAATCCGCACAGGCGCTCTCGCCCGTCACCGTGAAATCGTAGCGCCGGTAACGATGGAACTGCAGACCGTTGATGAAATAGATCATCTGGCCAGGCGTGCCGTAGAACAGGCAGATGTCGGGCGGATCGAGCCGGCCCGAGCGCAGCGGCGAGACCACAAGGCCGTTGTACTTGCCGTCGGGCACGCGCGGCATCTGCGCCTGGTGGGCCGCCGAGGCCTCCTTGTTGCCGAACCACACGCCGTTCATGTGGTCGCCGGAGAGGAAACCCTCGCCTGGATGGTTGAGGCCGACCACGCCACCGCAATTGCCGCCCCGCGTATTGTCGACCGTGATGCCGAGCGTGAACCCGTACCAGCGCGATTGGGTCACCATCTGGCACATGGTGAACTTCATGCCGTCGGTCGGCTTGCGCACGCCCTGGACCTTGTCCATGTCGGCCGGGTCCTCGAACAGCTTCATGCCGATCGGTTGAGTACGGATGCGCAGCAGCTCGATCAGCTTGCCGCTGGCCTCCGCCAGCATCTTGCCGTCGATCTTCTCAGGGGGCGTCCAGGGCGCGACCTTGTAGCCCGGCGGCAGGGTCTGCACGTTCATGCGTTCCTCCTTGGCCTCAGGTCAGGTTGAGCCCGCCATCGGCGATGATGATTTCCCCGGTAACGTAGTCGTTGGCGCAGAGCGCGGCCACCAGATCGGCGATGTCCTCCGGCTTGGCTGCCCGGCGCATCGGAGATTTGGTGTTCCAGAGCTCGGTCGCTTCGGGCCAGCCGGCAGCCATCGGCGTGTCGACCAGCCCTGGCGCCACGGCGTTGACCCGGATGTCCGGTCCAAGCGCCAGCGCCAGCAGGCGCGTGACGTGGTGCAGCCCCGCCTTGGCTGTAGCGTAGGGGATCGAGGCGCCCTTGGGACGGACGCCGGAATGGGTGCCGATGTTGACGATGGACCCCTTGGCCTGGCGCAGCGCCGGCTCGGCCTCGGTCATCAGCACGAAGGGCGCGATCAGGTTGATGTCGAGCATGCGTCGCCACACGGCCGGCGTCGCAGCCCTGAGATCGGTGTGCGGGATTCGGATCGACTCGCCGGCATTGTTGATCAGCACGTCGAGCCGGCCGTGATGCGCCAGAACGGAAGCGACCAGACCCCGCGTTGCCGCCTCGTCGCCCAGGTCGGCCTGGTGGTAGCTGGCGCTCTTTAGCTCAGCAGCCATCTCCTTGCCGACGTCGGCTGAACGGCGCGAATGCAGGGCCACGGTGTAGCCGTTGCGCGCGAGACGGCGCGCGGTTGCCGCACCGATGCCCGAGGTCGAGCCGGTAACCAGAGCGACACGCTCAGACATAGGATTTCAGCGCCTCAAGGGTTTCGTCAGGCCGCTCGACCATCATGAAATGACCGCTGTCCTTGAGGGTGACGGCCTTGCCGAGCTCGAAGCCGTAATCGGGCTTGTCGTCGCGGATCAGGTCGAAGCCGCGGTTGATGCGTATGTAGGCTGGGCCTTTCTTCGCGTAAACCGCGCGAACCGCGTTGGCCGTCTCCCATCCGTCGGCGGGGACTATGACCGTCAGGTTGGCCATGGCGCGCATGATGGCTATGTCCTCGGTGCAGTGGTGGGTCGTCCCCGCCTGCCCGAAGCTGGTCCCGCTG
>CAZHQA010000061.1:0-21000 GCA_964533955.1 uncultured Reyranella sp. | reverse complement strand
AGTTTCCTACTCGATGTTCCAAAGGAACTGGAGGAGGCCGCGTTGCTGGACGGGCTCGGCCATTTCGCCATAATGTGGCGCATCGTCGTTCCGCTGATCAAACCGGGCATCGCAGTGGCAACGATCTTCACCTTCATCTTCGCCTGGAACGAGTATCTGTTCGCGTTGGCATTGACGTTTGATCGCGCGGTCACGTTGCCGGTTCAGATCTCGAAGATGATCGATGCCTATTCAGTGCTGTGGGGACCGCTCAGCGCGGCTGTCGTGCTGCAACTCCTGCCGATGCTGTTCGCAGTGTTTCTGCTGCAGCGGCATATCGTTCGGGGACTCGCGCTTGGCGCCGTCAAATAGAGATTTCATATGGATGTCGTTCTTTCTCAGGTCGAGAAGAAATACCCCGACGGCACGGTCGGTGTACGCTCGCTTGATCTCTCTATTCGCTCCGGTGAGTTCTTTACCTTGCTCGGCCCATCAGGCTGCGGCAAGACCACGACCCTGCGCATGGTCGCCGGACTTGAGATGCCTACGGCGGGATCGTTGCGGATAGGCTCACGCGACGTGACCAAGGTCCCGCCGGGCGATCGCGACGTGGCGATGGTGTTTCAATCCTACGCGCTCTACCCACACATGACTGTGCGGGGTAATCTCACCCTCAATCTCGAAGTTCACAACGTAGCGCCCGCCGAGATCGAGAAGCGGCTGCGGGAAACAGCCGCGATGCTCGACATCGAGGCGTTGATCGACAAAAAACCAGGGCAACTCTCCGGCGGTCAGCGCCAGCGCGTCGCCCTCGGGCGCGCACTGATCCGTCGTCCTTCCGTCTTTTTGATGGACGAGCCGCTGTCCAATCTCGACCTCAAGCTGCGCGAGCAGATGCGGACGGAATTGAAACGCCTTCACCAGGAACTGAAGATCACGACCATCTACGTCACCCACGACCAGGTCGAAGCACTGACGCTGTCCGACCGCATTGCGGTAATGGGTTCGGGCGAATTGCAACAGGTAGGAACAGCGGACGAAGTCTACCGCCAGCCGCACAACATGTTCGTCGCTGAATTCATTGGCAGTCCGGGCGTCAACCTATTCTCAATAGATCCGACCCGCTTGCGCGCCCCGAGGTACCAGCGCTTCGCCGAAGCGATCGGTGCTGCGCTTGGCAAGACCATCGGTGTGCGTCCCGAAGATGTCCAGTTCGCACCCGAGGGCGCTGGCGACGTCGACTGCACGGTCGAGTTCATCGAACGCTACGGAGCGATGGCCTACGCGTTCCTGCGATGCGAAGACATCCGGCCGGCAACCGTGGGGCGTGAACATCTGGTTGTAGGCATGCCGCCAACAGCAGCGGTGAATACGGGCGATCGTATCAGCGTACGCTTTCCAGCTGACAGCCTGATGGTGTTCGACAGCTTCGGAAACAGGGTCGCACATACCGGCTACGGCCCTCACGCTCATTCGCCGCTGGCGATGCCAGGTAACGATGTGCGTTGTCGCGATTGATCAGCTAACGATCGTGCCCAATGCCGCGGGCTGCCGCCCGGTCGAACGAGTTGTCGGGGGCGTGCAAAAGTCTCGGAGTGACCGCGCGTGATCTCGATAACGAGAGAATTCCGGGTCCGCATGGACATCCAATGTCGAGACCTTCTTAGCTTGGAAAGCGTAACGGCAAGAGTTGTGACAACGATACTCTGAGGCTGTTTGGCTTGCGTTATGACGTTGTGATCCAGCGTGCTGCGCAGAGCCCACGCATGCCTGTGCATTATCGGGAATGCAGATTGCGTTGGATCACACACTCCCGACCCCAATGCCATACCCCACCAACTCGGCGATGCCCTCGAACTTCCTTTGAAATCAATGTCGCATGTCTCACGGAAAGTTGCTGCACAACCATCCGTCCGGCGATCCCAAGCCCTCGCGCGACGACATCGAGATGACGCGCGAGATCCGCAAGGCCAGCGAGGCGCTGGGCCTCTCGATTCACGACCACCTGGTGATCGGCCGCAAGGGCCACGCCAGCTTCAGGAGCCTGGGTCTGCTTTCCTGACCCGGGCCGCCGGGTGTTAGGATCGCCACAATGCCCGTGCTCACGTGAAGCACCAAACAGGCCGTCGGAGGATCCATGCGCTCATTGACCCCCTTGTTGCTCGGCGTGGCTGCGTCGGCCGTGCTGTTCACGAGCGCGCACGCCGCCGACCTCAACCCCGCCGCCGTCGCCTTCACGCTGCCGGACAAGATCGAGTGGAAGCAGGGATCCGGCCGCAACCAGCAGGCCATCCTGGCCGGCGATCCGTCCAAGCCCGGCCTCTACGTCGTGATGGTCAGATGGCTGCCGGGTGGAATGAGCCGTCCGCATTTCCATCCCAACGACCGGTTCATCACGGTGCTCAAGGGGACGTGGTGGGTGGGCACCGGGACCAAGTTCGATCCCGCCAGCACGGTACCCATGCCGGCCGGCACCTTCGTCACGCATTTCGGCAAGCAGGTGCACTACGATGGTGCCAAGGACGAGGAGACCGTGCTGCTGATCACCGGCGAAGGTCCCGCCACCTCGACCCCGGCGGAAGAGAAATAGCCGGGCGTGGAGCCAGCCAAAGCCGGTATGCTGTCCGGCGACCCCCATCGCCATCGACGGCACCAGAGGCATCGGAGTTCGACTCAAGAACACAAATGAAAAGCGCGCACCCGCGCACCCAACGGAGGAGCAGCCCATGACACGCGCCCATCGAATCACCCGCCGCCGCACGCTGAAGGTCGCCGCTGGCGCCGTCGGCGCCGCCCTGCCGCTGGTTCATGTCCAGACGGCCGCCGCCGCCGGCAAGCTCACGATGGGTCTCTGGGATCACTGGGTGCCGGCCGCCAATCCGGTGCTGAAGGGCCTGGTCGACGAGTGGGCGGCCAAAAACAAGGTCGAGGTGACGATCGATTTCATTCCCTCCGCCGGCAACAAGATCACCCTCACCCTGGCCGCCGAGGCGCAGGCACGCAGCGGCCACGACATCCTGGCCTTCGACCAATGGGCTGCCCAGCAGTACGGCGACAAGCTGACACCCGTGAACGACGTGGTGGATCCGCTGATCAAGCAGTACGGGCCGGTGAGCAAGGCCGTCGAATATCTCGGCATGTCGGACGGCAAGTGGCTGGCCGCGCCGGTCGCCTGGGGCTCGGCTCCCCTGCCACCCTGCGCGCGCATTTCCGTGATCAAGAATCTGACGGGCGAGGACGTGACCGAGTGGTACCCCGCCAAAGACGTGAAGACCGCGGGCGCGGCCGAATGGACCTACGAGAAGCAGCTGAAGATGGCCGAGCAGTGCCACAAGGGGGGCCAGCTGTTCGCGCTGGGCTGCGGCACCAGCAGCACGGACGCGAACCAGACCTGGGGCGCGACGTTCGGCGCGTTCGGAGCGCATCTCGTGGACGGCAAGGGCAACGTCACCGTCGATTCCGATCCGGTCCGCGAGGCGCTCGACTACGTCAAGCGCTTCGTCCCCTACCTGCCGCGCGAGGCCGCCGCCTACGACGATGCCTCGAACAACAAGGCCTTCCTCGCGGGCTCGGCGGCCCTCATCTGGAACCCACCGAGCGCCTGGGCCGTGGCCCGGCGCGATGCGCCCGCCATCGCCGCCGACACGTGGCACTTCCCTAGTCCCAAGGGCAAGATGGGCCGTCTCGTGCCGCATCGCCCGTATTTCTGGGGCATCTGGCAATGGTCACAGAACAAGTCGGCGGCCAAGGACCTGATGGCGTTCATCAACCAACGCGAGGTCGTCACCAAGCTCAGCATTCCCGCCGCGGGCTATGACATCCCGCCCTTCCTGTCGATGGCCGATCTGCCGGTGTGGACCGACACCGAGCCGCCGAAGGGCACCCTCTACAACTATCCGGTGCGACCGCATCACGAGGCCGAGTACTATATCGTGGGCTCGAGCGCACCGCCGGACGTCGCGGTGCAGATCTGGACCCAGTCCATGATCCCCGGAATGGTGGCGCGCATCGTGGCCGGCCAATCGACCAAGCAGGTGATCGATTGGGCCAAGGTGGAGCTCGAGGGTATCCGGCGCTGAGGCCGGGCGAACGTCAGGCGCCTGAAGCCGCTGCAGCGCGGGCCAGCCGCTCCCGGTCGGCCTCGGGCCGGATGAACAGCAGGCCGATCAGCCCGCCCACCAGCAGCAGGCCGCCCAGGATGGTGAAGCCTCGGTCGTAGCCGGCCAGGCGGGTGGCGGCATTCTGCACGACCACCCCCATCGCCAGGGGCGCAACGACGCCACCCAGGGTGATGATCGAGGTCACGATGGCGAGCATGGCGGCGCGCTGCGACTGCGGCGTCAGCTCGCTCACGACCATGGGAACCACGACATAGATCGTGCCGCCGATCGCCGTGCCGACGATCAGGATGGCGAGCTTCACCGCGGGCACGCTGGTCAAGCCGATGAAGGGCAGGATGCAGCCCCCCAGGATGACGCCGGCGGAGGCAAAGACGCCGCGGGAGACACGGCTCGAGACGCCGCGTGACTTCAGCTCCTGCGAGATCCAGCCGCCGGTCAGCACGATCATCATGCCGAACAGCCAGGGCAGGACGCTGAGATTGCCGCCCATGGTCTGGCTGTAGCCCAGGCCCTCGACCAGGTAGGGCGTGAGCCAGGTCAGGCCGAGGGCGAGTCCCCAGTAGCTGGCAAAGCCCGTGCAGCAGATCGCCACGATGCTGGGACAGGTGAGCAGAACGCGGTACGGCACGGGCGCGCCACCAGCCGCATCCGCGGCGACCGGGGGATCGACGAGCGGACCCTCGCGGCCGAACAGCAGCCAGGCGCCCGCCCAGAGCAGCCCGGCGATCCCGAGCGCGCCGAATGCCCAGTGCCAGGAGTGGTGAACGATGATCCAGTTGAGCGCGGGCCCGGCGACGACGATGCCGATCGCCGAACCCTGGGCGACGACGGCTGTCGGCAGGGCGCGCAGCGAATCGGGAAACCACTTGTAGAGCGCGTGGGTCGCCACCGGATTGGCCGGGCCTTCGGCCGCGCCCAGCAGGATGCGGCAACCGATCAGCACTTCGAAGCTCACGGCGCCCAGCATCGGCAGCTGCAGCAGCGACCACAGGAGCGCCAGGACCAGCAGCGTATGGCGTGCCTGCACGCGATTGGTGATGAAGCCGACCACGACGGCGGAGAACGGAAACACGAAGAAGAATGCCGATCCAAGCAGCCCGAACTGCTCGGGGCTGAGCTTCAGCTCGTCCATGATCGGCTTGGCGGCGAGGTTGACCACCATCTTGTCGGCGAAATTGATGAGCATGAACAGAAATATCAGGGCCGTGATGACCCAGGCCCCTTTTGCCGGCCGGTCCTGCTGCGACATGCGGGTCCTCTGATCCTCAGGTCCTGTTGCTGCCGACCTGGCGAAGGACGAAGTCGGCACAACGCTCGCCGATCATGAAGGACGGCGCGTTGGTGTTGGACGATACCATGGTCGGCATGATCGAGGCGTCGGCCACGCGCAGCCCGGCGAGGCCGTGGACCTTGAGCTCGTTGTCGACCACCGCCATTGGGTCGCTGCCCATGCGGCAGGTTCCGACCGGGTGGTAGGACGTGGCGCCGAGTCTCGCGATGTGGTCGAGCAACGCATCGTCGGACTGCGCCGCCGGTCCAGGACGCACCTCGCGAACGATCAGCGCCTTGAGCGCCGGCTGCTCGGCGATGCGGCGGACCAGGCGAAGGGCCGCGATGCTGGTGGCGCGATCGCGTGGATCGGCGAGGTAATTGGCGACGATGATGGGCGGTTCCTCGGGATCGGCCGAAGCGAGGTGCACCGAGCCGCGCGAGTGCGGGCGCAGCGCGAAGCAGCCGATGCCGAAGCCCGGGAACTTGTCGAGCACCAGCTTCTTGGGATCGCGCGGGTCCTCGGCACTCAGCGTATGCATCTGGATCTTCACGTCGGGCCGTTCGAGCGATGGATCGGACCTTGCGAGCGCATGCACCGTCGTCGTGCAGGCGGCCATCGGACCGTCGCGGCGCAGCAGGTAGCGAAGGCCCATCAATGCCTGGCGCAACGGATTGCCCAGCATGTCGTTCAAGGTGATCGGGCGCGTGCATTCGTAGGAAATGCGCGTGTGCAGATGGTCGCGGCAATTCTCGCCGACACCCGGCAGGTGGACAACGCAGTCGATACCGAACGATGCCAGGCGCTCGCGGTCGCCGATGCCGGAGAGCTCCAGCAAATGCGGACTCTGCACCGCCCCGGCCGCGACGATCACCTCGTTGCGGGCGCCGGCGAAGCGGCGCTCGCCGGCCTGTCGGTATTCCACGCCAACGGCACGTCCGTTCTCGACCCTGATGCGATGGGCGCGGGCTCCCGTGCGCACCGCCAGTGTTTCGCGACCGCGCGCCGGATCGAGATAGGCCTCGCGGCCGCCGTGACGAAGCCCGTGCAAGGTGTTGGTCTGGAGAATCCCGACACCCTCGTAATCCGCGCCGTTGTAGTCGGCGGTCGCGGGGATGCCGGCCTGCTGGCAGGCCTGATGGAAGGCAGCCCCAAGCTCGTCGGGCTCGAACTGCACGACGTTGACCGGCCCCTCGGTGCCGCGCCGCCCCGGATCGCCCGCGGCATAGCTCTCGCAGCGCTTGAGGAAAGGCAGGACATCCTCGTAGCCCCAGCCGACGCAGCCCGCTTCCCGCCACCGATCATATTCAGCCGGCTCGCCGCGCACCCACAACATGCCGTTGATGCTCGACGAGCCGCCCAATACCCGGCCGCGCGGCCAGAACATGCGGCGGCCCGCCATGTGCGGTTCGGGTTCGGTGAAGAAGCGCCACAGGCCGCGCTCCGAGAGCAGGACGCGCCCGGCGCCGAGCGGCACCTTCAGCCAGATCCACCGATCGTCCGTCCCCGCTTCCAGCAGAAGCACGCGGTGGCGGCCGCTTTCGCTCAGGCGCGCCGCGGTCGCGCTGCCGGCCGATCCGCCTCCTACGATCACATAGTCGAACGTCTCGGCGGCGACGTCTGCGGCCTGGTCGGTCATTCCTTCACCCCGCCGGCGGCGAGGCCACGCACCAGATAGTTCCGCACGAGGATGGAGAAGGCGACCACCGGCAGCATCACCAGAGTGCCGGCGGCAGCGATGCGGCCCCATTCCCAGCCGGTGTACTGGATGAAGTTCACGATGGCGACGGGCGCGGTCGAGGCCTGGGTGCGCGTCAGGATCAGGGCGTAGAAGAAATCGTTCCACGACAGGATGAAGCAGATCACGGCGGTCGCCGCGAGTCCGGGCGAGGACAGCGGCAAGGTGACCCGCCAGAACGCGCTCCAGATGCCGCAGCCGTCGATCCAGGCGGCCTCTTCCAATTCGCGCGGCACGCTGTCGAAGTAGGGCTTCATCATCCAGATCACCAACGCAAGATTGAAGGTGAGGTAGATCAGGACCAGCCCGGTCCGCGTGTCGCTGAGACCGAGAAAACGATAGGCCAGATAGAACGGAATGGTGAAGGCGATCGGCGGAGCCATGCGGGTCGCGAGGATCCACAGCGCTATCTTCCGCGACGAGCGGAAGCCGGCGCGCGACAGCGAATAAGCCGCCGGCACGCCAATCAACAGGGCGAGCGCGGTCGAGGCGACGCTGGTCACCAGGCTGTTGACGAAGGAGCCCGGGAAGGCGCCCGTCCACAGCGCGCGGTAATGCGCCAGCGTGGGACTAAAAGCGAGTTCGTAGCCCAGGATGTCGGTGTTCGGCCGGAACGACATCTGGACCAGCCAGATGAAGGGAAACACCACCAGCGCCAGCAAGACGAGGGTAGCGGCGTCGCCGAGACGCAGGCGATTGCGGCGGCGCGCCGCCGCCCGGGCCGAACGATCGCCCCGCTCAGGCATCCGCCGGTCTCGTCAACCTGTTGATCGCCCAGCTCAGCACGAAGATGCCGATCACCATCAGGGTGGCGATGGCGCTGCCGTAGCCCCACAGCGAGAAGGTGAAGGCCTGACGATAGGCGTAGTAGTTGGTGACCTCCGTCACGTCGCCCGGACCGCCGTCGGTCAGCACGAAGATCAGGGGAAAGGCCTTGATGCTGTCGATCAGCCGAAATATGCCGGCCACCAGCATGGTCTGCTGGATGTACGGGAAGACGACGTAGCGGAAGATCTGCCACTCGCTGGCGCCGTCGATGCGCGCCGCCTCGACCGGCGCCGCCGGCACCATCTGCAGCGCCGCCAATGCCATCAGCATGGTGAAGGGAAACCATTCCCACGATTCGGCGATCACGATCGCCGTCAGCGCGGTGTCGGGATTGGTGATCAGCGAGCCGACCGGCAAGCCGATCCAATCCATCAGGCGATGGAACGGGCTGATGTCGACGGCATACATGACCCGCCAGACGATGCCGACGACGATCGGCGGCAGCACCATGGGAATCAGGAAGCCGGTGCGCGCGAACCGACGGATCGGCGTGTCGGCATTGAGCAGCAGGGCGACGCCCAGCCCCATCAGGAGCTGCACCGCCACGGTCGCCACCGAGAGCTTCACCTGCACCCACACCGAGCGGGAGAAGCGCGGATCGTCGAGCAGGTCGATGTAGTTGCCGAGTGGCGCGCTGAAATCCCAGGCAGTGTCAGGCAGGCTGAGATTGAGCGGCGTCAGCGAGGTCAACAGAAGGAAAACCGCCGGCGCGATGGTGATCGCCGCCAGTACGACCAACGCCGGCGTCAGACCGAGGCGAAAGGCGTCGTCCCGCCGCAGGGTTCGGCCGCCGGAGCGCATCAGGAACGGAGGCCCGACCCGTGTCCTGGAGCATTGCCACGAAGAAGCGACACCACTGCATTGACGCACTCCCGACGACGCCCGCACATACGGAACATGCCTACAGTTTCACGCCGGCGCGCTTGAGGTCGGAGATCGCGTTGGTCTGGGCTTGCGCCAGCGACTCCTTCGCCTTCATCTGGCCCGAGACCACCCGGCTGATCGCCTGGTTGATCTGCGCGTTGACCTGCGGGTAGACGTGCATCGTGCGGTACTTCATGTAGCCTTTACTCGCGAAGGCGATGGTGTCGAGGAACAGCTGGCCGGTATCGACTCCATTGATCACCATCTTCTGCTTGTAGGCCGGCGAACTGAGCAGCGACTGGCGCGTCACCGAGCCCAGCCCGTGTTTCTCGACCAGCCGCAGCACCATCTCCTTGGTGAGCGCCCACTTGATGAATTCCCACGACGCCGCCTTGTTCTTGGCGCCGACCGGGATGCCCCAGCCGTGCGAGGCGATGCCGGGAAAGCGACCCTTCGGGCCGGCGGGCACCATGGAAAAGTTGGAGGTCGCAGTGACCTTGCTGCCGGCCTCGCCCAGCAGGGCGAGGAAGACGTGGTTCTGCGGCGCGTAATTGATGCGGCCGGCGCGTTGCGCCTCCGTCACCTGGTCGTAGGTGTAGCCCGCGGCGGCAGGCGGGCCATAGGAATTGATCAGTTTGGCGAAGAACTCGGCTGCCTGCGCCGCCTCCGGCGTGTCGAGCATCGGCATCAGATCGTCCGGCGGATTGCGGAAGACGTTGCCGCCAAAGCCCTGCAGGAAGGGGATGAAAGTCCAGCCCCAGTGGTTTTCGATGCCGTAGCCCGCCACCCCGTCCTTCTTGTTGACGATCTGCATCGCCCGATCGAGCTCGTCGAACGTGTCGGGCATGCCGAGCCCGTTGGCCTTGAACAGGTCGAAGCGCCCGGCGCCGGCCAGCATGACGTCGGCTATCCACGGGATGCCGAAGACCGCACCGCTCTTGTCGCGCATCGGCTGCACCGCGCCGGGAAGGAAGTCCGCGAAGTCCCAGTCGGCCGGCGTACGCTCGGGATTCTTGAGGAACTCATCGAGCGGCGCCAGCCATCCCGCGCCGATCCAGCGGCTGGTGTAGATGAAGGTGACGTTCAACACGTCGAAGCCGCTGCCCTTGGTCGAGAGCTCGAGGTCGGCGCGCTGGTTGTAGACCGGAAAACCCGGCGTGTCGTAGTTGACCTTGATGCCGGTCTTTTCGGTGAATTCCGGAATGTACTGCGCAAGCAGGGTCGGGTAGGTCGAGCTCCAGCAGGAGACGTTGAGGGTGACGCCATCGAATGGCTTCTTGCCGACCTGGGCCGGCGCCTTGCCCGCCATCATCGTCATGGGAACGAGCAGCGAGCCCGCGCCTGCTTTCAGGATTTTGCGACGTGTCGCCCGAGCCCCTGCTGTCTTCATTGTCTTCTCCTCCATGGCCGGATTTGCGGTGCCGCGACCGCCCCTCTAGCGTGCGATCGGCCGGCTTCTGCGAGCCGTGCCGTCGCGCGACAAACATGACCGCCGGCCGATTGCGTGTCCACAGGCCAGTTCCAGGCTGCGGCCTCGATCAGCGTCTCGCGACGCAGTCGACTTCGATCAGTGCGTCGCGAACCAGGTCAGTGACCCCGACGCAGGTCCGCGCAGGCCGTGCCGCCGGCGAGAAGAAGCGGGCATAGACCTCGTTCATTGCATCGTAGTCGCGCTTGAAGTGGGTCAGGAACACACGCACGCTCAGCACGTTCGCAAGAGCAAGGTCGAGCCCAGCCAGAACGCGAACGAGATTCCTCATCGTCTGCTCGGTCTGGGCGGCGATGCCGTCCGGCAGCGGCTTTTCCGGATTGTCGAGGTCGCGGCCGAACTGGCCGGTCAGAAAGACGAAACCATCCGCCTCGGCGGCGTGGCAGCTTGGCGAGACCGAGCGAGGAAACCCGGCGAGGATGTGGAATTTGCGATCGGTCATCGTCGGATAGTCGCCCTGTTCGTCGCGGAGTTCTCGGCGCAGCCGATTGGCGCGAGATTAGCCCAAACCAGGAGAGGTGCCATGTCGGCCGACCTGGCCTAGCGGTGGCGATTCCCGGCCCCCTTGCCTGTATACTCGCGCCATGACCGGAAAGATCTATGTCGGCGTCGGCGGCTGGACCTTCGAGCCGTGGCGCGGAACGTTCTACCCGAAGGACCTGACGCACAAACGCGAACTGGAATATGCCAGCCGCAAGCTCACCTCGATCGAAATCAACGGCACCTACTACTCGAGTTTCAAGCCGGCGAGCTGGGCCAAGTGGCGTGCCGAAACGCCCGACGGATTCGTCTTCTCGCTCAAGGCCTCGCGCTTCTGCACCAACCGCCGTGTCCTCGCCGAAGCCACGGACTCGGTGAAGTATTTCGTGAACCAGGGGCTGGTCGAGCTGGGCGACCGGTTGGGCCCGATCAACTGGCAGTTCATGGGCACGAAGAAGTTCGATGCCGAGGACATCGAGGCCTTCCTGAAGCTGCTGCCGCGACAGGCCGGCAAGCTGCCGCTGCGCCACGCCCTCGAGGTGCGCAACGACACCTTCAAGAACGAGCGCTTCTACGAGCTGGCCCGCAAACACAACGTGGCGATCATCTTCGCCCACGATCCGGATTTCCCCGAGATCGACGAACCGACGGCTGACTTCACCTACGCCCGCCTTATGGGATCCAGCGACAAGGTAAAGACCGGCTACAAGCCGGCCGAACTCGACAAATGGGCCAAGACCGCCAAGGCCTGGGCCAAGCGCGGCGACGTGTTCGTCTACTTCATTTCCGGCGCCAAGATACGCAATCCGGCAGCGGCGCAGGCGCTGATCGAGCGAGTATAGGCCGATGATCGAGCCGTTTCCTGCGGGCTTTCGCGTTCAGGACATCAAGGCCAAGGGCGTCACCCTTCATACCCGGGTCGGCGGTCAGGGGCCTGCCGTCGTGCTGCTGCACGGCTTTGGCGATACGGGAGACATGTGGGCGCCTGCCGCCGCCGCGTTGGCGGCGAGCCGCACCGTGATCGTGCCCGATTTGCGCGGCATGGGCCTGTCGTCGCAGCCTGCCGAGGGCTACGACAAGAAGACCCAGGCGGGCGACGTCGCCGCGGTGCTCGACGTGCTCGGGGCGAACACCGCCGCCGTGGTCAGTCACGATATCGGCAACATGGTGGCCTATGCCTTCGCCAACCGATATCCCGGACGGGTCACGCGGTGGGTGGCAATGGACGCGCCTCTGCCGGGCATCGGCGGCTGGGAAGAGATCGTCAAGAGCCCGCTGCTCTGGCATTTCAATTTCCGCGGACCCGATGTCGAACGGCTGGTGGCCGGCCGCGAGCGCATCTATCTCGACCGCTTCTGGAACGAGTTGTCGGCCAGGCCTGAGGCGATCGACGAAGCGACCCGCCGTCACTATGCCGACCTCTATGCGCGGCCTGGCAACATGCATTGCGCCTTCGAGCAGTTCGCCGCCTTCCGCCAGGACGCCATCGACAACCGCGGGTTCGTCCAGGGTGGCAAGCTTGCTCTTCCGGTGCTCGCGATCGGTGCGCAACAATCGTTTGGCGCGGCGCAAGCGACTGAAATGCGTTTTGCCGCGAGCGACGTCACCGGGCAGGTGATCGCTCATTCAGGCCATTGGCTGATGGAGGAGCAGCCGGCTGCCACCGTCGCCGCCCTGAAGGCGTTCCTCGGCAATTAGCGCCCCGTCGACACTTGACGAGGCCGGCGGCGGTGCCCATTGTTAACTTCATGGTTAACTATCAAACCGCCACGCTCGACCGTACCTTCGCCGCCCTCGCCGACCCGACGCGGCGGGCCCTGCTCGCCCGCCTCGACGAGGAGGACAGCGTCACGGTCAGCGAACTCGCCCGCCCCTTTCCGGTGTCATTGCCCGCGATCATGAAGCACCTCGATGTGCTGAGCGACGCCGGCCTGATCGTGCGCACAAAGACCGGCCGCACTGTCGCGTGTCAGCTCACGCCGGCGCCCATGGAGCAAGCGATGAACTGGCTGGCCCACTACGAACGCTACTGGACCGAGCAACTCGACCGCCTCGCCGCCTTTCTGGAGGAAGACAAATGGCAAGCAAGCCCAGCCTCGTCCTCAAGCGCCGGATCAAAGCCGCGCCGGAAAAAGTCTACCAGGCGTGGACGCACCCGGAGCAAATGACCCTGTGGTGGGGCAATCCCCAGCACAGCAAGAAGCCGATCGCCCAAACCGACCTGCGAGTCGGCGGGCGCTTTCACGTGCAATTCTGGGGACAGGACGACCAGCACCATAGCGTCAGCGGCGTCTATCGCGAAGTCGTGCCCAACCGCAAGCTGGTCTTCTCGTGGGCCTGGCAGAGCACGCCCGAGCGTGAATCCCAGGTGACCATCGACCTTAGTCCGGTCGCCGAGGGCACCATGCTGACGCTGACGCACGAGCAGTTCTACGACCAGAAGGCATGCGACGATCATCGCGTGGGCTGGGAGCGCTCGCTCGACAACCTCGAGAAGGCGCTCTCATGAGCCTGGACTTCTACCGCCGGCCGGTTGGCCTCAGCGACGCCGGCCGCCACGCGTGCCTGCTCGAGGACCTGCCGGGCGATCCCGCCGCCCTCGCCACGATCGTTCAGGGCCTGCTGATGCACGAACACGTGGCGCCGGCCTACGGGCTGAAGCTCACCCACGAGCAGCATGCGCAGGCCCATGTCCGGTCGGTGGAAAAGATGCTGCAGGACATCGCCCGGCGCGATTCCCGGCCACTGTCGACGGCGCGGCCCGAAGGCGAGCGGCAGGTCGGCGTGTGCCGGCATTTCACGCTCCTGCATGTCGCCATGTTGCGCCGCCACGGCGTGCCGGCTCGCGCGCGCTGCGGCTTCGGCGGCTATTTCGAGAGGGGCAAGTTCGTCGACCATTGGGTCACGGAATACTGGAGCGATGCCAGCAAGCGCTGGATCCTCGTCGATCCGCAACTCGACAAACGCCAGCGCGAGCTTTTCAGGATCGCCTTCGATCCGCTCGACGTGCCGAGCGATCAGTTCCTGGTGGCGGGCGACGCCTGGCGCCGCTGCCGTGCTGGCGAGGCCGACCCGCAGGCCTTCGGCATTCTCGATATGCACGGCCTGTGGTTCATCGCCGGCAACGTGGTGCGCGACCTCGCGGCGCTGAACAACCACGAGATGCTGCCATGGGACGTCTGGGGGCCGATGACGCAAGACGACGCCGATATCGATCTGTCGTTGATCGATCGTCTCGCCGAGCTGACGCACGATCCCGATGCGCATTTCGCCGAGCTTCGCCAGGCCTATGACGAGGGCCCGCCGCTCAGTGTGCCGAGCACCGTTTTCAATGCCGTTCTCAAGCGCGCCGAACCTGCCTGAAAGGAGAGGATCATGCAGAGCCACAAGATCGTTTCCCGAGACGAGTGGATCACCGCCCGCCGCGAGCTGCTGTCCAAGGAGAAGGAGCTGCTGAGGGCCAAGGACGCCGTCCGCCGCGAAACACGCGAGCTGCCTTGGGTGAAGGTCGACAAGGCCTACCAGTTCGACGGCCCGAACGGCCGGGAGACCTTGTCGGATCTGTTCGCCGGCCGCAGCCAGCTCGTCGTCAAGCATTTCATGCTGGCGCCCGGCTGGAAGGAAGGCTGCCTTGGCTGCTCGTTCGGCGCCGACCAGGTCGACGGTTCGGTGGTGCACTTGGTCAACCACGACGTCATGTTCGTCGCCATCTCGCGCGCGCCCTATCCCGAGATCGCCGCCTACCACGAGCGGATGGGCTGGAAGTTCAAGTGGGTGTCGTCGTACGGCTCGGATTTCAACTACGACTACAACGTGTCCTTCAGCGATGCCGACAAGGCGCGCGGCAAGGTCTTCTACAATTTCGAGGAGATGGACTACGCAATCGACGAGCTGCCGGGATACTCGGTCTTCTACAAGGACGAGGCTGGGGACGTTTTCCACACCTACTCGACGTTCGCCCGCGGCACCGAATTGTTGGGCGGGGTCTACGGGTTCCTGGACGTGACGCCCAAGGGCCGCAACGAGCCGCCGGGCGGAAATCTCACCTCCTGGGTGCGCCGCCATGACGAATACGGCGAAAAAACCGGAGATTCCTGCTGCCACGGATGAGGGGGAACGGTGTAAGCTCGCGGCCTCCCAGAGGAGGAATTCGATGCCCGCACTCTCGCTGGATCACTGGAACGTCTACTGCAAGGACCTCAAGGCTACGGTCAAATTCTACGAGCGCTACATCGGCCTCAAGAACGGCGACCGTCCCCCGTTCAACTTCCCCGGCGCCTGGCTCTATGCCGGCGAAAAGCCGATTCTCCATCTGATCTCGGAGAGCGGCCGCAAGGACCATGGCAGTGGCGTGATCGACCACGTGGCGATCAACTGCGACAACATTCGCGGCTGCATCGACACCCTGAAAAAGGACAAGGTGGCGTTCGAGGTCCGCAAGGTCCCGGCGCGGCCGCTGCAGCAGGTCTTCGTGCACGATCCTGACGGCGTGATGATCGAGCTCAACTTCTGGCATGAAGCCGACGTGCCGGAGCTCGACCGCGAACAGGTCCTGCCCGGCGAGCGCGCCCGCAAGGAGCGGGAAAAGCAGAAGCAGAAGAGCCGGAAGCTGGTCGCAGCGAAGTAGGCGCAATCAGTCGAACGTGGGAGTGGCCCGCAGCCACTCCCAGTATTCCTGCGGCAGCAGATCGCGACCGGCCAGCAGGTGGCCAAGATAGGCGCGCGTAGGCTTCAGACCACCGTCCACCTTCAACGCGACATAGGTGATGGCCTGGATTGTCTGGCCGTCGTCGGCGCGCACCACCGGCACGGTCTGCCGCTCGTAGTGGCCGCTCGCCACTCCTTCCCACACGTCGAGCACTTCCAGGCCCGCCGCCGGGATCTCGTTCAGCGTGCCGTGCACTGCAGCGCCGGGCGCCACCACGATGTTGCCCGCGCCGGCGCCTCTGGGAGCGCGCGCTATCTTGTCAAAGGTGAGCCGCCAGCCATCGAGCCGCCCGCCGATGCGGCGGCCAAGGACGATCCCCTTGGGCGTGAGACGTTCGTCGATCAGGCGAGCCGGGTCCATGTTCGAGCCATAGGCGAAGTACCAGTGCACGGTCCGTCCGGCGGCAGATCCGCTCGGGTTCACGCCAGCCGCCAGACACGTACCGGCTCGGCGTAGCCGCGGATCGCCATCGGGCCCAGATCGGTCGCGCCGATCGGCATCGCGGCTTCGTGCAGCGAATCCGACACCAGCAGGCGCGCGCCGGTTTCCTTGGTGAGTTGCTCGAGCCGGGCGGCGAGATTCACCGCGTCGCCGATCACCGTGTACTCCTTGCGCTGCGGCGAGCCCACCGTGCCGGTCACCGCATCGCCGGTATGGATGCCGATGCCGACCCGCATCGCCTGCCGGGGTCGCTCGGTGTTCCACTTGTCGACGGCCGCCAGCATGGCCTGACCGGCGGCGAGCGCATTTTGCGCCGCCCTCGGATCGGCCAGCGGCGCGCCGAACAGGGCGAGGAAGCCGTCGCCCAGGAACTTGTTGATGATCCCGTTGTGGCGATCGACGATCGCCACCATCTCGGCGAAGAAATCGTTCAGGAGCGCCACGGTCTCGCCCGCCGGGCGGGTCCTCGTCATGGCCGTGAAGCCGCGAATGTCGAGGAACAGGATGCAGACGGGGCGCATCTCGCTCACCAGTTCGGCGTCGAGCAGCTGCTCGACGACGGCGGGCGACACATGCTGGCCGAAGAGGTTGGTGATGCGATCGCGCGCCTGGGCAGCGGCCACCACGTTGTCGAACTGCCGGCGCAGGCTCACGGCCACCAAGCCGGCGGCCAGGCCGGCCAGCAGCAACATGGTGCTGCGGCTGGCATGATAGTAGATCGTCTCCTCGGCCCGATCGGCCGCCACCTCGACCGGCAGTAGCCAGAAGGCCAGCACCAGCTGCTGTACCGCGGCCACGGCTCCGGTCCACAGCGACAGCCAGAAATCGAGCCTGAGCGTCGAGAGCACGATGAAGATGAAGTAGAGCATCGGTGGCCAGAAGGCGAACACCGACTGCGGATTCATCTGCTGGGCCAGGCCATAAATGATGACACTGGGCAGCGATGTCTCGATCAGCGCATTGGCAAACCGGCCATAGCGCGGAAAGTCGCGATCCTGGGCCATGCGCAGCCGGATCAGCCACAACGCCAGCACCTCGTAGGCGACGAACGGGCCGATAGCCAACAACGGCAGCAGCGGACTGATGCCACCCTTGAACAACCGTTGCGTGAGATCGATCAGCACGAACGAGCCGGTCACCGTGGCAACCAGCAACACCGCCAGGATGATTGCGAGGGCTCGCATGCGCCGCAGCTCGCTGCGCAGGATCTCGCGTCGCAACGCATCGGCGTAGCCGTCGGTCGCCCCTTCCGCCATCGTCGGGAACCTAGCCAGCGGATGCCGGCCCGTCGAGGACATGCTGGCGCGGGTTCCGATCGGAAACGCGTTGTTCCAGATGCCTCGATCAGAGGGCATATTCCGTTCGGCTGAATCCAGCCGAACGGAATATACTCGAGGAAACGGCGATGCAAATGAAGGAGATCGCGCGGGAATTGCAGGGCGCGGCGGCCAATCTGGCGCTGCGCATGCCGATCTCCTGGGTGAACATCCTGGCCGGTTCGCCGGTCACCGTCGACGGACGCACGCTCGACACCCGCACCCAGTGGTTCCTCCAGCTCCTCGCCCGCAGCGGGCAGAGGCCGCTCCACGAGTTGGGCGTGGCCCAGGCACGGCTCGAGTTCGACCTGTTTCAGGCCATGCTGGGAGGCCGGCCGGCTCCCGTCGGCGAAATCGTCGATCGCACCATCCCCGGTCCGGGCGGCCGCCTGCGCGTGCGTCTCTACCGCCCCGCCGGCTCGGTGGCCCGTCTGCTGCCGGCCATCCTCTATTTCCACGGCGGCGGGTGGGTGATTGGCAGCCTCGAAGGCTACGACCTGCCCTGCCGCTTCGTCTGCTCGCGCACCGGCTGCGCAGTGGTCGCCGTCGACTATCGCCTCGCGCCGGAGCACAAGTTCCCGGCCGCCGTCGACGATTCGGTAGCTTCCTTTCATTGGCTGGCCGAACAGGCCATCGAGCTCGGCATCGATCCCGACCGCATCGTGGTAGCGGGCGATTCGGCCGGCGGCACTCTTGCCGCCGTGGTCAGCCAACTGGTGCGGGGCGAGCCCAGAACGCCATGCCTGCAATGGCTGATCTATCCCGCCACGGACCTTGCGGCGGAGACCCGATCGCATAGTTCGTGTGCCCAGGGCTTCCTGCTGACGCAGGACGACATGAACTGGTTTCGCGGCCAATACCTCGGGGACCTCGGCGAAGTCTCCGACCCGCGGGCCTCGCCGCTCAAGGCGGCCGACCTCGGCGGCCTGCCGCCGGCGCTGATCTTCACCGCGGGTTTCGATCCCCTGCGGGACGACGGGCAAGCCTACGCCGAGCGACTGTCCGCAGCCGGCGTGAAGACAATTCACCGAGAGTTCGACTCGCTCATTCACGGTTTCGTTGGCATGCGCGGCGCTTTGCACGCCGCGGCGCGGGCGATGGATGATATGGTCGCGGGGCTGCGCCACGAACTGGCGGGGCTTGGCCGGTAATCGCGGCCTTGGTAGCGGGCTTTCGGGGATGACTGATCAGACAACGGCGACCACGACCGCCGAACGGTCGGGACGGCGTGAGCAGAACAAGGCGGAGAACCGCGCGGCGCTCCTGAAGGCCGCGCGCACGGTGTTTGCCGAGATCGGCTATGGCGCGGCGGGCGTGCGCGACATCGTGCGGCGCACTGACCTCGCCTCAGGCACCTTCTACAACTACTTCAAGGACAAGTCGGAGATCTTCGAGGCGGTCGTGCGCGAGATGAGCGTCGAGCTGCTGCGGCGCCACCGCAACGGCCGGGTCAGGGCGCGCACCGCCGAGGAATTCTTCCGTGCCCACGCCTCGGTGTACTTGAACTTCGTCGCCAAGGACCCGGAGATCCTGGCATTCGGCCGCAACAACGTGGCACCGATCCGCATGATGATCGAGCGGCCCGACCTTCAGGCGAGCGCCCGTCAGCTCTACGACGACGTGAATGCGGCCATCGCCCAGGGCATCCTGCCCGACGTCGACGCCACCATGCTGGTCGCTGCCCTGTCAGGCGTGGTGTTCGAGGTGTCGGTGGTGATGGTCAGCCGCGATCCGGTGGATCCCGAAGAAGCCACCGAATTCGCCACCAGGCTGATGATGGGCGGCATCGGCAACCTGCCGAAGCGCCGCCCAATCCCCTAGAGCCAGCCGCCTGGATCCTGGCGCCCAGAGCTAGGCGCCCTGCGCGATCGGATTGCGCAGCACGCCGATCTTCTCGATCTCGACCTCGCAGACGTCGCCCGGCTTCAGCCACGGCTGCGGGGTACGCGCCATCGCCACGCCCGACGGCGTGCCGGTGATGATGATGTCGCCCGGATCGAGCGTCATGCACTTGCTGAGCTCGTGCACGAGGGTCGGCACGTCGAAGATCAGGTCGTCAGTGTTGCTGTCCTGCATGACCTTGCCGTTGACTCGGGTCATGATGCGCAGCGGTGCGGCACCCGGTGGCAGCTCGTCGGGCGTCACGATGTCGGGACCGAAGCCGCCGGTGCCGTCGAAGTTCTTGCCGAGCGTGAACTGGCCGCCCGACTTGCGCTGCCAGTCGCGGATCGAGCCGTCGTTGAAGCAGGCATAGCCGCCGATCACCGACAGGGCCTTGTCCTTGGGCACGTTCCGACATTTCTTGGCGATCACGATGGTGAGCTCCGCCTCCCAGTCGTACTGCACGGAGTGGGTCGTTGAGAGCATCTTGCCGTTGTGCGGCACCAGCGTGTTGTTGAACCGAGTGAACACGACCGGGTAGGTCGGGATCGGGCTGCCGGTTTCCTCGGCGTGCTTCCGGTAGTTGAGGCCGATGCAGAGGATCTTGCCCGGGCTGGGGATCGGGCACAGGTACTTCGCCGACTTCTCCGACACCGTGGCGCCCTTCTTGGGCTTCGCGCAGGCCTTGAGCACGGCCTGCTGGACCTTCTTGCCGCCAGCGAGAATCTCGACCACCGACTTCGGACCGCGCGGCATCTGCTTGCTGAGATCGACGACCTTGCCGTCGTCCGTTTTGACGCCGACCGCCGGCTTGCCGCCGCTCAGGATGGTGCAAAGACGCATTGGATTCCCCCCTTGGAACTCGTTGAAGACTCGAGGCGGAGCGTAAGGTCCTCCGTCCCGAACGGGCGGTCAAGCACTGGAGGGTCTGCTAGGATTGATGGCATGCGCAGGTTTTCGTTAGTCGCGGCACTCCTGTTCGCCTGCCCCGCCTCGGCCCAGCTCGTGGCGCCGCTCGTGACGGCCGACGGCAAGATCGCCTGCATCCAGGGCATGACCGGCATCGGCCGCCCGCCGGGGGGATGGCAGGTCATCGCCGACAAGAGCGCCGTCGGCGGCTGGGCGCTTGCCGAAACGACCGGCGATTCAACCGACCTGCATTTTCCATTGTGCATCGCCCAGGGCATCGCCGCCCGCGACGTCGACGCCACCTTGCGCTTCAAACCGGTCGGCGGCACACGCGACCAGGCGGGCGGACTGGTGCTGCGCGCGCAGAACGGCAGCGACTACTACGTCGTCGTGGCCAGCGCCCGCGACAACGCGATCCGCCTCTATCGCATGAACAACGGACGGCGCAGCCTCGTCGCCAGCAAGGAAGTGCCGGTGTCGGCCGGCGAATGGCACAAGCTGCGAGTCTTGCTGACGGGCGACAGCTTCGCGGTCTCGCTCGACGGCAAGGAGGTGCTGAGCGCGACCGACCGCAGCCTGCCGTTGCATGGCGCCGTCGGCGTCTGGAGCCAGTCCGACAGCGTGATCTATTTCGACCAGCTGCTCATCGCGCCGGCGGTTCAGCCCGCCAAGTGAAAGCTGAGCTTGATCGCGATGATCAGGCCGTTCACCGCGATGCTGCACAGGATCAGCCCGAACACGCGGCTCACGATCTCTACTCCCGAGCGGCCGAGGATGCGGAACAGGAAGCTCGCCAAGGCGAACAGCACGAACAGCAAGGCGAGGCAGAGCACCAGGATGGCCGTAGTCTGGGCCTGCTCGCCGAAGGTCCGTGTATTGTTGTCGGTCAGCAACACGACGGTCAGGATGGCGCCGGCGCCCGCGACGCCGGGAATGGCGAGTGGATAGACGGCGCGCTCCAGCAACGAGGCATCGG
>CAZHQA010000060.1:5454-21046 GCA_964533955.1 uncultured Reyranella sp. | reverse complement strand
GTGAAGCCGTCGCCCGGCAGCGCCTCGAGATTGTGCAGCTTCTCGAGGTGGCAGTAGCCGATGTCGCGGCCGGCCTTGTGGCCTTCCCAGATGATCGACGGATCGTGGTCCTTCGCCCATTTCTGGGCGGTGAAGTAGAACGGCGCGTCCCAGCTCCAGGCGTCGGTGCCGGTGAGGCGAATGCCCTTCTCGAGCAGGTACATGGTGGCGTCGTAGCCCATGCCGCAGCCCGAGTTCACGTAGTCGTTGTTGCCGTAGCGCGAGCCCGCGCGGGTGTTGACCACGACGATCTCGAGCGGCTTGAGCTCGTGGCCGATGCGCTTCAGCTCCGCCTCGACCTCTTTCGCGGTGATGACGTGGCCATCCTCCATCTTGCGGAAGTCGAGCTTCACGCCGGGCTGGAAGCACCATTCGAGCGGCACCTCGTCGATGGTGATGGAGCGCTCGCCCTTGTTCATCGTCGGATGGAAATGATACGGCGCGTCCAGGTGCGTGCCGTTGTGGGTCGACAGATTGACGTTCTCGACCGCCCAGCCCTGGCCGTCCGGCAGGTCCTCCTTCTTGAGACCCGGGAAGAAGCCGGCGATCTGGCCCGCCGTGTCCTCATGCTTGTGATACTGGATCTTCGGCCCGAACGGCACGGGATCGGAAATGACGTCGTTCTCGAGATAGATCGACAGATCGACGAAACGGCGCTTCATGCGGCCTTCCTCCCAGAAGGAAAGCCTCAGTGTGGGGTATTCGCTCCGCCGGTCAATCGCTTCGGATTGACCTTCTCGAGGATCGCCATCGACAAGAGCTTGCCGATGCACTTCTGGCCGAAGTCGTTGAGATGCAGGCCGTCATTGGTGACGAACTGCGCATAGGGCATGCCGTCATTGTACCAGGAACGCATGATGGCGAAGCGGTTGAACAGCCCCGCGTGCTTTTCCTTGGCGACCTCGGACATCACCCGCGCGTATTCCTCCTCGTCGGGCAGCGCGACGACGGCAGGGACGTATTGCAGGTTCATCATGACGAAATTGGCGCCCAGCGAGTGGCCGATGTCGATGCCGGCGCGCAGCTTGTCGGCGAACTTGGTGAGGGGGTCGCGGCGAATTGCCGAGTTCGTGCCGACCTGCCAGACCACGAGGTGGGCGTGCTCGGGCATCACGTCGGCCTTCATGCGGTCGACCATCTCGGGCGCGTCCTGGCCGCCGACGCCCTTGTTCCAGACATGCACCTTGATGCCGGGCATCGCCGCCTCGAGCTTCATCTTGAGCTGGGCGGGATAGGCGTATTGCGGGTTGGTGGTGCCGTAGCCCTGGGTCGAGGACGAGCCCAGGGCGACGATGCGCAACTCGCGTTCCTCGGCAACGGCGGTGCGCGCGATCTCCAGGGGGTTGCCGACATCGAGCAGCTCGCGGCTCGCCCGGCACGGCATCTCGGCATTCACCGAAAACGGCAGGCCGACCATCATCAGGCCGGCAACCGCGAGGAGCGCGCGGCCGTTCACGCGACGAAGCCGCGGGCGGGAGGACCCGCCTTGAACCAGCTCGCGCCATAGGCAGCGAGGGACATGATGACGAGACCGGCGATACTGACTGAGATCTGCGACACTAGGGAATCTTCGTAACGGGCGACGATGATCTGGGCCGTGACAGCAAGAAACGTACCCAGACAGAATATCTGCAAGGAATGCTCTCCGCATCTGCGAATCGGCACCAAAAGGCGCCATTTGAGGAAGCGGGCGTTTGGCCGCACCAGCAGGCGTACCAGCCAGGCCAATGCAAGGAAGTGAACGAACCGCAGGACGTCGAGGTTGGTCTTGTCGATCGGGTAGATTTGCCGGGCAAGCCAGGCGGGAACGAGGCGTTCCAGCGAATTATACTGCCAGGACAAGGCGATAAAGGCGGCGAAGGCGAGGTAGGCGATGGCCAGAGCCGACAGGCTTATTCGCCACCGGTCGAGCCTGGCCAGGTCGGGCGCCACGACCGCCAGCACCGCGCCGCTGTAGAAAACGACCTGCCAGGCCATGGGATTGAAGAACCAGACCTTGTCGTCGGGATAACCCGGCAGGTTCCAGTCGAAATGGAGCGTCGCGGCATAGACCGCGAAGGACAGGCCGATCACCGAATAGGGCCAGCGCAGCAGCCCCGGGAGGGCGAGCGGAAAGCCCGCCAGGAGGACGATATAGAGCGGTAGCACATCGAGATTGACCGGCCGGTACTTGAGCAGCGCCGCCTCGAGGATGGCGCGGTAGGGGTTCTCACCCAGGCCGAGGAGCTGCATCTCCTCGATCAACTCGGGCGTGTTGCGCGAGATCGAGACGTAGGCGATCTGGGCCGTGAAGGCCACGAACAGCAGGATGTGCGCGACATAGAGCTGCCAGACGCGGCGATAGATGCGCGATGCCGCGCGTATCCAGCCCTCGCGCACCATCATCCGGCTGTAGGCGATCACGGCGGTGTAGCCCGAGATGAAGACGAAGATCTCGGTGGCGTCGCTGAAGCCGTAATTGCGCACCGTGATCCAGCTCACGATGTTGTCGGGGATGTGGTCGAGGAAGATGAACCACAGCGCCAGGCCGCGAAAGAAATCGAGGCGCAGGTCGCGTCCTGGGGCGAGGTACGGCGGCGCGGCGGCTTCCATCTTGGCCCACACTTATCATGAGCCCTCCGTCCCGGCGAAGCCGGGAGGCCGGGTCGGAACTCGCGGAAAAACCTAGCCGATCACTTTCTTGTCGCGAAGCGCCTTGACCTCGGCGTCGCCCAGGCCCGCGATCTCCTCCAGGACCGACGCCGTGTGCTCGCCGAGCGAGGGCGGCGGACGCCCATCGTCGACCGGCGTGTCCGAAAAGCGATAGTTCGAGCCGATCAATGGCACCTCGCCGACGCGGCGGTGCTTGTAGGTCTTGAGCATGCCGCGCCGCTTGACCTCGGGCTCGTCGAGCGCCTCCTTCATGGTGCGGATCGGACCGGCCGGCAAATGGCGGAACTTCTGCGCCCAGTTCTCCTTGGTGTCGGTCTTGAGCACGTCCTCCATCGTCTTGGTCAGAAGCGGCTTGTTGGCGACACGCTCGGCGATGGTGGCAAAGCGCGGATCCGTCGCCCATTCGGGATGGCCCATGGCCTTGCAGGTGTCGACGAACAACTTCTGGTTGGCGACGGCCATGTAGATCTTGCCGTTCTTTGTCTCGAACGAGCTGTTGGGGGCCGACGCAAAGTGGCCGTTGCCGGCACGCCGGGGTTGCTCGCCGCCAATCAGGTAGTAGGAACCCATATTGCCGAGCGAAGCGAGCGCGGTGTCGTACAGCGCGAGATCGATCTGCTGGCCCTTGCCCGTCGAGGTACGGGCATAAAGTGCCGCGTTGATCGCCGCCACCGCATGGATGCCCGTCATGGTGTCGACGATGGCGATGGCATGACGCAGGCCTTCGCCGTTGGCCTCGCCGTTCACGCTCATCATGCCGGACTCGGCCTGCAGCACCGGATCGTAGCCCGGCCGGTCCGAGAGCGGCCCGCTCTGGCCGTACGCCGAGATCGAGACGTAGATTAGCTTCGGATACTTCTGCCGAAGGTTTTCGTAGTCGAGGCCATAGCGCTTCAGCACGCCTGGCCGGAAGTTCTGGATCACCACGTCGGCCTTATCGAGCAGCTTGAGCACGATGTCCTGGCCTTCGGGCTTGGTGAAATCGAGCGCGACGCTCTTCTTGCCGCGGTTGTACGTCATGAAGAAATGGCTTTCGCCATTCGGTCCGCCCGCGCGCGGGCCAGCGCCCTTGCGCGTGTCGTCGCCACCGTCGGGGTTTTCGATCTTGATGACCTCGGCACCCATGTCCGAGAGGATTTGCGTGCAGAGCGGACCGGCAATCACGCGCGTGAAGTCGACGACGCGGACGCCGGTGAGCGGGGGACGGCCAGACTGTGACATGCACGCAAGTTAGGGCTGCGTGCCGTGCGCTGTCCATGCGATGCGGTTCCGCTAGACTGCAGCACATGCTGGCATTTCGCAGATCGCTTCCTCGCCGCTCGCTGCTGGCCGGGTCCGCGCTGGCCCTCTTCCCGGCCCTGGTGCGCGAGCCACGGGCCGACACTTGGCCGAGCAAGCCGGTCCATATCGTCGTGCCCTTCGCACCGGGCGGGTCGGGCGACATCACGGCGCGCCTGGTCGGCAAGTACATGGAGGAGAAGACTGGCCAGCCTTTCGTGGTCGAAAACAAGCCGGGGGCCAACGGCATCGTCGGCGTCCTCAGCGTCAAGTCGGCCGCGCCGGACGGCTACACACTGATGCTGGCCACCACTTCGACCAATGCCGCCAACATTCACATGTACAAGAGCCCCGGCTACGATCCGGAAAAGGACTTCCAGGTGGTGGGCGTGATCGGCTCGAGCGGCGCCTTTCTCGTCGTGCCGGCCGACAGTCCCTTCACGTCGATCACCGAGCTGCTCGCCTATGCCAAGGCCAACCCGGGCAAGCTGAACTACGGCTATTTCAATGCCAGCTCGCAGGTGCCTGCGGCAGTGCTAGCGGAGACCGCCAAGGTCGACTGGCAGGGCGTCGCCTACAAGGCGATCGGCAATGCCTGGAATGACCTCTATGCCGGTGCGATACAGTTCATGTTCGTCGACCTCACGGCGGCACGCGGCCAGGTGATCGCCCACAAGGCCAGGCCCCTGGCAATCACGCTGCCCGAGCGCAGCGCGCTCTATCCCGACGTGCCGGCGCTCAACGAGAGATTTCCCGGCTTCGTCAGTACAGGCTTCCTCGCCATCGCGGTGCCGAAAGCGGTGCCCGACGACATCAAGCAGAAGCTGAACACGCTGATCAACGAGGCGGTGTTCGCGCCGGAAATCAACAAGCGGCTGATCGAGGAGTTCGCTCTCGCGCCGAGCCGCCTCGACCTTGCGCAGTGCGCGGCCCAGGACCGCGAGGAGCGCGCCAAGTGGGCGGACTACGTGAAGATCGCCAAGATCGAGCCTCAGTAATCAGTGGGCATCGGCGACTGCCGCGCCGGGCTGCGGCTTGCGCAGGATCAGAAGCGTCGCCAGGCTAAGCAGGATGCAGACACCCAGAATCCAGAAGCTGTCGGCATAGGCCATCACCGTCGCGTCGAGCCGCACCTGCTGGGCGATCACGTCGGTGCCGCGCTGGGCCGCAGTCGCCAGATCCGCCCCCTTCCCGCCGAACAATGCGGTCAGGTCCTGCAGACGCTCTTGCAGGCGCACGCTGTTCTGGGTGATTGCCTCGGCGATCACCGAGAAGTGCACCTGCTCGCGCACCTGGACGACGGTGGAGAGCATGGCAATGCCGATCGAGGCGCCGAGATTGCGCATGACGCTGGTGATGCCGGCAGAATCCGCGGTGTCGCGGCGGGACAGGCCCACGACGGATAGCTGGGTCAGCGGAATGGTGGCCAGCGGCTGGCCGGCCGCGCGCATCAGCTGTGGCAGCATGAGCTGGTCCATCGCCGTGTCGCGCGACATGTCGACGTTGATGAAGCAGCTCGCCGCGAACATCAGCAGGCCGAGGCTGACCAGGATCCGCGGATCGACGCGTCTCATCAGGAAAGGCATGACCGGCAGCAGGAAGAGCTGCGGGATGCCGCTCCACATCACCACCTCGCCGATCTGCTGGGCGTTGTAGCCCTGGACCTGCGCCAGATAGGACGGGATCAGATAGACCGAGCCGAAGGCGGTGGCGCCGAACACCGCCATCAGGATGCCCGAGCCGCCGACCGACGGATTGGCGAACAGCCGGAGATTGATGAAGGGTCGATCGTCGGTGAGCTCGGCGATCAGGAATACGGCGATACCGATCGCCGCGGCGATGGAGGCCGCGACGATGATGCGGCTGTCGAACCATTCCTCGCGCTGGCCTTCCTCGAGCACGAAGGTCATGCAGCTGAGCCCGATCGCCATGGCGACGATGCCCAGCCAGTCGGCGTGCTTGAGCTCGATCCACTGCGGCCGCTCGGGGTCGAGCGCGTAGAGCTGCAGGCCGATCGCGATCAGGCCGGGCACGACATTGAGATAGAAGATATAGTGCCAGCTCCAGTTCTCGGTCAGCCAGCCGCCGATCGTGGGACCGATCGCCGGCGCAAAGGTCGCCACCATGCCGAACATCGCCACACCGACCGGCTGCTTGTCGGCCGGCAAGCGGCTGCGCACGATGGTGATGGCGGTCGGAATCA
Organism: uncultured Reyranella sp.; assembly: GCA_964533955.1. GTDB lineage: Bacteria > Pseudomonadota > Alphaproteobacteria > Reyranellales > Reyranellaceae > Reyranella. Next base: position 14,874 of record CAZHQA010000060.1, on the reverse strand, counting down.
ACACGCCACCCGTGAAGCCCTGCCCCGCCCGCCATACGATCATCTCGGGAAGGCTGTTGGACATGGCGCAGAGAATCGAAAAGCCGATGAACAGAGCGCTGTTGACCGACAGGAAGCGGCGCAGGCCGACGGTGCGGGCGAGCCAGCCGGTCAACGGGATGACGATGATCTCGGCCATCAGGTAGCCGGTCGACATCCAGCTGCCTTCGGCCGGCGTGGCACCAATGGCGCCGCCGATCTCGGCCAGCGAGGCGTTGGTGATCTGGATGTCGAGGATCGCCATAAAGGCGCCCAGGATGCCGCCGCCCACGGCAATCCAGTCGCGCAGCGAGACCTCGCCGGTGGCCGGCGGATGGGCGCTCTTCATTGCTGTGCCTGGGTCACCGCCGCCTGTGGGTGGGCCTGGGCCTGGAGCCGGTCGTGGGTGTCCACGGTCGCGGTGACCGAGAGACCGGGGCGCAACCGGGCGGCCAGAGGGTTCCTGGAATCGAGCAGGATCTTCACCGGCACGCGCTGCACGATCTTGGCGAAGTTGCCCGTCGCGTTCTCCGGCGGCAGCAGCGCGAATTGGGCGCCCGTGCCGGGAGCCAGACTGTCGACGGTGCCGTCGACCGTCTGGCCAGGGAAAGAGTCGATCGAAACCGACACGGGCTGGCCGGGCACCATGTGGCCGGTCTGCGTCTCCTTGAAGTTGGCGACGAGATAGATGGCGTTGGTTGGCACCACGCTCATCAGCCGCGTGCCGGCCTGGACCAGTTGGCCCTGACGCACGGTGCGATCGCCGACCACGCCGTCGACCGGCGCCGCGATCACCGTCTGGTCGAGATTGATGTTGGCCTGCGCGAGCGCCGCGGTCTTGCCGGCAATGGCAGCCTCGGCCTGCCGGCGCTGGGTCTGCAGGACCGCGATATGCGATTGGGCGGCCGCCAGCGCGGCACGGTCGCGGTCGACCGCAGCCTTCTTCTGCGACAGGTCGGACTGCGCCTGCTGCTGGCGCTGGGCGGTACCGACACCGGTGTGAGCCAGATCGGCATAGCGCTTCAATTCCTGGTCGGCGAAGGTGACGGCCGCCTGGTCGGCTTCGACCGCCGCCTGCGCCTGGGCAATCGTCGACTGCTGCTCATGCAGGAGCGCATCGATGTTGGCGGCGTTGGCTTGCGCGGCCTGAAGATCCGCAGCGGCGCTGTCGCGTGCCGTCTGATAGTCACGCGGGTCGATGCGCGCCAGCACATCACCCTTGTGGACGGCCTGGTTGTCCTGCACGTCGAGCTCGGCCACGTAGCCCATCACCTTGGGCGCGATGGTGACGCTGTCGGCCCCGAGATACGCATCATTCGTGCTCTCGTAGAAACGGCCGACCAGATACCAGTACCCGCCGAATCCGGCCCCCAGGATCAGCACGGCCGCAGCCAACGCCATGAGCCAGCGGCGACGCCGGCGACGATTGTCGGCAGTCCGCTTGCCCTTGGGCGACTCAAACGAGGTCTGATAGTCGGCCTGGTCGAATTTCAGCGGCAGAGGCGAGGACGAGCCGTCCACAGCGAGACTCCTTCCCAAACGAGGACAATTTGCCCTGTTGCAACGGATTTAGCCCCCTGTATGGTTTCCACAAGTAGGATTGATTTTGCGACATAGTATGATATTTTATACTGATGATTGATATCAACCGCGTCCGCCAGGACCCCGCCCTCGCCCGGATCGTTCAGGCCGAATTCCGCCGTGCCGTCGGCATGATCAACGGTCGCTGGAAGCTCGAGATCCTGTGGCTGCTCAGCCACCACGGCACGCGCCGCTTCGGCGAGCTGAAGCGCGGCCTGCCGGGCATCACCCAGCACATGCTGACCGCCCAGTTACGGGCGCTGGAGAAGGACGGGTTGGTCAAGCGCACCATCTACGCCGAGGTGCCGCCGCGGGTGGACTACGACATCACCGAGGCGGCACGGCGGTTGCGCCCGATCTTCGTCGAGATCGTGAAATGGGCCGAGGAAAACGGCACGGAAGCGGGCGTACGGCCTGAGGCGGCCACGACCGAATCAGCAGACGCCTAGCGCGAAATGAAGCCCACGCTCTAGCGCCGCCGATCGAGGACTTCGATCAGCTCGTCGATCTTGATCTGGCGCTCGCGCTCGGAGCCGCCGTGGAAGGCATGCGCCACGCAGTGCTGCAGATGGTCGTGCAGGATTTCCTGCTCGACCTTGTCGAGCGCCGCCCGCACCGCACGGACCTGGTTGATGACATCGATGCAGTAGCGGTCTTCCTCGACCATGCGCGCCACACCGCGCACTTGGCCTTCGATGCGGCCGAGCCTCGCCAGTTGGGACTTCTTCAGGCGCTCATCCATACTTGAACTATACCCCCGTAGGGTATAGACCGCAAGACATGACGACCGAAGAGATCGCGATCGACCCCGTCTGTGGCATGAGGGTGAAGGTGGCCACCGCCAGGCACACGGTCGAGCACGCCGGCCACACGCATTATTTCTGCAATCCCAAGTGCCTCGCCAGGTTCACGGCCGAGCCGGCGCGTTATCTCAAGGCCGCCGGGGCCGTAAATCGGCCGGCCGCCGCGCCGGGCACCGTCTTCACTTGCCCGATGCACCCCGAGACCCGCCAAGTCGGGCCGGGCAGTTGCCCGATCTGCGGCATGGCGCTGGAGCCCGCCGAGGTCTCGCTGGAGGACGGCCCGAACGAGGAGCTGGCCGAGATGACACGCCGGCTGTGGATCGGCGGAGCGCTCACCCTGCCGCTGGTCGCGCTCGACATGGGCGGCCACATCATTGCCTTCCATTCCCAATGGCTCGAGCTCCTGCTCGCCACGCCGGTCGTGCTGTGGGCCGGCTGGCCGTTCTTCGTTCGCGGCGTGCAATCGGTGGCGCGACGCTCGTTCAACATGTTCACCCTGATCGCCCTCGGCACGGGCGCCGCCTGGCTTTACAGCGTCGCGGCGACGGTCAGCGGCCGGGGTGACGTCTATTTCGAGTCGGCGGCAGTGATCATCGTACTGGTCCTGGTAGGCCAGGTGCTGGAGCTGCGCGCACGCGAGGCCACGTCGGGTGCCATCAAGGCCCTGTTGGGACTGGCGCCACGCACCGCGCTGCGCGTCGGCAAGGACGGCCGGGACGAAGACGTCGCGATCGAAGATATCGTCGCCGGCGACCGGCTGCGCGTGCGGCCGGGCGAGAAGGTTCCGGTCGACGGCTCGGTCGGCGAGGGCACCGGCTCGGTCGACGAGTCGACGATCACCGGCGAGCCCATGCCGGTCGCCAAGCAACCCGGTGCGAAGGTGATTGCGGGCACCGTCAATCGCAGCGGCAGCTTCGTCATGACGGCCGAGAAGGTCGGCGCCGACACGATGCTGGCGCGTATCGTCAAGCTCGTCGCCGAGTCACAGCGCAGCCGCGCGCCGATCCAGCGCCTGGCCGATGTGGTGGCGGGATGGTTCGTGCCGGCGGTGATGCTCGCCGCGGCGCTGGCCGCCACCGCCTGGACGGTCTGGGGACCCGCGCCCGTCTTCGCCCATGCCCTGCTCGCAGCGGTGTCGGTCCTCATCATCGCCTGTCCCTGTGCGCTCGGCCTCGCCACGCCGATGTCGATCATGGTGGGCGTCGGCCGCGGCGCCGCGGCGGGCGTGCTGATCCGCAATGCCGAGGCACTCGAGCGGCTCGTGAAGGTCGACACGCTGGTGATCGACAAGACCGGCACGCTCACGCTCGGGCGACCGGCCGTCACCGAGGTGACCGGCGGGCTCGAGACGCTGCGGCTCGCCGCCAGCCTGGAACGTGGCAGCGAGCATCCTGTCGCCACGGCCATCGTGGCCTTCACCCAGGCGCGCAATATCGATCTCGCGCCGGTCAGCGACTTCCACTCCCATGCCGGACAGGGCGTCTCCGGCACGATCGAGGGACGCCGCCTGCTGCTCGGCAATGCGCGCTTCCTCAAGCAGGAAGGCGTGGATCTCGGCGATTTCCAGCGCCCGGTGATGCTCGCCGCCGACGGCAAGCTCATCGGCACCATCTCGATCGACGATCCAATCAAGGAGACTACGCCCGGCGCGCTGGAGGAACTGCGCCGAGACGGACTGCGGATCGTCATGCTGACCGGCGACAGCCGCAAGGCGGCGGCCGCGGTCGCTCGCCAACTCGCAATCGAGGAAATCGAGGCCGAGCTCCTGCCCGAGGACAAGGCCCGGGTGGTGCGACGATTGAGGAGCGAGGGCCGTGTGGTCGCCATGGCGGGCGACGGCATCAACGACGCGCCGGCCTTGGCTGCCGCCGATGTCGGCATTGCCATGGGCACCGGGACGGACATCGCGATCGAAAGCGCGGGCGTTACCCTGGTGAAGGGCGACCTCACGGCGATCGCGCGGGCGCGCAAGCTCTCGCGCGCGACGATGGCCAATATCCGGCAGAACCTGTTCTTTGCCTTCGTCTACAACGCCGCGGGCGTGCCGATCGCGGCCGGGGTGCTTTACCCGCTTTTCGGCATCCTGCTCAGCCCGATGATCGCCGCGGCGGCGATGGCGCTGAGTTCGGTCAGCGTCATCGGCAACGCATTGCGGCTTCGCCAGCTCAGGATCTAGTTACTCCGCCGCCTGCTCGACCAGCTTGTCGTCGGCCGAGCCATGCTCCTGGTTCTCGGCGCCCCACAGCTTGCGGGTCGCCTTGAAGCGCGACAGCAGGAAGTCCCCCGACATCACCGGCGGATACTGGGCATCGGCATCGCTGACGCCGAGATCGCGCGGATCGACGACGGTGCGGAAATCGGGATTGCAGAACAGCGGCATGGAGTAGCGCGACTTGTCCTGCAGATGTACGACGCGATGCACCGTCGCCTTGAAGCGGCCGTTGGTCCAGCGCTTCATCAGTTCGCCGATATTGATGACGTAGCTGCCACGCAGCGGAGTCACGGAGATCCAGTCGCCGTCCTTGCCCATGACCTCGAGGCCGCCGAGCGAGTCCTGCCACAGGATCGTGACGATGCCGTGGTCGGTGTGCGGGCCCGACGCCTGGTCGGAGATATGCAGTCCCGCCGTACCCCAATAGTGGTTGATCACCATGTCGGCGACCGGCTTGGTGAAGTGGCGCGTGAAGAAGCCCTCGTCCTTGCCGAGATACAGGGCAAAGCCCTCGAGGATCTTCATGCCGAGCTTGTAGGTCTCCCCGTAGTAGGTCTCGAGCGCCTCGCGGAAGCCGGGCAGATCGGGCCACTTGTTGGGCGCATAAAGCGGCGTGCCGGCCAGCACCTCGGGATCGTCCTCGCTGACCGGGAAGCCGATGTCGAAATTGTCGCGCGCACTCGGCTTGCCGTTGCGATGCACGACGTCGCCCACCTCGCGATAGCCTCGGTTGTTCTTGTCGGACTTGACCTTGAGCCGCTCGGACTCGGGGCTCTTGAAGAACTTGTCGGCCAGGGCGACGGCATTGTCGATCGTTTCGACCGGCACGTTGTGGTTGACGACGTAGAAGAAGCCGATGTCGTCGCAGGCCGCGCCGATCCGGGCGGCGACGGCCTTCTTGGCCGCGGCGTCGGTGCCGTAAAGTGCGCTGATATCGACCACCGGGATGCTGGCCGGCATTGCCTGAGCCTGTGCCGAAAGTCCTGCTGCCATATCCGCCTCCAAACCTATCGCCAGTCGAGCCTGCGCCCCAGCCAGTGGACGAAGGAGTATATCAGGAAGGACAGCGCCGTCGCGAGCAGCGCCACCGCATAGACCTTGTCGCCGCGGTAATTCTGCATGGCATTGTTGATGACGTAGCCCAGCCCGGTCGACGAAATCATCCATTCGGCAGCGATCGCCACGATGATCGAACCCGATCCGGTGATCTCCTGTGCCGCCACGATCGAGGGGATGGCATAGGGCAGCCGTACCTGGCTGAAGGTCTGCCACCAGCTCGCATTCAGGATCCGCATACGGTCGAGCTGGACCTCGTCGGCCGCGCGCAGGCCGGCCAGCGTGTTGACCAGCACCGGGAAGAAGCCGGCAAGCGCCACGATGGCGGTCTTGCTCAGGATCGAATCGCCGAACGCCAGCATCAGCACCGAGATCATCGCGATGTAGGGGACGTTGCGCAGCGTGATCGCCGCCGGCATCAGCATGTGGCGCGTCGGCGGCAGCAGGTCGAACAGCACGGCGAGCCCGATCCCGGCGACGTTGGCCCACAGGAAGCCGATGGCCGCGACCTGCAGGGTCGACAGCAGATGCTCGAAGATGAAGGCGTGGTCGACCCACAGGACTTCGAGCACGCGCTCGGGCTTCGGAATGACGAAGGCCGGCAGACCCGAAAACCAGATGGCGAGGTACCACAGCACCAGCACCGAGCAGATCGGCGTCAGCACGCGCAACGCCACGAGCCCGAGTTGCGGCAGGAGCCGCGAGGTCGGGGCAATAGCCGGGCGCGCCGGCACCGCAGCATCGGCCGGCATCAGGCCGCCTCCCGATGCATGAGGAGGTCTCTGACGTGGGCCGTGATCGCCACGAACCGCGGATCCTGGCGGAACGAGCTCTCACGCGGCCGCGGCACGGTGACCGGAACCACCTCGAGCACGCGGCCGGGCGCCGGCGAAAAGACCAGCAGGCGGTCGGCCAGCATCACCGCTTCATCGATGTGATGGGTGACGAACAGAACCGTCTTGGGTCGCAGAGCCAGCTCGCGGTCGAACCACTCACCGATCTCCTCGCGCTTCATCTCGTCGAGCGCCGCGAACGGCTCGTCCATCAGCAGTACCGACGGGTCATGCGCCATCGCCGAGGCGATGTTGACCCGCTGCAGCATGCCGCCCGACAGCTGCTTGGCGCGCTTGTGCTCGTGCCCGGCCAGGCCGAACTCGCGCAGCACCTTGGCCGGATCGAAGCCGACGCGTCCGGCGATCTTCTGGGTAAAGCGCACGTCGTCGATGGCGCGTTTCCAGGGCAGAACGGCCGGCCGCTGCGATACCAGGCCGAGCTGGCGCTGGCGGCGTGCTTCGGCGGCCGACTGCTCGCCGATCCGCACCTCGCCCGAGGTCGGCGACACCAGGTCGGCGACGATGCGCAGCAAGGTGGTCTTGCCGCAACCCGAGGGACCGACCAGGGCGACGAACTCGCCGGCGGCAACCTCGAGATCCACCCGCTGCAGCGCCCAGGTCTCGCCGAACTGGCGCGACACGCCTCGGATGGAGATCGGCGCGGCCATCAGGGCCTGGCGAGAAACTCGTTGGTCGCGACGTCGGAAGCCGGGATCGTCTTCGGAATTTGCTCGCCGTCCTTGAGGAAGCCGATCATCTGGTCCCAGATCGCGGGATTCATCCAGAGCAGTCCGTTCTTCTTGCTGTCCTCGCTCTGAAACAGCGGGTTCTGCAGCTTGAAGCGCCAGGCGAGCTTCTTCTGGTCCTCGACCTGACCCGGCACCTTGGCCAGGAACTCCGCCGATTCGTCGGGGTGGTCGATCACGTACTGCATGCCACGCTGCACGGCCTTGAGGTAGCGCCGCACCAGCTCGGGATTCTTCTTGAGCGTATCGGACGAAACGAAGATCACGTCGGTGTAGGAGCCGATGCCCCACTCGCTGACACGCAGCGCCTGCCAGGTTTTGCCCTTGACCGTGGACGGCGCATCGGGCTTCGCCGATTCCTGTTCTACCTGATAGGTCTGGTTGACGATCCAGCCAAGGAAGTAATCCATCTTTCCGGCCATCAACGGTTCGGCCGTCGCTTGCGCGGTGATGAGCTTCACCTTCGATTCGTCGATGCCGTTCTTCCTGGCGAAGGCGTGGAACATGAATTCGGTGCCGGCCTGCACGCCCACGATCTTGCCTTCCATGTCCTTCGGCTTGGGCGGCGGTGCGCCGGGATCGGCGATGCGGATGTACGACGTCGGCGCCTGCTGGAACAGCGTGCCGATCGCCACCACGTCGACCGGATCCTTGGCGAGGCGCGCACTCACCAGGTACATCGCATTGGTCGCGATGCCGAACTGCGCCTGACCGACCGCAACGATGGGGATCGGATTCTTGCCCGGTCCGCCATCGACGATCTTGTGCTCGATGCCTTCTTCCTTGAAGTAGCCCTTGGCATCGGCGATGACGATCGGCGCGTATTCGCCGTTCCGCAGCCAGCCGAGCTGGGTCACCGCCGTCATCTGCTGCGCGGCGGCGTCGGCGACGAAAAATCCGCTGACAAGCAGCGCAGCGGCCAAACGGCTGATGGCTCCCATGGCGATCCCCTACCCCCTCAAGAATGTCCTTCAAAACACCGTGATTGGCGCCAATCTAGCACCGCGCGCGGTGCAAATGTCATGCCGCCGGTGGCATGCTGGCGAGGTCCATGAAACCGTTGCTCCGCCTGTCGCTCGTGCTTGCACTGCTGGCGCCGATTGCCGCCGTCGCGCAGAGCGACGATCTCGCCTATTGCGACAAGCTCTATGACATGGCGGTGCGCTATCGCGGCAAGGCCATCATGGGCGACATGCGGCCGACGCCGCCGATGGTCATCGCCCAAGAGCAATGCAAGGGCGGCAAGACAGCGGCGGGCATCGATACACTGCAACGCCTTCTGCGCGACGGAGACATTACGCCACCGCCGCGCTAGAAGCGGGCATGGCACGACGGTTCCGCCTGCTAGAGTGGCTTACGATGAGAGGGAACCGCGCAGCGATTCCCTCTCATCGCAAACGCATTGCTCCAGGCACTTCGATCAAGGGCATCTTGGCCGGACTCCTCGCGCTCTCGCCGGCGCTTGCCCTGGCCCAAATCGACGATGCCACCTACTGCAACCAGCTCGCTGCCCTCGCCTACAGGTATGTCGGCAGCTCGGGGGGCGACGGACGCAGCTCGCCCGACCTCAACACCCTCGGCGCCATCGCCGATTGTCGCAACGGCAAGTTTGCCAAGGGGATTCCCTACCTCGAGAAGCGGCTGCGCGATTCCCACATCACGCTTCCGTCGCGGTCATGACACCTTGAGATCGCTGCCGGTCAGGCGCCGATAGGCCTCGAGATAGCGCTTGCTGGTGGCTTCGACGACCTCGGCCGGAAGCCGGGGCGCCGGCGCCTCGCCATTCCAGCGCCCGGCATGCCGCTCGACATCAAGCCAGTCGCGCAACGGCTGCTTGTCGAAGCTGGGCTGCGGCCGGCCCGGCCGATAACCGTCGGCGGGCCAGAAGCGCGAGCTGTCCGGCGTCATCACCTCGTCGATCAGGATGATCTCCCCCGAGCGTGTGCGGCCGAACTCGAACTTGGTGTCGGCGATGATGATGCCCTGCCTCAGCGCGACGTCGCGGCCGCGCGTATAGACGAGCCGCGTCAGCCGTTCGAGCTCGGCGGTCACCTCGACACCGAGCACTTCGCGCATGCGGCCGATGGTGATGTTTTCGTCGTGGCCGCTCTCGGCCTTGGTCGCCGGCGAGAAGATCGGCGGATCCAGCCGGCCGCTCTCCTGCAGGCCGG
>CAZHQA010000060.1:0-5354 GCA_964533955.1 uncultured Reyranella sp. | reverse complement strand
AGCTGGCGGAACCACCAGGCGCTCACCTGGGTCAGCACCGCACCCTTCAGCGGAATGGCCTCGGCCATCACCACGTCGTAGGCGCTGACCCGGTCGGTGGCGACCAGCAGCAGCCGGTCTCCCTCGACCTCGTAGACGTCGCGCACCTTGCCTCGGGCGATCCGCTTGAGCGGCAGATCGCTCGCCGTCATCAGAACCATGCGGCTATTTCTCGTTGCGCATCTCGTGGAACACTTCCTTGGCGGTCAGCAGGGCCTCGCGCACGGAGGGCAGGCCGATATAGCCGCACAGATGCATCAGCGCCTCGCTGAGCTCGTCCTCGGTCCAGCCCTGGTTGCGCGCCATGCGCAGGTGGATGGCGAGTTCGGGCCAGCGCGCCTGGGCGGTATCGGAGACCACGCAGATCAGCGCCTTGGTCTTGAGGTCGAGGCCCGGCCGGTCCCACAACATGCCGAACACCGCCTCGCGGGCGTAGTCGCCGAATTTCTTCATGATGGGATCGTCGTACACCGACTTGTTCATGCTCTCGGCGTACTTGGCACCCATCAGCTTGCTGCGGATCGCGGTGCCCTTCTTGTAAAGCTCGCTCTCGGCCATCGTTTCCTCCCTTGCGAAGGAGGCGAGCCTAGAGCGGAATCAGACGCGAGGGAACTGCGTGCGGTTCCGTCTCCAAGGGGCACGTCGCGCCGCTTCAGCCGGAAGTGCGATCAGGGACAGAAGACATGCCACAGCGCGCGCAAAGTCTGCTCGCTGCCGTGAAAGTATTCGAACACGGCGTAGCGCCCGATGATCGCCAGCGCCAGCAGGCCGACCGGCCCCAACAGCATGAAGGCAACGCGGCCGATATTGACTATTGGCGCCAGCACCTTGCCGAACCGCGGCAAATGAATCTCGTGGCTCATGTGAGTAGTTGCCATATGGCCCCTCCCGATCAGCGCCCGGTTGGCGCGCAACCGAAGTAGATCCGGCAGCGTAAAGTGACCCCAGGTGCGACCGGCGCGGTCGTTCTCACCGATGTCTGCTCGGCATCCGCCAGCAAAATGCCGGGCCCGATCGAACTCAGGCACAGCAGCGCCGCAGCAAGTGCCGACACTTTGAACACCGTGAAAAGGAACGACATGCTCCGCGTCTTCCCTGCTCTGGCCCAGTATCTAGGGCGAGAGGCATAGGGGTTCGAGACGGATGAATCGGTCCCGCCATAGGGACCGCATAAGAACCAGGCCGTTCAGACCAGCCGGTAGCCGATTCCTGGTTCAGTCAGCACGTGCCGCGGCGTCGACGGGTCGGCCTCGATCTTCTGGCGCAGCTGGCGGACATAGACGCGGAGATACTGCGGATCGACCGACTCGTCGCGCCAGACCTCGCGCAAGAGATGGCGATGGGTCAGCACCTTGCCCGCGTGAATCACCAGCTGTTCGAGGATGTCGTATTCCTTCGGCGAAAGCTTGATGTCCTCCGTGCCGCGCTTCACCAGGCGGCGCACCAGGTCGACACTGAGATCGTCGCTGGCAAAGTTACGCTCGGCGCCCTGCTCCTGCAGGCGGTGGCGCAAGGCGGCCCGGATGCGCGCCAGCAGCTCGTCGGCACCGAACGGCTTTGTGACATAGTCGTCGGCACCCGAATCGAGCGCCGCCACCTTGGCCGCTTCGTCGCCGCGGCTCGACAGGACCACGATGGGCACCGGCCCAATCTTGCGGATGTCGGCGATCAACTGCAGGCCCTCGACGTCGGGAAGCCCGAGGTCGAGCAGCACGAGGTCGGGGCGATGATGGCGCAGCGCGGACATCGCTTCGGCGCCGGTGCCCGCCTCTAGCGTGCGGTAGTCGTTGGCGCCGAGCGTCGTGCGCAGCAACCGGCGAATCGGCGGCTCGTCCTCGACGATCAGGATCGTGGCAGCGTCACCGGTCATGTCATGAAATGGGAAAGGTCACGGTGAACTCCGCGCCGCTGCGGTCGCTTCGGTTGGCCGCCTTGATGGTCCCACCCTGGGCCTCGACGAAGCCCTTGGCAATGGCAAGGCCGAGTCCGGTGCCGGCGCGCCGCCGGTCGCCATCGTCCGCCCGATAGAACTTCTCGAACAGCCGGTCGAGGGCGGCGGGAGCGATACCCGGCCCCTCGTCGCGCACGACGATCTCAACTCGATTGTCGGCGCGCCGTACGTCGATTTCGATACGGCCGCCGGGCGCCGAATACTTGCCGGCATTATCGAGGATGTTGAACAGGGTCTGCTCGGCCAACACGAAATCCAGCGACAGGGTCGGCAGTCCCGGCTCGATGGTCGAGGTGACGACATGACCCTCGATCAGTGGCTTGGCACGACGCAAGGTGGTCGAGACCAGATCGCCCAGGTCGACCACTTCGCGCTTGGGCACGATCACACCGGCATCGAGCCGGGTCATGTCCAGGAGATTGCCGACGAAGCGATCGAGCCGCTCGGCCTCGGACAGCGCCGTGTCGAGCAGCTCGGCGCGCGTCGCCTCGTCGTAACGCTCGCGATAGCTCCTCAGGCTCGACAAGGCACCGATGATGGAGGCAAGGGGCGTCCGCAGATCGTGCGACACCGACGTCAACATGGCCGAGCGCAGCCGCTCGCGCTCCGCGCCGAGGCGTGCCAGGTCGATGTCCACGGCCAGCGCCACCCTTTCGATGGCTACGGCCGCCTGGTTGCCGACGGCCTCGAGCAGGCGGCGCTCGGAGGAGGCCAGTGGATTGCCCTCACCCTTGGTCAGGACGCCGATGACACCGATCGATGAGCGGCTGGTCTGGATCGGCATGAACAACCAGCGACCGCCCGGCAGTGTGTCGGTGCCCCGGCCGGTGGGCGTTTCTGCGTCCCATGACCATCGGGCAGCAGCGAGGTCCGCCTCGCTGAACTCGCTGTCCGGCGGAAATGCAGCACGCAGGCCGAGCTTGCCGGACTCGGATCCGCTCTTCTCCGGCATCAGGATCGATACTTCGGCGTTCAGCAAGCGCGCCAGGTGGGTGACGATGATCCACAGCAGGTCGTCGAGCTCGATGACGCCGGCAATCTTGCGGCTGAAGGCGTAGAGCTCGGCCGTGGTGCGCGCTTCACGCCGCGCCGCCTCGGCCTGGGCGCGCGAGCGGGTTCCGAGCGCGCTGGCCGCGATCGCCACGAACATGAAGAAAAACAGTGCGACGACGTTGGCGGGGTCGGAGATCGTGAATTCATAAAGCGGCGGCAGGAAGAAGAAGTTGTAGCAGGCCACCGACAACGCCGAGACCCAGAGCGAGGGAACGAGCCCGTGGCGCGCCGCCGCGATCAGAACCGGCACGACGTAGACCAGAGATATGTTCGACAGGACGACATGCGCGTCGATGAACACGCCGAGGCCGGTGGCCAAAGCGGTGGTCAACACGCCCTCGAGATAGGGGCCGACGCTGCGCGGCGCGTCGAACAGCCAGTCGATCGGCTGTCGGGGCTCGGGCTTGTCGCTGGACGGCGCGACCTCGACGGCCAGCCCCGAGCCGCTGCGTACCAGCTCGTCGACCACCGAGCCGTGACGCAATTCGAACCAGCGCGAGCGCCGCGACTTGCCGACCACCACGCGGGTGGCGTTGCGCGATCGGGCGAAGGCCAGGATCTCCTCGACGACCGAGCGGCCGGGTACACGGACGATCTCGGCGCCGAGCTGCTCGGCGAGCCTGAGCGCCTCGGCGACCCGTGTCTGCTCGAGTTCCGACAGCAGAGAATGGCGCTCCGTCTCGACGTAGAGCGCGATCAGGTCGGCGTCGAGGCCGTCGGCGGTGCGCTTGGCGGCGCGCACGGTGTTGGCTGCATCGGGGCCGGGATCGACGCACACGATCACCCGCTCGCCGGCTCCCCAGGGTCCGGTGATGGCGTGCTCGCGCATATAACTCAGCATCTGCTCGTCGACGCGTTCGGCCGTGCGCCGTAACGCCAGCTCGCGCAGCGCCGTCAGATTGCCGGGCGAGAAGAAATGCTTGACCGCCCGTTGCGCCTGATCGCGGACATAGACCTTGCCTTCTCCCAGGCGTGCGATCAGGTCCGCGGGCGTGATGTCGACCAACTCGACCTCGTCCGCCGAATCGACCACCGAGTCCGGCACGGTTTCGCGCACGCGGATGCGGGTGATGCGGGCCACGACGTCGTTCAGGCTCTCGACATGCTGCACATTCATCGTGGAGTAGACATCGATACCGGCGGCCAGCAGCTCCTCGACATCGAGATAGCGCTTGGGATGCCGGCTGCCCGGCGCGTTGGTATGGGCGAGCTCATCGACCAGCACGAGCTGGGGGCGACGCTTGAGTACGACGTCGAGATCCATCTCCTCGAGCCCGCGCCCCTTGTAGTCGACGCGCTTGCGGGGAACGACCTCGAGGCCGGCCAGCTGCGCCTCGGTCTCAGTGCGTCCGTGCGTCTCCACGACGCCGACCACGACGTCGATACCCTCGGATTTCCGGCGCTGTGCCGCGACCAGCATTCCGTAGGTCTTGCCAACGCCGGGCGCGGCGCCGAAGAAGATCTTGAACTTGCCGCGCGCTTCCTTCTGCGCCGCCTTCAGGAGCGCATCGGGGGAGGGCCGGACATCGATCGGAGCCAGGGCCATGGAAGCTCAACGATGTCATTGCTTCGGTAGAGCGTCGAGAGCCAGGTTGAGCTGAAGGACGTTGACTCGCGGCTCGCCGATGATTCCGAATGTCGGGACTTCGGTGTGGAGCTGGACCAGGCGGCGGACCTGCGCTTCGTCGAGGTTGCGCGCCTTGGCCACGCGCGGTGCCTGAAACATCGCCGCCGCCGGTGAGATGTCCGGGTCGAGGCCGCTGGCCGACGTGGTGACGAGGTCGACCGGAATGGCGGCGGTTGGGTTCTCGGCCTTCAGTTTCTCGACATCGGCCTGCACTCGCTCGATGAGCGCCTTCGATGTGGGACCGGCATTGCTGCCCGAGGAATTGGCGGCATTGTAGGGTGCGGGCACCGTCTTGCTCGAATCGTTGGGATCGGTGTCGGACGTGGCCGACGGCCGGCCGTGAAAGTACTCCGGCTTGGTGAAGTTCTGGCCGATCAGCAGCGAGCCGATCACCTTCTTGTCCTTCTCGATCAGGCTGCCATTGGCCTGATGCGGAAAGGCGAGCTGGGCAACGCCGGTCATGGCCAGTGGATAGGCGAGCCCGGTGAGCACGGTCATGACAATCATCATGACGATGGCGGGTCGAATTTCTCTCAACATGCGACTGTCCTCACGCAAGACCGATGGCGGTGACCGCCATGTCGATCAGCTTTATGCCGATGAAGGGAATGATCACGCCGCCGACACCATAGACGACGAGATTGCGCAGCAGCACGGCCGAGGCCCCGGCTGGGCGGTACTGCA
>CAZHQA010000059.1:0-21088 GCA_964533955.1 uncultured Reyranella sp. | reverse complement strand
TGCTGCTGTGCTCCTATCACAAAGTACAGGCGCTCAAATTTCTGACGCAGTAAAATTAGGGCATGATTGGTTCGGCTGGAATCAGCCGGACCAATCATGGCCTTTGAAACCCGATCTACTGTGCGCGCGAATCGGAGGAGATGGAGCCGTTTGCGGCTCCATCTCCTCCGATTCCGCTCTAGCGTCGGGGGCGCGCCGCTCCAGCGGCGCGATCAGGGTCACGCGAAGAGGTGCCACTGGAGTGGCCCGCCCCCGGCAGGCCCGAGCGCGCGATCCAGAACACCTCGCCCTGGCTCAGTTCGGTGTCGAGCCAGACGAAGGGCAGGCGCGGATAGGCTTTTTCGAGCGCGGGCCGGCCGCGGCCGACTTCGCACAGCAGGCTGCCGCCCTGGGCGAGATGGCGTGGCGCCTGGTCGATGATGCGCCGCACCAGATCGAGGCCATCCCGGCCGGCGGCCAGGGCAAGTCGTGGCTCGTGGCGGTACTCGGGCGGCAGCTTCGCCATGGCGCCGGCATCGACGTAAGGCGGGTTGGTGAGGATCAGGTCGAAGCGTTGCTTGCCGAGGGGCTCGAATAGATCGCCGCGATGAAGGGCGATACGATCGCCCAGCCGATGGGTCGCCACGTTGCGCCGTGCCAGCGCCAGCGCCCCGGCGGAGAGATCGACAGCATCGATCGTTGCATGCGGGAACGCGAGGGCCGCCAGGATGGCCAGACAGCCCGAGCCGGTGCACAAGTCGAGGATCCGGCGGATCCGTCGCGGATCGCCGATCGGAAGGGCGCCGTCCGCCAACATATCGCCGATGAAGGAACGCGGGATCAGCGCGCGACGATCGATGTGGAAGCGCACGCCATGCATGTAGGCTGCACCCAGGAGGTAAGGCGCAGGCATCCGGAGCGTGATCCGGGCGTCGATCAGCGTGAGGAGTCGCGCGCGTTCGGCCGGCGTGGGCTTGAGCGCCAGCCAGGGCGAGATGTCGTGGATGGGAAGGCGCAGGGCCTCCAGCACCAGGAACGCCGCTTCGTCGCGCGCATTGCCCGTGCCGTGGCCGTAGGCGAGGCGTGCCGACCGGAAGCGCCGCTCCGCAAGCCGGAAGAAATCACCCAGGGTGACGAGAGAAGGTCTGTTGGCGGCCGGCATGCCGTCCTAGATTAGCCCACATGAATCGCCGCGCCTTTCTTTTTGCGGGGTTGGCCTTGCCGGCGGCCGCCGCGACCGCGCGTGCGGCCTCGGATGTCGAGGTGATCTATGTCGGCGGCTGGGATTGCCCCTACTGCACGCTGTGGCAGAACCAATACAAGGCGGAATGGCTGGCATCGCCCGAGTTCCATCGGGTCACCTGGATCGAGGTCGACGTTCCGCACCTGCGCGAAGCCTATGAGGAACAGTATTGGCCGGGCGATCTCAAGGCGGTACTCGACCAGATACCGCGCAAGAGCGGCACACCGCGGTTCCTGATCGTCTCGAAGGGCAGGCTGGTTTTCAATATGGCCGGGACCAACAACTGGGAGCGCACGCTGCGGGCGCTCAAGAACGTGCTGGGGTAAAGCGATGGCAGGCGCGCTCGAAGGCTTGGTCGTTCTCGACCTGACTACCCATCTGTCGGGCCCGTTCTGCGGCATGCAGCTCGGCGATCTCGGGGCCGACGTCATCAAGATCGAAAGCCCGCAGGGCGATTCCATGCGGGGCGCACCGCCCTTCATCAATGGCGAGTCGGCGCCCTTCATGCTGTGGAACCGCAACAAGCGCGGCATTCGGCTCGATCTCAAATCGCCGGCCGACCTTGCCGTGTTCTGGGATCTGGTGGACGACGCCGACGTGGTGCTGGAGAATTTTCGCCCCGGCGTCATCGACAAGCTCGGCATCGGCTGGACAGCGCTGCATGCGCGCAATCCGCGCCTCGTGCTGGGTTCGATCTCGGGCTTCGGCCAGACCGGACCATACGCCAGGCGCGGCGGTTTCGACCTGGTGATCCAGGCCATGTCGGGCCTGATGTCGGTGACCGGACCGAAGGATGGCCCGCCCTATCGCATTCCTCTCGCCATCTCCGACGTGGGCGCAGGCCTTTACCTCACCATCGGTGTGCTGGCTGCGTTGCAGACGCGCCAGAAGAGCGGGCTCGGGCAGTGGGTCGAGACGTCGCTCCTGGAGGCGACGGTGTCGCTCGGTGTCTACGAAGCGGCCAATTATTTCGCGACCGGCGTGCGGCCGGAGAAGCTCGGCCAGGGCCATCGCGGCTCCTCGCCCTACCAGGTGTTCCAGACCGCCGACGGCTGGCTCACCATCGGTGCGGCGCAACAGAATTTCTTCCGCAAGATGTGCGACATGATCGGCAAGCCGGAACTTGTCGACGACCCGCGCTTCAAGACCAACGCGCTCCGCGTGAGGAACAACGACGAGATCGTCGCGATCCTGCAGGCCGAGGTGGCCAAGCGCACGACGGCCGACTGGATGGCGGCGCTCGAGGCGGAGGGTATTCCGGCCGGGCCCGTGCTCCATCACGACGAGGTCTTCGCCGATCCACAGGTCCTGGCGCGCGGCATGGTGGGCGAGGTCGAGCACGCCACGGCCGGCAAGCAGAAAACGCTCGGCGTGCCGCTCAAGATGTCAGCCACGCCGGGCGGTCTGCGCCGCGCCGCGCCGGCGCTCGGCCAGCACGACAGCGAGCTCAAAAAACGAAAAGTGAAGGGAGAGAAACCGTGGTCCGACTCAAAGGAGCCCTTGCGGCGCTCGCGCTGATCCCGGCGGCGGCGCTGGCCCAGAACACCTACAGCTTCATCGACGCCGACAAGTCGGCAGTCCACTACAACTTGACGCCCGCCAGGCCGACAATGGCCTGTGCCGGCGTTGCCCACCTGGCATGGGCGTCGATGACCGTCCTCTCCGCCCGCACCGTGCCCGCGGCCGACGGCGTGCCCGAGCACTGCCGGGTGTCCGGCCTGATTGTGCCCGAGGTGCGGTTCGAGCTGAACCTGCCGGCCAACTGGAATCGCCGCTTCTACATGCATGGCAATGGCGGCTTTGCGGGCGAAGCGCCCGAATTCGGGCCGCGCCCGATGGTGCGCGCCAACGCCCTGAAGCAGGGCTTTGCGACGGTCCAGACCAATACCGGCCACGACGCCGACGCCGAGCCGCTCGCGAGTTTCGCCGCCGACTATGCCAAGCGCGTCGACTATGCCTTCCGCGCCGTGCACATGACGGTGGTCGAGGCGAAGAAGATCGTGTCCGCCTACTATGGCCGCGCGCCGGCCTACTCCTACTGGGACGGCTGCTCGACCGGCGGGCGGCAGGGCCTGATCAGCGCCCAGCGCTTCCCGGATGATTTCGACGGCGTGCTGGCCGGCGCGCCGGTGTTGAACTTCGTCGATACGGTGACGCAGAGCCTGTGGAACGGCCTGGTGCTGAGCGAGACGCCGGTGTCGCTTGCCAAGCTGAAGCTGGTGGCCGAGGCGACCTACGCACGCTGTGATGCCAGGGATGGGCTGAAGGACGGCATCATCGACGATCCGCGTCGCTGCGATTTCGATCCGGCGCGCGATGTGGCGCAATGCCCCGCCGGCCAGGACGGCGACAATTGCCTGACGGCGGCGCAAAGCGCGGCGGTGAAGAAGATTCACGAAGGGCTGAAAGTGAACGGCAAGCCGGTCCTGTTCGGCTATCCCATCGGCGCCGAGGCGACCGGCGTTTCCGCCACCGCCGGCGGCAAGCTGACCAGTGGCTGGGACATCTGGCTGGTGCCGCCGGAAGGACGGAAGTCGCTGCAGCACGGTTTCGGCGACAGCTTCGTGCGCTACTTCTCCTCGCCCAAGGCCGATCCGTCGATCGATCCGGCGAAATTCGACTACGACAAGGACATGATCAGATACGCCGATGCCCGCGCGCTCCTCAATGCGACCGATCCCGATCTGTCGGCGTTTCGCGCGCGTGGCGGCAAGCTGCTCATGTACTTCGGCTGGGCCGACACCGCCCTCTCGCCGATGATGGGCATCGACTATTACGAGAAGGCAGTAGCCCGGAACGGGCCGGAAACCACCGACTTCTTCCGCCTGTTCATGGTGCCCGGCATGTTCCACTGCCGTGGCGGCGTGGGACCGGACCGGCTGGACGGGCTGACGGCACTCATCAACTGGGTCGAGAACGGCACGGCACCCGCCTCGATTACCGCCACCCAGCTGCGCGACGGCAAGGTGGTGCGCAGTCGCCCGCTCTGCCCCTATCCGCAGGTCGCCCGCTACTCGGGCAACGGCAGCAATGACGACGCCGCCAACTTCGCCTGCAAGGCCCCCGATTAGGGAAACCCAGTCTAGCTGCGACGGTCGTTGTCGTGGTCGCGGCTGGCGTCGCGGTGGTTGCCATCGTGGTGGTTGCCCGACTGATTGCCCGATGAGCCACCCGACGGGCTGCCTGATTGGCCGCCCGAATGGCCGTTCGCCGGCGTGCCAGGATGGGGCCCGGCGGGCGGCGGCGTATTGGGCTGCCGATCGACGTGTCGCGGCTCGTCGTGGCGGCCGTCCCAGCGATGATCGCGATCAGCCTGATGCTGCGATACCGGCACGGCCACCGGCGTCGGCACCGGAACGTAGCGGGTCTCGCGATAGACGGTCGATGGCGTGTAGTAGGCTTGTGCCGGATAGTAGCCGCTCGAGCCGTAACCGCTGCCATAGCCATAGCCGTAGGTCTGCCCGCCGTAACCCTGGTCGATCGGCCCCGCGCAGGCTGCCGCGGACATGGCGAGAGCGGCGACGACGACGATATTCATCTTGCGCATCATGATTGCCTCCAGGGGAGCCCTTGTTCCCGGGTCCTTCCCACTGCAGGGGATACGAAGCGAATTGCGGCGAGCGGCGTCGGCTTTGCGGCGAAAAAAGCGCCGTGCCTCACGAGTTGGTGAAGCGCCGCGCTCGGGTCGGTGTCGGCGCCGGAAACCTCACAGCGCGCCGGGCGCCGGTCCGCGCGAGGTCTTGGCGTTCAGCACCGGCGGATGGGTCACGATGGACTTCAGCTCGGGCACGGGCTTGCGCAGCCTGGCGAGGTTGGGCCGTGGCCGGGCGAGCTCGGGGATGCTGCTGAAGGCCTGCTCCATGGCGTGGGCGGCGCCCAGCACCTCGCCGTCGCCGCGGAAGCGGCCGACCACCTGCAGGCCGAACGGCATCTTCTTGTAGTCCACGCCACAGGGCAGCGAGACCGCCGGATTGGAGGTCAGCGTCACGAAGTATTTCGTCGCCATCCAATGGTAGTAGTTGTTGAGCTTCCTGCCATCTATCTCCTCGATGTAGAGCTGCTTCCACGGAAAGGGCGTGAAGCCGACGGTTGGGCCGATTACCAGGTCGTAATCCTTGTAGAGCTCCTGGAAGGCGCGGAAGATCCGCGTCTGCTCGCCATGGGCCCAGGCGAAGTCGGCAAGCGAGAGCTTGGCGCCGATCTCGTAGTTTGCGACGATGTTGGGGCCGAGCATCTTGCGGTTCTTGGTGTAGGCGTTGTGATAGCGCGACAGGAAGCTCACGGCACGGATCACGTCGAAGCAACGGTCGGCACCGCCATAGTCGACCTCGACCGCATCGAAGCTGCGGAAGAGATGCTTCATGGCCTTGACCTTGGCGCGGAAGGTCTGGCGGATGCCTTTCTCGACCGGCGCGCCGCCGAAATCCTCGGTGTAGGCGACCCGCAGGCTGCCGAGATCGACCGGCCAGGGCTCGGCATAGGCGTCGGCTTCCAGTGGAAAAGAGAGCGGATCGGAATCGTGCTGGCCGATCTGCGTGGCATAGAGAAGACAGACATCGGCGACGGAGCGGCCCATCGGTCCCAGCACCGAGATCGGCGTCCAGCCCATGGCGCGGCGCTCGACCGCCACCATGCCGGGAGAGGGGCGAAAGCCCACGATGCCGCAGAATGCAGCGGGATTGCGCAAGCTGCCGCCGGTGTCGGATCCGGTGCAAACGGGCAGCATGTCGGTGGCGAGCGCCGCCGCCGAGCCGCCCGACGAGCCGCCGGCGTTGAGCGTGGGATTGAACGGATTGCCGGTCGCGCCCCACACCGGATTGCGGCTGTTGGAGCCTGCGCCGAACTCGGGCACGTTGGTCTTGCCGACCACGACGGCGCCGGCGGCGCGAACGCGGCCTACCATGACGTTGTCGTAGTTGGGGACGTAGTCGCGATAGAGCGGCGAGCCGTAGGTCGTCAGCAGGTCCTTGGTCTCCTCGAGGTCCTTGATGCCGGTCGGCAGGCCGTGCAGCAGCGGCAGGTCCTCGCCGCGACGGACCGCCGCTTCGGCGGCCTTGGCCTCCTTGCGGGCGCGGGCCACGCACATGGCCGTCACGGCATTGACCGCGGGATTGATCTCCTCGATGCGACGCAGGCAGCTCTCGAGCAGTTCGACCGGCGAGATCTCCTTGGTGCCGATGCGGCGGCGCAGCTCGACCGACGACAGTGTCTGCAATTCGCGGGTGGACATTTCTTCCTCTTTCCTCAAGGCCTGTGCAGTTTGATCGGCTCGCGCGTGACGGTGCGCCGGCCACGCTTGTAGGCAGCCAGGACGGGCGCCACGGTGCGAAGCGCCATGATCGAATCGGGCGCATCCAGCACCACCAGGTCGGCGGGATTGCCGACGGCGATGCCGTAATCGCTCTTGCGCATCAGCTTCGCTGCCGAAGACGTGGTCATGTCCCAGAGCGCCTTCACTTCGTCGTCGTTGCCGCGCTGCGTGACGATGCCGTGCATGTTGACCTGGCGCAGCAGCTGGCCGTCGCCGAACGGCGTGAAGGGATTGAGGATGTTGTTGGAGGCCACGGAGCAGGTGACGCCGCGCTCGGTGAGGTAATTCAGGTCGACCACATTGCGCGGCACATTGTGGTCGGTGTGGCGGCCGCCGAGATAGAGATCGGTCGCCGTGAGGACCGTGGCCGCGACACCGGCGTCGGCCATGCGCCTGGCGACCTTGTCGAGGTCCTTGTACGGCATGGTCGCGAGCTTGCCGACATGGCCGACGGCAACGCGGCCGCCCCATTTGTATTTCTCGGCGAGGTCGCAGACGAGCAAGGTGTCGAGATGCTCGGCGGTGGGGCCGCTGTCGACATGCATGTCGATATCGGCATCGAACTCGCGCGCCATCTCAAAGACGCGGTGGATCTGGGCGGCGGGATCGCTGTCGTAGCTGGGCGCGGCGCCGACGACCTTCGCGCCGTTCTTGAGCGCAGCGACCATCAGCTCGTCCGTGCCGGGATTGTTGGTCAGGCCCTCTTGCGGCATGACGCAGAGCTCGATGTCGATCGCCCATTTGTACATCTCGACCAGCGCCTTCACGCCCTCGAAGCCGCGCATGCCGATCTTGGGATCGACCTCGCAATGCGGGCGCATGCGGGTGGCGCCGTGACCGATGCACTTTTCGATGGTCCCCGAGGCGCGCTCGATCACGTCCTCGACCGTCATCGTGTGCTTGACCGCCGACACGCGTTCCATGGCGAGGTGCGGGCTGCGCCTGGTCGTGTGCTCGCAGCGGCCGAGGATGCATGACTTGTCGAGGTGAATGTGCGTCTCGACGAAGCCCGAACAGACCAGCCGGCCGTTGCCCTTCATCTCTTCCTTCGCGGGCCCGAGATCGCGGGCAATCGCCGCGATGCGTCCGTCCTTCACGCCGATGTCGGTCGTGGGTTGGCCGGGCCGGGCATCGGCCGGCCGCACGTCGCGCAGGACGAGATCGAAATCCATCGGAAACGCTACTCCCCCATTGAGGACGGGCGGCATGTTGCACCACACTGCATTATGCTGTCTCGACGGAATTTCCTGATCGCCGCGTCCGCCGTGCCGGGCATTGCCGCCGCGCAGAGCGGCTGGCCCGCCAGGCCGATCCGGTGGATCGTCAATTTCCCGCCCGCAGGCGCCGCCGACATCCTCTCGCGTACTCTCGCCGAATGGTTCGGTACGCGGCTCGGCCAGCCTATCGTGGTCGAAAACAAGCCCGGCGCGGGCGGCCTGCTCGGTGCCGACATCGTCGCCAAGGCGCGCGGCGACACTCATATCGTCATGATGTCGAGCGCCGCCTCGCACGGCATCGGGCCAGTGCTCTACAAGGACGTGCCGTACGACGCGCTGGCGGACTTCACGCATATTCAGTTGGTCGGCACCTTCCCGACAGTGCTCGCGGTCAGCGGTACATCGCCTATCAGGACGGCCAGGGAGCTGATCGAGCAGGCACGCGCCGAGCCCGGAAAGGTGACCTATGGCTCGGGCGGCAACGGCACGATGAACCATCTCACCGGCCAGTTGCTGGCGCGGCAGACCGGCGTGACGCTCACCCACATTCCATATCGCGGCTCGGCGCCGGCGATGAACGACTTGATGGGCGGCCAGATCGCGGCGCTGATGGAGAGCTTGCCGACGGCGATCGGCTACTTCACCTCGGGGCGCATGCGGCCGCTTGCGGTCAGCGAGGACGAGCGGTCGCCGGCCCTGCCTGACGTGCCGACTTTCCGCGAAGCGGGATTCGAAGGCGTCGTGACCACCAACTGGTTCGGCTTCTCGGCGCCTGCGGGCATTCCGCCGGAGATCGGCAAGCGCTGGGAGTCGGAAATCCGGACGGCGCTCGCAAGCGACGACGTGAAGGAGAAGTTCGCCAAGATAGGCGTACGGCCCGGCACTATGGGCCCTGAGGCCTACACTGCGCTCATCCGCAGCGAGCTCGATCGCTGGCGGGAAGTGATCCGCGCCGGAAACATCCGCGCGGACTAGATGTCGCCCTGAGCCGAGCTCGCTCAGGATGACAGGGAGCGAGCCACAAGGCACGATGTGCGTCGGAGGAAACATATGGTGCACGCGCTTCGTGAGAAGGCCGCAATCAGCGGCGTCGGCGACACGGCATATACGAGAGGAACGACCAAGAGCGGCCTGGCGTTGCAGCTCGAAGCCAGCCTGAGGGCGATCGAGGACGCAGGCCTCAGCCCGCGCGACATCGACGGCGTCATTCCCTATTTCCCCGGCGGCGGCATTGCCGAGGACTTCGTCGCCAATCTCGGCCTGCCGGATCTCACTCTGTCGCTGTTCGTGCCGATGGGCGGTGCCACCTGCGTCGCGGCTATCCAGAGTGCCGCGATGGCCGTCGCCACGGGCGTCTGCAAGAACGTGCTCATTTCCGTCGGCCGCACCGGCTACTCCGGCGCGCGCGTCTCGACCCGGCTGCAGCAGTTCCCGCAGTTCGCTCTGGCGGCCGAGTTCGAGGCGCCGATTGGCATGTTCGCGCCAGCCCAGCTTTATGCCCAGGGCGCGCGGCGGCACATGGAACTCTACGGCACGACGCCGCGCCAGTTCGCCGAGGTCGCGGTGGTGACCCGCCAGCACGCGCTCCTCAACGGCAACGTGGTCATGAACAAGCCGCTCAGCGTCGAGGAGCATCATGCCTCGCGCATGATCGCCGATCCGTTCCGGCTGTTCGACTGCAGCCTCGAGAGCGACGGCGGGGCCGCCATCGTCGTGAGCGCGGCTGACCGGGCGCGCGATCTCAGGAAGCCGCTGGTGACGATCATGGGCGTGGCCGAGGGTCACCCCGAATCGCCGGCATCGATTGCGCAGCGGCCCGACCTGCTCGACTTCGGCCTGACCAAAGCGGCCAGGCGCGGCTACGAGATGGCCGGTGTCGGGCCCAAGGATATCGACGTCGCCGAGATCTATGACTGCTTCACCTTCACGGTGATCCGCCAGCTCGAGATCCTGGGCTTCTGCAAGCCGGGCGAGGGCGGACCGTTCGTCATGGACGGCCGCATTGCGCTGGGCGGCGAGCTTCCGATCAACACGCATGGCGGCCTGTTGAGCCAGGGGCATGTCGTGGGACTCAATCACGTCATCGAGCTGACGCGGCAGCTTCGGCGTGAAGCCGGCAAGGCCCAGGTCGGCGATGCCGAGGTAGGCCTCGTTACCGGTTACGGCGACATGGGCGACGGATCGCTGGCGATTCTGCGGAGGGCGGCATGAGCACCGCGGTTGCTCCGCCGGCTCCCGAGCGTCCGCTGCCGACGCCGACGCGGGACAGCCAGCCCTACTGGGACGGCATGCGCGAGGGCAAATTCATCCTCCAGCACTGCGCCGGCTGCGGCAGGGCGCGGCACTATCCGCGCCCGGTCTGCCCGCACTGCTTCTCGATGGAAGCCACCTTCAAGGAGATGCCGACCGGCGGCAAGGTACACACTTGGACGGTGTGTCATCACCCGTTCAACTTTTTCTTCAAGGCCCAGGCGCCCTACGTCGTGGCGTTGGTCGACATGGATGCAGGCGTGCGGGTCAACGCGCCCCTCCGCGGCATCGCGGACAAGGATCTCAGGATCGGCATGCCGGTGCGGCTCGCCTTCGAACCGGCAACCAAGGATGTGACGCTGCCCTATTTCATCGGCGTCTGATCGGCCTTCAGGAAGGTCGCAACCGCGTCGGCGACTTCCTCGCCATAGAGATCGGGGAAGAAGTGGTTTGCCCCTTCGATCGTCACCGGGCGGACGTCGGAAGGCAGCCTGCTGGCGAGATCGGGCACGATCTCGTCCTTGCCGGCAATCACGACCAGCGTCGGATGTCCGGTCTTGGTGGCCAGCCGTGGCGGCAATTCGGCATAGGCATCGAGGAAGGTGGCGCCCAGCACCGGCGCCTGCTTGCAGGTCAGGAAGTCGACCGTTTGCTTCTGCAGCGGCTGCTTGCGTGCCGCCTCCAGTTCGGGCGCCAGGGGATGGCCGAAGGTGCGCTGGTAGATCTCGGCCTGTTCGACCGAGGTGGCGAAGGTCGGCGCCAGCAGCACCATTCGCCGCACCGTCGGCAGCTCGGGCCCGATCGCCGCAACCTGCGCCCCGCCGCGCGAGAAACCCAGGATGTCGACCGATTTGACGCGCTGGGCGCTGAGCCACTCGATCCAGAGGCGGATTTCGCGCTGCGCGCCAGCCAACGCATAGTCGTGCACGACGTCGCACGGGCGCAATCCCTGGCGGTCGTCGATGCCCAGCGACAGGGTGATGGCGAGCGATGCAAGGCCGCGCTGCTTGAGGTTCTTCTGCAGAGCCGCAATGGTCTCCTGCCGGTCATGCGACAACGTGCCGTGCACCAGCAACACGACGTCCTCGCCGGCGAGCTTCCTGCCGTCGGGAATCTCGAGGTTGCCGTTCAGTCTGAGCAGGCTCGGCTTGATCTGTACCGGTTCAGCTGCCGCGATCGCGGGACCGGCCACCAAGGCGAGCGCCGCAAGAAAGAGCGCGCTTGGTCTCATGCCCGCCAATCTAGCACTTGAATCCAGGCAAAACGTCAGCAATCTCCCGCTGCACAGAGTAGGAAAAGCGTCATGAGAATCACCGCAGCCACAGTGTCGGTTGTTTTGACGATGGCCGTAACGGGGACCATCACCGGCGCCCTCGCGCAGTCGGGCGACGCAACCCGCGGTGAACGGCTGTTCAACCAGCAGTGCAAGGCCTGCCACACCGTTGAAAAGGATGGTCGCAACAGCATCGGTCCCAACCTGCACGGCCTGTTCGGGCGCAAGGCCGGCACCGCGCAGGGCTTCCAGTTCTCGGAAGCGATGGAGAAGTCGGGAATCGTCTGGGACGACAAGACCGTCGGCGAATATCTCAAGGACCCCAAGGGGCGCGTGCCCGACGGCAAGATGGTCTATGCCGGCCTCAAGCAGCAGGCGCAGCTCGACGATGTGATCGCCTACCTCAAGAAAGCGACGCCGTAGATGCGTCTTGTGGTGGCCGCTCTCGCGATCGTGATGGTGGTGACGCCTGCCGGGGCCGAACCGCCTCTCGCCCTCGAGGGTTCCGCGGCTCCGAGCCCCTGGCAGCGCTACCCCGGCTGGAACAAGACACGCTGGGACGAGTACAACACGCTCGCCAATCCGGGCGCGACGCCGCCGCGCGGCGGCGAGATCGCGATCAAGGAGATCGCCGGTGATCCGGCCAAGGGCCAACTGCTCGCTTTCGACCGCAACCGCGGCGGCGGATGCCTGGCCTGCCACGTGATGGGCCCCAAGACTCTCGAAGGGCCGGGCAATGTCGGGCCCGACCTGTCGGAGATCGGCAAGGCCGGCCGCACCGATCAGTGGCTCTACAACTACGTCTTCGACGCGCGAGTCTACAATCCCAGGTCGGTCATGCCGCCGTGGGGCAAGCATGGCTTCTACAGCGAGGCCGAGATCAAGGATATCGTGGCCTTTCTCAAGACGCTGAAAACGCCGGCCACATTCGCCAATCCGCTCGACAATCCGGACAAGCGGCCGCAGCCCGTCGAGGACCGCGACGCGCTCGACCCGTTCGTCAATCCCGCCGCCGAGCGCATCGAGGCGGGGGCGGCATTGTTCAAGCAGTCCTGTGCGTCATGCCACGCGACGCCCGCAACGACCTTCAAGCGCTGGGCGGTCGAGATGCCGAAGTGGGAGCCGCGGCTCAAGAAGGTGCTGGGCGCAGAGGAGTTCATCACGCGACATGCCAAGGCCGCGGCAGGCAAGGACTGGCTGATGCAGTCGCGCGAGAACACCGACATGTCGGTCTATCTGCACAGCCTTGCCAACGGCGAGGCGATCAAGGTTGATCTGTCGAGTCCCGGCGCCAAGGCCGCCTACGAGCGCGGCCTCAAGCTCGCCGATCTCAAGGTCGGCCAGTTCGACTTCGCCTGCACCGATTGCCACGGCCAGGCGGCCAACAAGTGGATTCGCGGCCAGTGGCTGGGGGAGCCGAGGGGCCAGTTCGACCATTTCCCGCTGTGGCGCACCAGCCGCAACGAGGTCTGGGATATCCGCAAACGCTTCCAGTGGTGCAATGTCCAGGTCCGCGCCAACGAGCTGTCGCCCGATGCGGTTGAATATGGCGAACTGGAACTCTATCTGCGCAAGATGAACGAAGGTCAGAAGCTGACGGCGCCGAACATCCGGCACTAGGGGACAAGGTCAAGATGGTCTCGAGACTGACACGACGAACCGCTTTGATGGCGCTGGCCGGCGCGCTGGTGGCGCGCAATGCCTTCGCCACAGCCGACCAGGCCAAGGAATGGCTGGGTACCCTCGCCAAGGGCACGCCCAAGGACGGCAAGGTCACGCTCAAGGCGCCGGAGATCGCCGAGAACGGCAACGCCGTGCCGCTCACCGTCTCGGTCGACAGCGAAATGAGCGACAAGTCATACGTCAAGGCGATCTACATCGCCGCCGACGGCAATCCCAACCCGGGCGTCGCCATCTACGAATTCTCGCCGCTGAGCGGCAGGGCAGAGGTGCAGATGCGCGTCCGCCTCGCCCAGACCCAGAAGCTCGTCGCGGTGGCGGAGATGAACGACGGCACGCTCTATACGTCGAGCCGCGAGGTCAAGGTCACCATCGGCGGCTGCGGCGGCTGAGGAGGAAAGCACCATGTCCGACGACATCAAGCCACGCCTGCGCGTGCCCACCAGCGCCAAGAAAGGCGAGGTGATCGAGGTCAAAACGCTGATCACACATCCGATGGAGACCGGCCAGCGCAAGGATGCCGACGGCAAGCTGGTCCCGCGCCTGATCGTGAGCTCTCTGCAGGTCACCTACAACGACAAGCCGGTCATGAACGCGACGCTGGAGCCGGCCATTTCGGCCAATCCCTATCTCGCGTTCTTCGTCAAGGTCGAGGAGAGCGGCACGCTGAAGTTCAAGTGGACCGACGACAACAAGCAGTCCTGGACGGCGGAGAGCAAGATCGAGGTCGCGTGACGCCATGACGGCGCTCGGCCGCCGCGAACTCCTGCAGGTCGCGGCCGCGACGGCTGCTCTCGGCACAACCAGGACGGGCGTGGCCCAGCGCCGGGGGCCCTCGCAGGACGACCTGTTGCGCTTCAAGCCGGTGGGCCAGGTCACGCTGCTCAACTTCACCGACCTGCATGCCCAGCTGATGCCGCTCTATTTCCGCGAGCCCTCGGCAAACGTCGGCGTCGGGGAGGACAAGGGCCTGCCGCCGCATCTGGTGGGCGAGAAACTGCTCGAGGCTTACAAGCTCGGCCGCGGCACCTATGAGGCCTACGCGCTCGCCTGCACCGAGTTCGAGCTGCTGGCGCGCAGCTTCGGCCGGGTGGGCGGGCTCGATCGGATGGCGACCCTGATCAAGGCAATCCGCGCCGAACGGCCGGGCAAGGTCCTGCTGCTCGACGGCGGCGACACCTGGCAGGGCAGCTTCACGTCCCTGCACAGCAAGGGCGCCGACATGGTGCGCCTGGTCAACACGCTGAAGCCGGACGCGATGACCGGACACTGGGAGTTCACCTATGGCGCCAGGCGCGTCGAGGAACTGATCGGCGAGCTCGGCTTTCCGTTCCTGGCGGGCAACGTGAAAGACACGACCTGGGGCGATCCGGTGTTCAAGCCGTCGACCGTGGTCGAGCGCGGCGGGCTCAGGATCGGCGTCATCGGCCAGGCCTTCCCTTACACGCCGCTCGCCAATCCGCGCTACCTGATCCCCGACTGGTCGTTCGGCATCGAGGAGGACAAGCTCGCCCAGAATGTCGCGAAACTGCGCGCCGACAAGGTCGATCTCGTCGTGCTGCTGAGCCACAACGGCTTCGACGTCGACCGCAAGCTCGCCGGACGCGTCAAGGGAATCGACGTCATCCTGACCGGCCACACTCATGATGCGCTGCCCCGGCCGCTGAAGGTGGATGACACGCTGCTGGTCGCCGCCGGCAGCCACGGCAAGTTCCTCGCCCGGCTCGACCTCGAGGTCAGCGACCGGCGGGTTGTCGGCTACGAGTTTCAGCTGATCCCGGTCCTGTCCGACGTGATCGCGCCCGACCCCGAGATGGCGGCTCTGATCCGCGAGGTCCGCCTGCCGCACGACGAGCAGATCGGCCAGGTGCTCGGCCGCACCGAATCGCTGCTCTACCGGCGCGGCAACTTCAACGGCACGTTCGACGACCTGATCTGCCAGGCCCTGCTCGCCGAACGCGACGCGGAGATCGCCTTGTCGCCTGGCTTCCGCTGGGGGGCGACGCTGCTTCCCGACCAGGACATCTACGCCGACGACGTGTTCAACCAGACCGCCATCACCTATCCCGCGGCCTACCGGACCGAGATGACCGGCGACTACCTGAAGCAGGTGCTGGAGGACGTGGCCGACAATCTCTTCAATCCCGATCCCTACTACCAGCAGGGCGGCGACATGGTGCGCGCCGGCGGGCTTGCCTACACGCTCACGATCGACAAGCCGGTCGGGCAGCGTATCTCGAACATGACGGTGCTGCGCACGGGTGCCGGCATCGAGGCGGACAAGAAATACACGGTGAGCGGCTGGGCCTCGATCAATGAGGGAACCGAAGGCCCGCCGGTCTACGACGTGGTGAGCAATCACATACGGCAGCTCAAGACCGTGCGTCTCAAGCCCAACCGCCTCGTCAAGGTGGTGGGAGCCGACGCTGCGGGCTATGAGCCGGCCTGAGGAAGGGGAAACAATGGCTCCTCGACGCCTGGTCTTGGCGGCGGCGATTGCCTTCGCGGTGCTGCCGGCTCGGGCCGCCGACAAGGTGCATCGTCTGGCCCTGCAGATCAGCGACGACGCGCCGGACAAGATGAACGCCGTGCTGAACGTCGCCGCCAACACGGCGCGTTACTACACCGGCATCGGCGAGGACGTCGAAATCCGCGTCGTCGCCTTCAATGCCGGGTTGAACATGCTGCGCACCGACCGCTCGCCGGTGCTGGCGCGACTGAAGTCGATGTCGGAGAGCCTGCCGAGCGTGATCTTCGACGCCTGCGCCAACACGCGCGAGAACATGGCGCGCAGCGAGGGCAAGAAGCCGGACGAGATCCCGATCTGGGCCGGCGCCAAGGTCGTTCCGTCGGGCGTCGTGACGTTGATCGAACTCAGCGAGCAGGGCTGGACGATCGTGAGGCCGTAGGGAGCAAGGTCCTAGATCGACGCGTTGTCGCGCGAGCGCAGATACGCGATCGACCCCAGCAGCAGTCCCGCTGCCAGCGTACCGAACACGCAGCGGTAGCCGAGATCGCTCGCGCCGAAGCCTTCGACGATGTAGCCGGTGAGGGCGGGGAGCACGGTGAGGCCGAGGCATTGCGCCATATTGACCGTGGTGACGGCGCGGCCGCCCAGCCGATCGGGGAAGAGCGAGCGGCCCTGGGCGACGATCACCGTTCCGAAGGCGCAGAAGAAGCAGATGGCCACCAGCAGGCCGATCGCGAGCGGCAGCGCCGGCCGGGCGATCAGCGCCATCGCCAGAAGGACGATGGCCGAGAGGTAGGTACCGATCAGCACCACCTTCTTGCGCGAGCGCAGAATGCGGTCCATCGGGCCATAGGTCAGGATACCGAGCGTCTGGGCGACCGCCATGACCAGAAGCACGTTGCCCCGCTGCACGCTGTCGAGCTTGTGCACGTTGTAGAGATAAGGACCGGCCCACACGCCGAGGACGGTGAGCATCGTGGCGTAGGCGAAGAAATGCATGGAGAGCAGCGGCAGCAGGCCGGGCGTGCGCCATACCCGCCACAGGCCGCGGAACACATCGCCGAGCGGTTCGCGATGGGTGGCGGGCAGTGCCGAGCCGGGCGGCCGGTCACGCACGATGGCGTAGAACAGGCCGGCGACGATCAGGGTGATCGCCGCCAGGCCGAGGAAGCCGTCGCGCCAGCCGACGACACCCGCCACCCAGGCAAGCGGTGTCGCCGCCGCCAGCGTGCCGATGTTGGAGGCGGCGAAGACCCAGGAAAGCGCCGTCGACAGCCGGCGCGGCTCGTACCAGCGGGCGCACAGGAAGACCACCGACATGAAGGAAGCGGCGCAGCCGACGCCGACCACGACGCGGCCGACGATCAGGCCGGTGGCGTCGGTCGCGTGGGCGATCCCCACCGCGCCCACGGCGGCGAGCAGCGAAACCGACGAAACCGTGCGGCGCGCGCCGAAGCGGTCGAACCACAGTCCGACCGGCAGCTGGACGGCGAACAGGGCGAAGAAGAAGGCGCTGCCGGCCCAGCCGAGCTGCGCGGACGACAGGTGCAGGTCTCGCGCCAGCTCAGGAGCGATCACGCTGTTGGAAACGCGATAGAACTGGCTGAGGCACGTCACTGCGATCAGCAGTGACAGAAGCGGCAATTTCGATGCCATGGGCCCGGCGGCGTAGCACGACCTTTGGCCGCTGTCCTTCGGCGTGGACCGAACCATGGCGTTGCGCCACGATGGGCGACGCATGAGTGCCGCGACAACACGCCCGCCGAAGGTGACACCGATCGCCTGGCTGATCGCGCCCGCACTGCTGCTCTTCGTGCTGTTCTTCGTGTTGCCGTTCGGGGTCATGGCGGTGATGTCTCTGTTCTCGGGCAATCCCGTCACCAATCCCAATGCCGTGCTGACGACACGGCACTACCAGCGTTTCATCGACGACTCGGCCGGCATCTTCCACGATGCGCTGTGGGCGACCTTGCGCATTGGCCTGATCACCACCGTGATCTCGCTGTTGATCGGCTATCCGCTGGCGCACTGGATGGCCCGCATGCACTCGCGGCTCGGCCACGCGCTTGCCCTGATGGCGGTGATCGCGCCCTTGCTCACCGGTATCGTCGTGCGCACCTTCGCCTGGATGACGATCCTGCAGGACAAGGGCGTCATCAACACGACGCTGATCTCTTGGGGGCTGATCAAGTCGCCGCTGCATCTGATGTACAACGAGTTCGGCACGGTAGTGGCGCTGGTCCATATCTACGTGCCGTTCATGGTCTTGACCCTGATCGGCGTGATCGGCCGCATCGACGAGCGACTGGAGCAGGCCGCGCGCAGCCTGGGCGCCAACCGCCTGCGCGCCTTCGTCGAGGTCACCCTGCCGCTCAGCCTGCCCGGCATCCTGGC
Source organism: uncultured Reyranella sp. (assembly GCA_964533955.1). Lineage (GTDB taxonomy): Bacteria > Pseudomonadota > Alphaproteobacteria > Reyranellales > Reyranellaceae > Reyranella. The sequence goes on along the minus strand of CAZHQA010000059.1, from coordinate 3,271 downwards.
CGGCTCGCTGCTGGTCTTCGCGCTGTCGATCAGCGCCTATGTTACGCCGTCGTTGATGGGCGGCACCGACGTGCTCACGCTGCCGATGCTGATCGCGCAGCAGGTCGGCACCAGTTTCAACCCGAATTTTGCCGGCGCGCTCGGCGTCATCCTGCTGTCGGTCTGCCTGGTGATCGTGTTTGCCTACAACCACATCCTGGCCCGACTTGCCGGCGAGAAGGGACTGGCATGAGCGCGGCGGCGAACAAGCGGCCGTTCGATGCGGGCCGGGCTGCGTACTTGACCTTGAACGGCCTGCTGCTCGCCTTCCTGCTGCTGCCGATCGCGATCGTGATCGTCTTCGCCCTCAACCCCACGCCCTACATCTCCTTCCCGCCGGTCGGCGTGAGCTTGCGCTGGTTTGCGAAGTTCTTCGCCGGCAGCGATTTCATGAACGCGCTGTTCTTGTCGCTCTGGGTCGCGGCCTGCGTGCTGGTGCTGTCGGTCACCATCGGCGGCGCCTGTGCACTCGCCCTGGCGCGCGGCAACCTGCCGGGCAGGGCCTTCCTGACCGCCTTCTTCATGTCGCCGCTGATGCTGCCCGCCATCCTGACCGGCCTCGCCCTGTTCCAGTCCTACCTTCTGGCGGGAATCGGCCGGCCGGTATGGGGCCTGATCATGGCGCATACCTTGATCGCGGTACCCTACGTGCTGCGTACGACGCTCGCCGTGCTGCACAATTTCGACCATCGTATCGAGGAAGCGGCCGCGGTGCTGGGCGCCAGCCCGGTCCGCGTGTTCTTCGAAGTCACCCTGCCGTTGATTCGGCCGGGCGTGTTCGCCGGAGGCGTCTTTGCCTTCATCGTGTCGTTCGACCAGTTCCCGGTGTCGTTGTTCCTGGTGGTGCCCAAGGGCGAGACCCTTCCGGTGGTGCTGTTCAACTACATGAAGTTCGACCTCGACGGCGCCATCGCCGCCGCCTCGATGGTCTCGATTTTGCTGGCCTTGAGCGTCGTGCTGGTGCTGGAGAGGCTGATCGGGCTCAAGGCCTACGTTAAGCTATGACAGGAAAGAGGAGGGGCACATGATTTCACGTCGCAAGGCTTTGCGGACTGGCGCCGGATTGGCGGCGCTCGCCACCGTGGGGGCGCCTGCCGTCCTTCGCGCCCAGACCGCCACCCTCAAGATCACGACCTGGGGCGGCAAATGGGGCGACATCATGAAGGCCACGGTCCTGCCGGCCTTCGAGAAGGAGTTCAAGTGCACGGTGCTGGCCGATTCTGCGTTTCCCTATATCCCCAAGCTGCAGGCCAGCCCGAAAAACGATCCGCTCTACGACGTGCTGCACACTAACTCGAACGAGCAATGGAATTGCGTCGTCGAAGGGCTGGTGATGGACAAGATCACCGCCAAGGAAGTGCCCAACGTCGCCGACGTCTATCCGTGGGCGGTGAGCGACAAGATCGTCGGCGTGGCGATCTTCACCAGTGCGATCGGGCTGGGCTTCCGCACCGACAAGGGCCTGACCAAGCCGACTTCGTGGAAGGACCTGGCCGATCCCAAGCTGGCCGGCGCGCGCGGCAGCTACATCATCCCGGTCAACAGCCTCGGCCAGTGTCATCTGATGATGCTGGGCAAGCTCTACGGCAAAGGCCTGCAGGACCTCGACGCCGCCTACAAGGCGCTCGAGGCGCTGAAGCCGATCAAGCTCGTGGATTTCACCGGCCAGATGGAGAAGCTCCTGCTGTCGGGCGAGGTCTCAGAGGCGGTCATTCACGATTCCGGCGTTTATCGCTACGACGGCCAGAACCAGCCGGTCGACTTCGCAAGCCCGAGCGAGGGCGTGATGGCGCTCGAGCAGGTGCTGGACGTGACACCGGGGTCGAAGGTCAAGGAACTGGCCTTCGCCTACTGCGACTACATGCTCCGTCCCGACGTGCAGAAGCTGCTGGCAGAGGGCGTGTGGTATTCGCCCGCAAACAGGAAGGTGAAGCTCAGCGACAAATACGATGCCAAGCTGCTGACCACGCCGGAGAAGGTGGCGACGCTGATCCAGCCCGACTGGAAATGGTACAACGCGCGCAAGGACGACATCGACGCGCGCGTAACCAAGATCCTCAAGAGCTGATGCAGGACGCAGTCTCCTGTCCTTCCCCTCTTCCGGAGACGGGGGAGGGGGGCGATATGCAATGACGTCGGCTGCAATAAGACTCCAGGAGGTGACCAAGACGTTCGACGGCAAGGTGATTGCCGTCGATGCGGTCACGCTCGACATCGAGGCCGGCGAGTTCTTTTCGCTGCTGGGTCCGTCGGGCTGCGGCAAGACCACCAGTCTGCGCATGATTGCGGGGTTCGAATTTCCCGACAAGGGCCGCGTCCATGTCGGCGGCCAGGACATTACCGACGTGCCCGTCCACCGCCGTGACATGGGCATGGTGTTTCAGTCCTATGCGCTGTTCCCGCATCGCACGGTGGTCGAGAACGTGGCCTTCGGCCTGCGCATGCGTGACGTGGCCAGGCCCGAGATCGACCGGCGCGTGGCGGCCGCCCTTGCCCAGGTCGCGCTGACCGGCCTGGAGGACCGCCGGCCGGGCCAGCTCTCCGGCGGCCAGCAGCAGCGCGTGGCGCTTGCCCGTGCGCTGGTCGTCGAACCGCGCGTGCTGCTGTGCGACGAGCCGCTCGGCGCGCTCGATCGCAAGCTCCGCCAGCAAATGCAGTTCGAGCTCAAGGAGCTGCAGCGCCGGCTCGGTGTCACCCTGGTGTTCGTGACGCACGACCAGGAGGAGGCGCTGGCGATGAGCGACCGTATCGCCGTGATGAACGCCGGCCGGGTCGAGCAGGTCGGCTCTCCGACCGAAATCTACGAGCAGCCACGGACGCGCTTCGTCGCCGACTTCATCGGCGAGATCAATCTGTTCGACGAAGGCGGGCGTGCGCGGGCGCTGCGGCCTGAGAAGATCCGGCTGGTCGCCGCGGCCGGGGCGCGGCTCTCCGGCGTGGTCGAGACGGCGAACTTCCTGGGCGGCGCCACCCTCTATCGGGTGCGCGCCGACGGCCGGACCTTTCTCGCCCGTGAGGCGCATGCCGGCGAGCGCAGCCCACGCGGACCGGGCGATCCGGTCGGCCTTGCCTGGAACGATTCGGACGCCGTAACCCTCGAATCATAGGAGCGCGCCACTGGAGTGGCGCGCTCCCATGAGTAGAATGGCATATGCCCTGCACGCGCGGCATCATCACCGGGGGGCCGGCGCCGCGCGACGACATCGCGGTCCTGTTCGCCCCGCATGCGCCG
>CAZHQA010000058.1:0-21210 GCA_964533955.1 uncultured Reyranella sp. | reverse complement strand
AGGGCGAACCACTGCTCAATTGGAAAGGCCATTCGCAGGACGACAAGGACCGGCTGGCGGTGAACATGTTCCGCGCCTGGTACGTGCCGTTCTACTCGTACGGCGTGATCCACGGCGACCCCCATCTCGGCAACTACACCGTCCGGCCGGACGGATCGGTCAACCTGATGGACTTCGGCTGCGTGCGCGTCTTTCCGCCGCGCTTCGTGCGCGGCTCGATCGAACTCTACCGCGCCCTCATGAGCGACGACGTCGACCGCGCCGTTGCGGCTTACGAGGACTGGGGCTTCTCGGGGCTGAGCCGCGACATGATCGTGGTGCTGAACCGCTGGGCCGCCTTCCTCTATGGCCCGCTGATGGACGACCGTCCGCGCCGCCTGACCGAGGGCATGGCCGAAGGCCATGGCCGCGACATGGCGCAGAACGTGTTCGGCGAACTGCGCAAGATGGGCGGCGTGCGCCCGCCGCGCGAGTTCGTTTTCATGGACAGGGCGGCGATCGGGCTGGGTGCCGTGTTCATCCATCTGCGCGCCTCGCTCAACTGGCACTGCCTTTTCGAGAGCCTGATCGAAGGCTTTGACGTCGAGGCGCTGGCCAGCCGCCAGCAGGAAGCGCTCGCACGAGCAGGTTTGTAGGGCGGGCCTGCGATGAACATCCTGGTGACGGGCTCGTCGGGCTGGCTTGGCCGGACACTGGTGCCGAGCCTCGGGAAGCTCGGCCATGCAGTGACGGGGCTCGACCCGGTGCCAGGGCCGCTCACCGACATCGTGGGATCGGTGGCCGACCGCGCCACGGTGCGGCGCGCCATCCGCGGCCACGCCATCCAGGCCATCGTCCATGCCGGCGCGCTGCACAAGCCGCATGTCGCCACGCACGAAAGCGCGGAGTTCATCGCCGTGAACGTGCAGGGCACCCTCAATCTCCTGGAGGAGGCGGCGGCGCCAGGCTCGTCGGTCGACCGCTTCGTTTTCACCTCGACCACCTCGCTGATGATCAGCCAGGAGATCCGCGACGCCCATAAGCGCGGCATCGGCCGGGCCTTCTGGATCGACGAGGAGATGACCGGCTTGCAGCCGCGCAATATCTACGGCGTGAGCAAGCTTGCGGCCGAGCATCTTTGCCGCATGGTGCACGGCGCGTCCGGCCTGCCGATCGTCATCCTGCGCACGTCGCGCTTCTTCCCGGAGGAAGACGACATGGCGCACGAGATCAGCCAGTCGGGGCCCAACACGAAGGCCAACGAACTCCTGTTCCGTCGCCTCACCGTCGAGGATTGCGCTGCCGCCCATGTCGCGGCGCTCGACCGGGCGCCGCAGATCGGCTTCGACACCTTCATCGTCTCGGCGCTGACGCCGTTCGGCCCGGACGATTGCGAGCAGTTGATGGAGAATGCGCCGCTGGTCGTCGAGCGCTATTTCCCGCGCTACCGCCAGATCTACGCCCGGCGCGGCTGGACGATGTTCGACTACATCGACCGCGTCTACGATTCGACCAAGGCGATGCGTGGCCTGGACTTCGTCTGCAAGACCGGCTTCGGCGACATCCTGGCCGAGCTCGATCGCGAGGACGGGCCGGGCTGATCCGACCCATGGCTACGCGGCCATGCTACAAGGTGCCATGCGGCTCAGCCTCTATGTCGTGCTCGGACTGGGCGCGGTTGCCCTGGTGGTCGCGCTGCTGGCGTGGGTCGCCGAGCGGCGCCTCGACGAGCTCGCGGATTCCTGCCTCAGCAGCGATCCCTCGCGTGTTCCCGCCACCGACGTGGCGCTGGTGCTCGGCGCGGCGCCAATCGGTCCCGAGGGCGGCCCCAACCGCTACTTCGAATATCGCCTCGATGCCGCCGCGGCGCTGTGGCGGGCCGGCAAGGTGAAGTACCTGCTGGTGAGCGGCGACAACAGCCGGCCCGACTACGATGAACCCACGGCCATGCGGGACGGACTGATCAAGCGCGGCGTGCCGGCCACGGCCATCTATCGCGACTTCGCCGGCTTGCGCACCTGGGACTCGGTGCTGCGGGCGCAGTCGGTGTTCGGTCAGCAGCGCCTGGTTATCGTCTCTCAGCGCTTCCACCTGTCGCGTGCCATTTTCCTGGCGCGCGAGGCGGGGATCGAGGCCTGCGGCTTCGAGGCCAGGGACGTCGACCGCCCTTACAGCGTCGTTACGACCCTGCGGCGCTATCCGTCGGCCCTGCGCGCCCATTGGGACGTCTGGTTCGACACCCCGCCACGCCACGCGGGGCCTGTGATTGCTATCGGAGTCGACCCGCCGAACTAGCCGCCATGTCCCGCAGCTCGGGCACCGGCGAAACGACCGGCTTGCCATCGAAATGATGGTCGAGATTGGCTCTGACCAGGGCCGTCATGCGTCGCTGCGCATGCTCGGTGCCGCCGCCGAAGTGCGGCGTCATGACCAGATTGTCGAGATCGAGCAACTCGGTGCCCTCGTAGGGCTCCTCGTCGTAGACATCGAGCGCGGCGCCTTCGATCACGTTGTTGCGCAGCGCCTCGGCGAGGTCCGCTTCGTTGACCGCCCAGCCGCGGGAGATGTTCAGCACGTGGCCGCGCGGCCCCAGCGCCTTCAATACGTCCATGTTGATGATGTGCCGATTGGAGGCATCGGACCGCAAGGCGACGATCAGGTAGTCGCACCAGGTCGCGAGCTCCATCACATTGGGAAAATACCGGAAGTCGACGTCGCTCCGCCTGTTGCGGTTGCAGTAGCCGATCTCTACGTCGAATCCCTTCACGCGCTTGACGAACTCCATGCCGATCGAGCCCAGACCCAGGATGCCGACCTTGCTGCCGCTCAGGCCGGCGATCGGGCCGAACCGGTTGGGGATGCGCTTGGTCCAGTCGCCGCGGCGGATCATCTTGTCGGCCCGCACGATTCGCCGCGTCGAGGCCAATAGGATTCCAACCGCCATTTCGGCGACATCGGGTGCGTTGGCGTCGGCGCCGTGCGTCACCATGATGTTGCGCTTGCGGGCAGCGGCGAGGTCGACGCGCTCGTAGCCCGTGCCGTAGCAGCAAAACAGCGACAGCCTGGGCAGGGCGGCCATCAAGGCGTCCGATATTCCGACGCTTCCGGTGCTGACGATGGCCTGCACATGTTCGGCGGCATTGGCAGGTATGTGCGCCGGTGTCGGTTTGTCCATCTGGCCGGCGATGTCGTAGCGTTCGGACAGGGTCGCCAGGGTGGTCTTTGTGAAATGAAAACCGGTCAGAATGACGGGACGCTCAGCCATACTGGCACGTAACACGCGTTCAGCGAGCCCGTAAACGAGGCTTTTGCGGCACGCTCCGCCGGGCCCGAACCCGCACCACACGCGGCGAAAAAGCGGTTGGCAAGCAAATGGTGCCGTGCTTGTTTCGCCGCACACAACGACCCCGTGATCGCGCAGTCCATGAAAATCGCCATTCTGAAAGAACGCCGGCCGCACGAGACACGCGTGGCGGCGACGCCTGAGACCGTGAAGAAGCTGAAGGCACTGGGCGCGGAAATCACCGTCGAGGCCGGCGCCGGCGTGGCGGCCGCCTATACCGACCAGGCCTATCTCGATGCCGGGGCAAATATCGTGCCGGATGCGGCGTCGGCGGCGGCGGCGGGCGACATTATTTTCAAGATCCAGCGCCCCATGTCGGCGGAAGAGGGCGTCGACGAGCTGGCGCTCCTGCGCCCGGGCCAGACCCTGATGTCGCCGCTCGGCGCGCTTACCAACAAGGAGCTGGTGGCGGCATTGGCGGCGAAGGGGGTGCAGGCTTTCGCGCTCGAGCTGATCCCGCGCATCACCCGTGCGCAGTCGATGGATATCCTGTCGTCGCAGGCCAACCTCGCGGGCTACAAGGCGGTCTTGCTGGCGGCCAATAATTTCGGCCGCATCTTTCCGCAGATGATGACGCCGGGCGGCACGCTCGCCCCGGCACGCGCCTTCATCATGGGCGTGGGCGTGGCGGGCCTGCAGGCGATCGCCACCGCGAGGCGCCTGGGCGCGATCGTCACCGCAACCGACGTGCGCCCGGCGACGAAAGAACAGGTACAGTCGCTCGGTGGCAAGTTCGTCGCGGTCGAGGACGAGGAATTCAAGGCGGCCGAGACGTCGGGCGGCTACGCCAAGGAGATGAGCACGGAATATCGCGTCAAGCAGGCGGCCCTGGTGGCCGACCACATCAAGGCACAGGACATCGTCATCACCACGGCGCTGATCCCCGGCCGCAAGGCGCCGGTCCTGGTGAACGAGGACATGGTCAAGACCATGAAGCCCGGCTCGGTGATCGTCGACATGGCGGTCGAGCAGGGCGGCAACTGCCCGCTCTCGGAGTACGGCAAGGTCGTGGTCAAGTACGGCGTCAAGATCGTCGGGCCGGCCAACCTGCCGGCCGAGCTCGCGACCGACACCTCGTCGCTGTTTTCGCGCAACCTCCTCAATTTCATCACGCCGATGATCGACAAGGAGACCAAGGCGCTGAAGATCGATCTCAACGACGAAGTGGTGAAGGGCACGCTGGTCACGCAAGGCGGCCAGGTGGTGCACCCCTCGCTGGTGCAGGGGCAGACGACGTGAACGCGCTCCTCCACTGCCAGGGTCTCGCCCTGAAGACGGAGCGTGAACGCTCATCGGGAGGCTGTTATGGACGATAAGCTGGCCGGCGAAGCGGCCAAGTTGGCCTCCCAGGCGCAGGAACTCGCGACCAACCTCAAGGCCGTGGCACAGCAGGTCACCGACATGCTGGCCCAAGGCAGCGCGGCGCTGCCCGACGGCCACATGCCGTTCGTCTCGCTGCTCACCATCTTCGCGCTGGCCTGCTTCGTCGGCTACTATGTCGTGTGGCGGGTGACGCCGGCGCTGCATTCGCCGCTGATGGCGGTCACCAACGCGGTATCCTCGGTGATCATCGTCGGCGCACTGCTCGCGGCCGGGCTGAAGGGCATCGGCGCGGCGCAGCTGTTCGGCGCCCTCGCGGTGGCGCTGGCCGCGGTCAACATCTTCGGCGGCTTCATCGTTACGCATCGCATGCTGTCGATGTTCAAGAAGAAGACCCCGGTCAAGAAGTAGGCGAGGCTGAGACAGTGATCACCCACGAAATCGCCGCCTACGGCTATCTGATCGCGGCCATCTGCTTCATCATGGCGCTGCGCGGGCTGAGCTCGCCGGAAACCTCGCGCCAGGGCAACCTGTTCGGCATCGTCGGCATGCTGGTGGCGATCGGGGTCACCGTGACCACGCCCGGCATAGTCTCGCCCTGGCTGATCGTCGGCGGCCTGATCGTCGGCGGCACCGTCGGCACGGTGGTGGCGCTGCGCATCCAGATGACCGCGCTGCCCCAGCTGGTCGCGGCCTTCCATTCGCTGGTCGGCCTGGCCGCGGTGTTCGTTGCGGCGGCGGCCTTCGTCTCGCCCGATGCCTTCGGCATCGGCTCGCCCGGCCAGATCAAGACCCAGAGCCTGATCGAGATGGGGCTGGGCACCATCATTGGCGCCATCACCTTCACCGGTTCGGTCGTGGCTTTTGCCAAGCTGCAGGGCCTGGTGTCGGGTGCTCCGCTTGTGTTCCGCGGCCAACACCCGCTCAACGCGCTGATCGGCGTGGCCCTGCTGCTGCTGCTCGTGTGGTTCGCCATGCGCGGCCATCCCATCACCTTCATCCTGCTGGTCGTGCTGTCGCTCGCGCTGGGCTTCCTGCTGATCCTGCCGATCGGCGGCGCCGACATGCCGGTCGTCGTCTCGATGCTGAATTCCTACTCGGGCTGGGCGGCGGCGGGCATCGGCTTCACCCTGGGCAACACGGCGTTGATCGTGACCGGCGCGCTGGTCGGCAGCTCGGGCGCGATCCTGAGCTACATCATGTGCAAGGGCATGAACCGCTCGATCTTCAACGTGATCCTGGGCGGTTTCGGCACCGACAGCTCGGCGGCCGGTGCGGCGGCGCACAAGTCCGACAAGCCGGTCAAAGCCGGTTCGGCCGAGGACGCCGCCTTCCTGATGAAGAATGCCCAGAGCGTCATCATCGTGCCGGGATACGGCATGGCGGTGGCGCAGGCCCAGCATGCGCTGCGCGAGATGGCCGACATCCTCAAGAAGGAAGGCGTCACGGTGCGCTATGCCATCCATCCGGTGGCCGGCCGCATGCCCGGCCACATGAACGTGCTGCTCGCCGAGGCCAATGTTCCCTACGACGAGGTGTTCGAGCTCGACGACATCAACCGCGACTTCGCCTCGACCGACGTGGCATTCGTGATTGGCGCCAACGACGTCACCAACCCCGCGGCCAAGACCGATCCCAAGAGCGCGATCTATGGCATGCCAATTCTCGACGTCGAGAAGGCGCAGACCGTGCTGTTCGTGAAGCGCGGCATGTCGTCAGGCTACGCCGGCGTCGACAACGAGCTGTTCTTCCGCGACAACACCATGATGCTGTTCGCCGACGCCAAGGTGATGTGCGAGAACATCGTCAAGGCGCTAGAGGGCAGCTCGCACTAGCGCGTTGCCTTCCAGCGCCGGCGGGCCCCGCAGGCCTGCGGACGCGCAGCGCCGAAGGTGAGGCCCGGGACCGTGCCAATGGAGAGCATGTCTCGTCGCGCGATCTCGGTCGCCCGGGAGGACGATCCGGCGAATAGCCGCCGGCTGCTCGAGGTGCTGATTGGGCGCCTCCCCCAGTGGTTCGCACAGACCGACTCCAATCGGCACCATGCCGATCAGGCCGAGATCCTCGAGAGCTGGGTCGCTCGGATCGATGGCCAACCGCGCGGGCTGCTGCTCCTGAAGCAACACGCGCCCGCCAGCGCCGAGATCCATTGGCTGGGGGTCGATCCCGGCCAGCATCGCCGCGGAGTCGGGCGAGCCCTGGTCGGCGCGACCGAGCGACGGCTGCGGGAAGAGGGAGTACGGTTTCTCTTCGTCATGACACTGCATCCCGACGTCGACTACGAACCCTACCGGCGCACACGCGCCTTCTATGAGCGGTTGGGCTTCGAATTCGCGCTGACGGTGAGCCAGGGCCCAGCGGGTCCGGTCCGCGATCCCCTGGCCTGGTATCTCAAGCTGCTGTAACGGCGATGGTCGGCAACGTCATCCTGTTCGACGTCGGTGGCCCGATAGACCTGGAATTCGCCTGGGAAATGGCGATGGACAGCGCCATCGCGGCGGCCTGCGGGCTCGAGGGCATCCGGGTCGACGAGGGGATGGTCGAGGCGGCATCGGCGCGCGCCGTGGCGTCCTACGCACCAGATGCTTATGCCCACATGATCGAGACGCTGTGCGGCGGAGATCCGGCGACGATCGCGCGCGTCCGCCGCCGCGTCGACGGCATCACCGCCAATCTCGACGTCTTCCAGCTCCGGCCAGAGATCGACGGCCTGCTGCGGCGCCTCAGCGAGCGCGGACTGAAGCTCGGCATCGTCGCGAGCCGGCCGGACGCCGTCCCGCCGCAGCTCGGGCGCGCGGGGATTGCTCCGTTCTTCGGCTATGCCGGCACCCTGGAGATGGCGGCGCAGGTGTTGGGTATGGCTCCGGCCGACTGCATCGTGGTGGGGGACCGCATCGACAAGGATATCGCGCCGGCCAGGGCGCTCGGCATGGCGACGATCCTGTTCCGCAGCGGCCGCTACCGCCGCCAACAGCCGCGCACGCCGGCGGAAGCGCCCGACGCCATCGTGACCGACGTTCCGGAGCTGGAAGCGGCGATCGTGTCATTGCTGGGCCGGCAGGCGATGCGCTAGCGTTTGGGCCAGTCCCGACGAGGAGCTGGCGATGAGCAAGGAAATTCCAGACACCGCACAGGCCAATGCCAATCTGACGACGACCCGGGCGGCGTCGCGCAACGATCATCTGCCCTACGAGATCCGCCACCTCGACGACGTCGCCTGGGAGAAGATCCGCTGGCCGGGCGAGACCGGCAAGATGCTGTTCCACCCACGGCCGGAACGGCCGACCGAGCCCAATGCCGGCGTCCTGCGGCTGGAGCCGGGCGGGCATCATCCCGAGCATTATCACGGCTTCGCCCAGGTCTGGTTCATCCTGAGCGGCGAATTCACCATCGACGGCAAGCTCTGCAAGCCGGGTTCGATGGTGTTCCATCCCGACCCGCACGTTGAAGGCGAGTTCCACACCGCGACCGGCGGCGACATCCTGATCGTGCAATACCCCGGCCCGACGACCGGCGAACGGCCGATCTACGACGGCCGCTTCAATAAGTCAGAGCGCAAGGCCATCGCCGAGGAGCGCGTCGACCTCTGACCCCGCTCCGGAAACCCGGGAACCAGTTTCCGAAGTTTCCGGAGGCCATCAGCCCAGCAATTCGCGGCAGCCGAGATCGTCGAAGGCGAGATGAATGCGGGCCAGGTGGGACCACCAGATCCAGGCCGGGATGCCGCCGGCGTGCTGCCAGACGGGCGCCATGGTGGTCCACAGCACCGACAGCCGATAGTCGTCCTGCAGAGCGCGCCGGTCGTAGCCGGCCACGCCCTGCCTCACGAGCTCGCCGTGGTAAGTGTCGAGCAGGTGCCGCTCGCGCTCGCGCCGGAGGTCGGGATACCAGTGCAGCGCCATCTGGTAGGCGAGATCGTCGGTGGCGCAATCGAGCCGCCAGGAGTCCCAGTCGAACAATCGGGGCGTGCCCGCAGTTCCGGGCTTGGGCAGGAAGCAGTTCCAGGCATGGGCGTCGCCGTGCACGACGGTCATGTGGCGGTGGCTGTGATAGCGCGCCGACAGCGCCTCGAACCGGTCGATGATGCGCTCGTAGAGGGCGCGGTGTCCGGGCGCCAGGCGATCGCCCAGCGTGTCGGCGAGCTTCGCCACCGCCTCGGCCATGCGCTGCTTCCCCGTGCCGGCATCGGCCGGATCGCCCCATTTGCCGATCGATTGGCCGAGCTGTGGATCGTCCCACCAGGCGGCGTGGAAGCGCGCGAAGGTGCGCACGATGGTCTCACAGTCGGCGAGCGTGGGCGGGAACGGCCATTGCGAGGCTGTACCATGCGTGTCCTTCAGGTCCTCGAGCAGCAGGTGCCAGTCGCCGGTCGACTCGTTCCAATGCGATTCGTGGCAACGCACCAGGATGTCCGACGGGGTCCCCGAGGCGAGCTTGCGATAGAAGACGACCTCGCTGTGGCCCCATGACGGCGCGTCTTTTTTGCGATCGAGCTGGCGTGTCTTGAGGAACAGCGTCGCCGGCGCGCCATCTGTTTCGCCGTCGTAGGCGACGCGCAGCCGGTAGACCTGCGAAAGCACCGTCGGGTTGGAGTCCTCGACGCTCACCGTCTTGACCTTCCGGCCGAGAACGTCGCTCAGCCGGCCGGCATCGATCGGCGACTCAATGGTGGTGATGGTCGCCGACATAGCGGTGGATGTGCAGCGGCGCCTTGGCGAGGCCAGGACAGAAGGCGCCGACCACCTTCTCCAGGCGGTCGAACAGCTTCCTGGCCTCGGCGGTGGGCGCGGCGCGCCGGGCCTGCGAGGCGGCGGCCTGGGCGGCGAGCTTGGGCAAGTCGACGGTAAGGAGCTTGCGGTTCTCGACGATCATGCGGCCGCCGATCATCACCGAATGCACACCCGAACCGTCCTCGGTGTGCACGACCTGGTTCACCGGGTCGTTGGTCGGGATCCAGTTGATGTGGTGGAGGTCGAGGAAGACGATGTCGGCCTTGTAGCCCGGCGCAATCTTGCCGATCTCCTTCTCCATGCCGAGCGCGCGGGCACTCCCCTGGGTCGCGGCGGTGAGCGCCTCCTCGGTGGTGATCCAGCGCTCGAGGTCCGGCCCCTGCGCCTTGGATGCGATGGAGGCGAGCCGCATCGCCTCGTACATGTTGAGATTGTCCGAGCAGTTGGCGCCGTCGGTGCCGACGCCCAGGTTGACCTTGGCCGACAGCATGCCACGCGCATCGGCGAAGCCGTTGCCCAGCCGCATGTTGGAGCCGGGATTGTGCGCCACCGAGGCGCCGCGATCGCCCAGCCGCTTGAAGTCGTCGCCGTCGAGCCATACGCCGTGCGCCACGGTGAAGCGGTCGTTGACCAGACCGAGCCTGTCCATGTGGGCGGCGAGCGACATGCCGTAGCGCTGGTAGCCCGCGACCACCTGCACCTTGGACTCGGCGACGTGGCTGTGCAGGCCGACGTCGTATTCCTTGGCGAGGTTGCGGCAGGCTACCAGGAAGTCGTCGCTGCAGTGGTGCGGAATGGTCGGCGCCACGGCGAGCCGCACCGTCTCGAACGGCCATTTGCGCAGCGCCTTCTTGATCTGCCGGGCAGTCGCCTTCCACGGTGCCATCTGGAAGCTCTCGACCTCCTTCTGCAGGGTGGCGGGCAGGCGCTCCATCAGGCCGGGAATGGCCTGGAAGAACGTGATGTCGGCCACCATCGGCGCCAGCACGGCGCGCATGCCGACATCCTGGTAGGCGCGGGCCATGGCCGACAGGCCCTCGACCGACGGCAGCGGAAACTCCGCGGCGAGATCGTAGGCGGCGGTGCAGCCCTTCAATACCATCTCCGACGCGCCGATCAGACTGGAGAGGTATTTGTCCTCGAGGTTGCGGCCGGTGCCGATCCACTGGCTCGACGTCAGCAGCGTCTCGAGCGTCCAGCGGTCGTGGATGCCCTTGCCGAGATTGCCGTGGCCGTGCGTGTGGGCATTGATCAGGCCGGGATGCAACAGCCTGTTGCTGGCGTCGATCACCGTGGCGCCAGCCGGGGCGGAAAGCCCGCGTCGGCCGATCTCGGCAATGGTATCGCCCTTGATCAGGATGTCGACGGGCACCGCCCGCCGCTTGGCGATGTCGAGGAGCTTGCCGCCGCGAACGACGGTGTACGGGGAAGCTTTGCTGCGAGTGTTCCGGGCCATGTGGCGCAGTCTCGCAAACTTGGTGCCACGCTGGCGACCGGAATCGGGCGAGTCCGTGGCGACGGCAACGTGCCGGTTCGACAGGACGTTGTCTCCGAGCCGTCCCTCGACGGCGCCAACCAGATCTCAAGGAGAGGAGACACCGATCATGTTGTCCGGCATCTGCAAGGCGGCGATCGCCGCGACCCTCCTGGCCGCCACGGCCAGCTATGCCCATGCGCAGACGTCGACGCTGGGCGTCGGCGGATCCGCCTCCGGCTCCGGTTCGACCGGCACGACGATTGACGCAGGCAAGGGCGGCACGTCCGCCGGCGTTGGCGCGGGCGCCGGCGCGGGTGCGAGTTCGTCATCGAACCTGGGCGTCGGCGGTTCCGGCGCCAAGGGTTCGGTCGGCGCGGGCGGTTCGACCTCGGGCTCGGCGGAAATCGCGGCCCAGCCCGGCGTGAAGAAATAGCTGAAGTAGGGGGAACAGCGACTGCGCGGCCTATCGGCTGCGCAGTCGCGCCCACGTTTGGCGCTCTGATCGCGGAGTGGCATGCTGCTTGCTGAGCGTTCGCTGCTGACCCGAGGGAGCGTGCGATGGCGCTGGCTGCGGTTCCTGTCATCGACATTTCACCTTTCTGGAGGGGCGATCCGGCTGCGCGACGAACCTTGGCGGCAAATGTCGACCGGATCTGCCGCGACATCGGCTTCATGGTGATCGCGGGCCATGGCGTGGATGCAGAGTTGATCGAGGCGGTCGGGTCGACCAGTCGTGCCTTCTTCGACCTGCCGTTGGCCGAGAAGATGCGCATCGTGCGGCCAGCGCCGGACGTGACACGGGGCTACATGCCGCTGAAGGCCGAGGTGCTGGTGCGCAGCCGCGGCGGCGACGCCAAGGGCGACCTCAACGAGAGCCTGATGATCGGCCCGGTCGATGTCGCGGAAGCGCCGTATTACACCGCTGCCGCCGCCGGCCGGCATTTCGCGCCCAATCTCTGGCCCGATCGGCCGGCCGGACTGCGCCGCGTGTACGAGGACTACTATCGCGTGATGGATCGACTGGCGATCGACGTGATGCGTATCTTTGCGCTCGCCCTAGATCTGCCAGAGCACTACTTCGACTCGAGTGTCGATCGCAGCATCAGCCGGCTCAGGGTGCGCAACTATCCGGCGCCCGACGTGCCTCCTGAGCCCGATCAACTGCGGGCTGGCGCGCACAGCGACTACGGCAGCCTCACCATCCTGAAGACGGAGGACCGGCCGGGCGGCCTGCAGGTGCAGTCGGGCAGCGGCCAATGGCTCGACGTGCCGCACGTGCCGGGCTGCTTCGTGGTCAACATCGGCGACATGCTGGCGCGCTGGACCAATGACCGTTGGGTTTCGACGCTGCATCGCGTGATCAATCCGCCGGCCGAGCGCGTCGCCGAGAGCCGCCGGCAGTCGGTGGTGTTCTTCCAGAACCCGAACTACGACGCGGAGGTGGCCTGCCTGCCGAGCTGCAGCGATGCCAGCCATCCGCCGAAATATCCGCCCACGACGTCGGGTGGCCACCTGCGCGAAAAGTTCCTCGCCACCCAGCAGGCCATCGCCTACGCCGATTGATGGCCCCGTAGGGCCGCTATGCGAACCACGCCTCGGACAATTATTGGCCGCTTCGGGTGCGCGAGGGCTAGCCCGGCCGGAGAGAATGCCGCACCATGCCCGTCTCCAAGGGAGAGCGGACGCCATGCAGCACAAGCTCATTTCCGGCGACAATCACATCGATCTGACCTACTGCCCGGCCGACCTGTGGTCGTCGCAGGCGCCGGCCAAGTGGAAGAAGAATGCCCCTCGCGTCGAGGAACGCAACGACGGCCAGCACTGGTTCGTCGACGACAAGGACCGCGGCATGTGGAATGGCGTCGGCCCTGGCTTCCTGCCCTACACCAAGGGCTCGTTCGGCCACATCGACGAAATGAAGGAAGCGGGCTTCGACTGGGACAGCTATCCCGGCGCCAACCCGCGGCCGACCACGCCGGAACTGCGCATCGCCGATCTCGACCGTGACGGGCTCGAGAAGGAGATCATCTACGGCTGCCTGATGGTCAACGACCTGATCGACGACGCCGATCTCAGGATCTGGACCAACGCGCGCTACAACGACTGGGCGGCCGATTTCGCCCGCCGCGCCGATCCCAATCGCGTTTTCCCGCTCGCCATCATTCCCAACGCCGATCCCAAGGCGGCGGCCGAGGAAGTGCGGCGCTGTGCCAGGATGGGGCTGAAGGGCGGCGACCTCGCCTTCAAGCGCATGAGCTTGCCGCTCTGGCACAAGGAATGGTTTCAGCTCTGGGAGGCCTCGGCCGAGTGCAAGTTCCCGATTTCCTTCCATTCGACCGGCTTCAAGGCGTTGCGCGCGCCCGACAGCCCGGAGATGGAGAAGGAGTACTTCACCCAGTACCGACTGGTGCGTTCATCGTTGTTCCAGCTCGACACCATGGAAGTGCTGGTCTCGCTGCTGGCATCCGGCGCCTGCGAGAAATATCCCGACTTTAACTTCGTGTTGGGTGAATCGGGCGTGACGTGGCTGCCCTATGTGTTCGATCGCCTCGATACCGAATATCACGACCGTGCCCAGAGCCTCGGCTTCAAGATGCGGCCGAGCGACTATTTCCGCCGCCAGGGCTACGTGACATACCAGCAGGACAAGTACCTCGAGCCGATCGTCCCCTTGATTGGCGAGGACAACATCATCTGGGGCGCCGACTATCCGCATCCCGATTGCATCTGGCCCAACTCGCGCGCCACCCTTGAGAAGAACCTGGCCGGCTTCTCCCAGGCGGTTCAAAAGAAGATCGTCCACGACAACGTCGTGAAGCTCTACGGGCTGAACTGATTTCGAGCCTCCTCCCCTGTGAATGGGGAGGAAAGCTCCGGTTACTGCGCCGCCAGCGCGTTGACGAAGGCCTGTGCCTGGCGCCCGGCGGCGACGAACGCCGGCTCCTTGGCACCGCGCTGTTTCCAGCAATTGTTGAAGCGTGCGAGGTTCTCGTCCGAGAACTCCGGCTGGTTGGGGTCACCGCAGTCCGCGATCGGCGTGAACTTGGTGGCGAGCGACAGGTCGGCCAGAAAAATGCGGTCGCGCTTGCGGACGTAGAACGAGATCATCGTCGGTGGCCAGATCAGCGAGCCGTTGCCCGATTGACCAAGAAAAGCGTACGCGGCGTCGACGCCTGCCGGCTTGTCGATCGGCAGGGCGGCGAATACCTCGCGCCAGGCCTCGCGATCGATCAGATCGGTGGTGAGTTGGCTGCCGGCGAAAGCGGCGTCTAGCTCAGCCTGCCATTGCGGATGGTCCGGCTCGTTCCTCTTCAGCCAGCGGCGCAGCAGGTCGCCCGTCGTCACCAGCAAGGTCGACCAGTTGTCGTTGGCGCCCGTCCAGAAGTGGATGCCATCGAGAGCGTCCATGCCGAGCCCGCAGCCCAGGCCGGGATTGAGCTCTCCTTCACCGGAGAACGGGCGGGGTGGCGTGATGGGACCGACGGCGCGCCGCAACAGGGGATCAAGCCCGCGGTTCAGGCGCACCGCCTCGGCGTCGTACTCCTCCGTCTTGAAGTCGGGCTTGGCGTCCGTGCACGAACCGAATTTCTGCGTCAGTGCCGCCTCGCCTTGGTCTCGTGCCGCAGAATAGTCATCTGCGGTCGAGCCTTGCGCCCAGACGGACGGCGCGAGGAGCAGGACGGAGAGAAAGGCAAGCGCGCGATACATGGCGTGATGGTGCAGGGGTGCGGCGCGCCCGTCCACTGTCGCCCGAACACATTCGGCGCTAGCGCCTCTCGCCAAGAAAGGCTGTTCGGGCGGCCGCGGTAATTTCGGTGATGCGGTTGATCACGGTGCGCACCGCGGGTGAGCGGCCGACATCGCGGTGGAACAGGAGCCAGAGCTCGCGGTCGGGCGGCGGCGGGTCCGTCGGCACCTCGATGAGCTCCGGTTCGTGCGCCGCCATCATGCGGGGCAGCACTGCGAGGCCTAGGCCGGCGCGCGCCGATGTCAGCAGGGTGGTGAGGTCGTTGGAGCGCAGCGCGAAGCCGCGGTCGCCTGCCAGCGCCTTGAGCCAACGCTGCTGCGGCACATGATCGAGGCTCTCGTCGTATCCCAGGTAGTCCTGCTCGTTGGTGCGACGGGCGACGCGCTCGCGCGAGCCGTAGAGCGCATGGCCGACAACCGCAAGCCGGCGCGCCACGAGGCCTTTTTCACGCGGCCGCACAAGGCGCAGGGCAAGATCCGCCTCGCCCTGGCTGAGGTTGGCCATGCGTGCCTCGCCGACGAGGTCGATGCGCAGGCCCGGATGCTGCTTCTGCAGCGGCAGCAGGCGCGGCGCGAGGAAGCCGGAGAGCAGGGTCGGCGGTCCGCTTACCCGGACAATCCGTTCTGGCGAGGTGTCGGCATCGCGGGCCAGCTGCACGATCTCGGCGATGGCGGCCTCGACCTTTCGCGCGCGCTCGCGCACGCGCTCGCCTTCGGCGGTGATGCGATAGGAGCGCGCAAGCCGCTCGACCAGGCGCATGCCGAGCTCCGCTTCGAGAGCTTCGACCCGGCGTGCGACGGTGGAATGGTCGACGTGGTGGTGCTTGGCTGCGCGCGACAGGCTGCCGGTTTCGGCCAGCGCCAGGAAGAATCTCAGGTTGTCCCAGTCCATGGCCACTTGCGCATTATCGCACATCCTTTGCGCAAGAATGCGCATACCGCATGGCCGGCAATCAGATTATCTGCAGCGCGGCTTGTCAAACGGGTGCGCCCACCGTCGTCACATCACACGGGAGTTGTCATGATCAAACCTCTTGCCGCACTGGCTGCCATGGCGGTCGTGAGCTTCGCGGGGTCGCCGGCCTCTGCCCAGATGACGGTCGAATCAGCCAGCGCTAGTCTCACCCCGTTCTACAGGGCACTGAACGCTGCATACGTCGACCAGGCGCCTGACCTCATCCGGCAATCGACGGCGGCGGACTGGGTGACCTGTCGAGGCAATGATCTGTGCAATACCCGCGAGGAGGTCATCAGCGGGATCGGGCCACGGCTCAAGGCGATTCCCGATCTCAGATGGGAGATCAAGGAGGTGTTGGTGTCCGGCAATCGCGCCGTCGTGCGTGGCGAAGCGACCGGCACGCCGGCGAGCAATTTCATGGGCGCGGCGACCAACGGCAAGTCGTTCAAGCTCATGTCGCTCGATGTCCACACGATCGAGGGTGGCAAGATTGTCCGCACGTATCACGTCGAGGATTGGCAGGGCGCATTCCGCCAGCTGTCGCCGCAGTAGCAACATGCGAGCCTCCATTTCGCTCCTGGCCCTGGGGTTTGTTGTGATGGCGACCCAGGTCCTCGCCGAGCAGACCTCCGTGGAGGCCGCCGCCGCGGCGGCCGGGTTGCGCGTCGACACCGGCACCGTCCCGGTCAACAGCGTGGCCCTCTATTACCGCGACATCGGCAGGCCGGATGGTCCGTCGCTCGTGCTGCTGCACGGTTTTCCCGAAACCGGCGATACCTTCGCGGCCGTGGTGGCCAACCTCGGCAAGCGCTATCGCCTGATCGTGCCCGACCTGCGCGGCGCGGGGGCCTCGCAGGTGCCGGCCGGTGGCTACGACAAGCGGACGGTGGCGAGCGATGTGCGCGATCTTATGGATCGGCTGGGCATCGCCCGCGCCCATGTGATGGGCCACGACATCGGCGCGCGGGTGGCCATGGCCTTCGCCGTGCAGTATCCCGACCGCCTGCTGAGCATTGGCGTCGCCGAGTCCTTCATCGAAGGGCTGGCCGGCACGGCCGAGTTCAAGCGCTTCGCCGCCACCAATCCGCGTCTCCAGCACTTTGCCCGCTTCGCCAGGGTCGATGACTCCGTCAAGGAGTACCAGGGCAAGGAGGAGCAGCTGGTGCTTTCCTTCATGAATTCGCGCACCCGGACACGGCGGTTCGCGGCCGACGAGGTCACGCGCTACGTCGCTTCGCTCAAGCGCGACGGCGCCCTGCGTGCGGCCTTCCTGGGCTACGAGTCATTCGATCGTGACGCGATGTTCCTCGAAAGCGCCGACTTCTCGAGGCTCGCGACGGTGCCGGCACTGGCGGTGGTCTGCCAGGGTCCGGCCGGCAACGGCCTGCAGCGCCAGCTCGCCGCCGCCGGACTGCAGAACCTTGCGGCCCGCACACTCGAACGCTGTGCGCACTGGATCACCGAGGAGAACCCCGACGAGACGGCTCCGGTGATTGCCGACTTCCTGGACGGCGCGCGATAATCCTCCGGCGGAGGAAACAGCGATGAAGCTCGGTCTCTACATGGCGACGCAATGGCGACAGGGCGCCGATCTCGGGCCCGAGCTCGCCAACCTGATCGAACAGGTGAGGGCGGCCCGCGCCAGCGGCCTTGCTTCGTTGATGGTGGGCCAGCATTTCGTCTCCAGCCCGCTGCAGATGTTCCAGGCGATGCCGCTTCTGGCCCGGCTTGCTGCCGAGGCGGAGGGCATGCGGCTCGGGCCGGGGCTTCTGCTGCTGCCGCTGCTCAATCCGGTGATCGTCGCCGAGGAGACCGCGACACTCGACTGGCTGACCGGCGGCCGGGCGATCATCGGGCTGGGACTGGGCTACCGGCCGGAGGAATTCGATTCGATCGGTGTGCCGATCAAGGAACGCGTGCCGCGCTTCGTCGAGAGCGTCGAGGTGATCAGGAAGCTGTGGCGCGACGACGTGGTCGAGCACAAGGGCCGATACCATACGCTCAGCAAGGTGCAGGCGAGCATCAGGCCCAAGCAGCCGGGCGGCCCGCCGATCTGGATGGCGGGCGATGTCGAGATCGCGGTCAAGCGCGCCGCCCGCCTCGGCGATGCCTGGATGCCGTCGCCGATGGTGAGCGAGGAGAATGTCGGCAAGTTCAACGCCCTGTTCCGCGACACGCGCGAGGCGGCGGGGCTGCCGGCGGCGGCGGAATTTCCGATCATCCGCGAGTGCCATGTCGGCAGCGGCACCGGCAGGGCGCTCGACGAGGTGCGGGAACCGTTGTTCTTCAAGTACGAGGCGTATGCGAGCTGGGGCAGCGGCGGCTCGTTCATCCCGGCCGATCGCATTCGCGCCGACTTCGACAGGTTCGCGGCCAACAGGTTCATCATCGGCAGCGAGAGCGAGGTGGTCGACCAGATCGGCCGCTACGGCGAGCGCACCGGCACCGACCACATGCTGCTCCGCGTGCAATGGCCCGGTCTTGGCCAGAAGACCGTGTTGCAGACCCTGGAGCGCCTCGGGCGTGTGGTGGAGAAGCTCGGCCGATCGTCTTCGAAGTGACCGACAAAACAAAACCCCCGGCGTGGCCGGGGGTCGTGGTCGTCGATGAAACGGGGCCTAGTAGCCTTCGCGCTCCAGCCGCTTGCGCATCAGCTTGCGGGTCCGGCGGATCGCCTCGGCGCGCTCGCGGGCGCGGCGCTCGGAAGGCTTCTCGTAATTGCGACGGAGCTTCATCTCGCGGAAGATACCTTCGCGCTGCATCTTCTTCTTCAGGACGCGCAGCGCCTGGTCGACATTGTTTTCGCGGACGAGAACCTGCACTTCGATCGCTTCCTTCCAAGGCGGCAATATAGGAGGGCGCGTAGGTATCACAGGGAGAAACCCTTGGGAAGAGGGGAGGCAGGGGTGTCGAAGACTCCTCTGGTACCTATATTTCAGGCCATGGATGCAACCTTTTCCGAAAACGACCCGGATTGCGAGCTGCGGGATCGTTTGGCCGACGCCGTTCAGGCCGAAGCCGCCTTCGACGGCTGGTCCCGGGCCGCCTTGGCCGCAGCCTCGGCCCGGCTCGATCTGCCGGCGGGCGAGGCGGACCGGCTGTTCCCGGGCGGGCCGATCCAGCTCCTGGCCCATGTCAGCGCGCGGGCCGACCGCCGTACGATCGAGGACATGGACAAGGAGCGCGTTGCCGACCGGAAGATCCGCGAGCGCATCACCGCCGCCGTGCGCATCCGGCTGGAGCGCCATACCGGCGGGCGCGAGGCGGCGCGTCGGGCGCTGGCGTTCCTGGCCCTGCCGCTCAACGCCGGGCTGGGGCTCAAGTTGCTCTACAAGACGGTCGACGCCATGTGGTACGCCGCGGGCGATAGCAGCACCGATTTCAACTTCTATACCAAGCGCGCGACGCTGGCCGGGGTCTATTCCTCGACCCTGCTCTATTGGCTGAACGATCGCTCCGAAGGCAGCGAGGCGACCTGGTCCTTCCTCGACCGGCGCATCGCCGATGTCATGAAGTTCGAGGAGCTCAAGGGCCGCGTCAGGTCGTGGACAGGTCCCCGAACCCCGACGGTGAGACGTAGGTGACGTGCCCCATCTTGCGGCCGGGGCGGGCCTTGCTCTTGCCGTAGAGATGCAGGCGCGCGGTCGGATCCGATAGAAAGCGCTGCCAGTCGTTCGCCTCGTCGCCGATCAAGTTGATCATGCGCGAGGGCGCCAGGATCTCGACTGAGCCCAGGGGCAGGCCGCAGATCGCCCGCACCAGCTGCTCGAATTGGCTGGTCACGCAGGCATCGATCGTCCAATGGCCTGAATTGTGCGGGCGCGGCGCCATCTCGTTGGCGAGCACGCGGCCATCGCGGGTCACGAACATCTCCAGGGCCACCAGCCCCACGAGCTCGAGGTTCCTGGCGAGTTCCAGCCCGTAGCGCTCCGCTGTCGCAATCGTGCCGGCGGGCAGGCCGCACGGCACCGTGGTGGTGCGGAGGATGCCGTCGCGGTGCTCGTTCAGCCCGATCGGGAAGCACACCGCCCGGCCGTCGAGCGAGCGCGCCACGATGGCGGAGATCTCGCAGATGAAATCGACCAGCGATTCGAGGATGCACTCGCGGCGGCCGGTCTTTTCCCACGCCGCCATGAGCTCGGCGCGAGTCGTCACCCGGAACTGGCCTTTGCCGTCGTAGCCTTCGGTACAGGTCTTCAGGATGCCGGGGAGCGAGGTTGCCCGGGCGACCTCGGCTTCGCTGCTGATCGGCTGGTACTCGGCAGTGCCAATGCCGGCACGGCGGAAGAACTCCTTCTCGCGCAGCCGGTGCTGGGCGAAGTGAATCGGCCGGACACCGGGACGCACCGGCTTGTGCGTCTCGCATTCGCTGACGGCGCCTTCCGGGATGTTCTCGAATTCGTAGGTGATGACGTCGACCTGGGCCGCGAAGCGGGCGAGTGCGGCCTTGTCGTCGTAGTCGCCTTGCACATGACCGGCCGAAACCAGGCCCGCAACCGATTCGGTCTCGGGCGCGAACACGATGCAGCGGTAGCCGAGTTGCGCCGCGGCGAGCGCGGTCATGCGCCCCAACTGGCCGCCGCCCAAGATGCCGATGGTGGAGCCCGGTGGCAGCGCGTTCATGGGAGCGCGGCACTGCAGTGGCGCGCCCTCAGCCAGGAAGACGCCAGCCGTGGTCTCCAACGAAGACTCATGTCAGCGGTGCGCCGCCGCGTCGTCTTTGGGAGCCTTGGCGACGGCGCCGGTCTGCCGGGTTCGCCAGCGCTCCAGCGCCGCCATGATCCGCGTGTCGCCCAGGCCCACGATGGCGGCTGCCAGCAGCGCTGCATTGATGGCGCCGGCACGGCCGATCGCCAGCGTGCCCACCGGAATGCCGGCCGGCATCTGCACGATCGACAGCAAGCTGTCCTGGCCCTTCAGCGCGGCGCTTTCGACCGGCACGCCCAGCACCGGCAAGGTGGTCATCGACGCCGTCATGCCGGGCAGGTGCGCCGCTCCGCCGGCGCCGGCGATGATCACCTTCAGCCCCCGGCTCCTGGCGCTGGCGGCATAGGTCATCATGCGCTTTGGCGTGCGGTGGGCGGACACGATACGCGCCTCGAAGGTTACGCCGAGCGCCTCCAGCGTCTCGGCGGTGTGGCGCATGGTCGTCCAGTCCGACTGGCTGCCCATGATGAGACCCACCGCCTGTCGGGCGGGCGGGTTCCGCTTCGAAAACTTTCTGGCCATCCGTCAGGCGATAATGTCGGGAATGAGCTGACTCTCCAACCGGATTATCTGGTCCTTGAGCCCGAGCTTGCGCTTCTTCAGGCGCTGCAGTTGAAGCTGGTCGAACGGCGCCTTCTCGACCAGGCGGTCGATCACCTCGTCGAGGTCGCGGTGCTCGCTCTTCAACGCCTCCAGCTTCGTCTTTATCGCTTCGGCGTCCAGCGGTCCTGAAGTGTCATTGCTCATCCGCTTTGCGCCGTGTACCCCTTCGGGCGCCCGAAGGGAAGCATGTCCGACTTCAAGGGCCTATTGATAAGAAACGACAATTTAATATTTCTCGAATTTGTCCCTAACGCCGGCCCTAACCGCGATTGCCTATAGAGGCCGAAGCCACCTCACAGGGCCGAAGTGTATCATCGACGGCAGGCGCGGCTAGGCTGATCCCCGA
>CAZHQA010000057.1:11769-22181 GCA_964533955.1 uncultured Reyranella sp. | reverse complement strand
CGTCACCGGCCGGACCTGGATGGGCACGGCGTTCGGCGGCGCCAAGGGACGCCGCGACGTGCCGAAGATCGTCGACTGGTACATGGACGGCAAGATCGACATCGATTCGCTGATCACCCACGTGATGCCGGTCGAGAAGATCAACGACGCCTTCCACCTGATGCACGAGGGCAAGTCGATCCGCAGCGTCGTCACCTTCTGAGGCAGGCATGCGCAAGCTCGGGAACACGACCATCGAGAAAGTCGAGGAGATCTGCGGCGCAGGCTTCAAGCCGGCGCGCATGTTTCCCAAGTTCGACCAGGAAGCCTTCGACGCCCAGAAGGGCTGGATGGTTCCCGATCATGTCGAGGCCGGCAGCGACCGCCTCGTCGGGTCCGTGCACACCTGGATCGTCAGGACGCCCAGGCACACCATCCTGATCGACACCTGCCTGGGCAATCACAAGCAGCGCACCAATCCCGGCTGGCGCAACCTCGACACGCCCTTCCTCAACCGGCTGAAGGCCTGCGGCTGCGATCCCGGCTCGGTCGACCTGGTGATGTGCACCCATCTGCACGTCGACCATGTCGGCTGGAACACCAAGCTGGAGAACGGCCGCTGGGTGCCGACCTTTCCCAACGCCAAGTACCTGTTCGGCAAGCGCGAGTACGCCCACTGGGAGAGCGAGCGCAACAAGCAGGGCGACGGCAAGGTGAACGACGGCTCGTTCGACGATTCCGTGCTGCCGATCGTCGAGGCCGGCAAGGCCGTGATGATCGACAGCGACCACCAGCCCGACCCGCTGCTCACCATCAGGGACTATCCCGGCCATACGCCGGGCTCGATCGCCATCAACCTCGCGGACGGCGGCAGGCAGGCCTGCTTCTCGGGCGACATCATGCATCACCCGATCCAGGTCTATCACCCCGACTGGTCGAGCCAGTTCTGCACCGACCAGGAGCTGTCGGCCAAGTCGCGCCGACGGCTGCTCGAGGATTGCGTGGCAACCAATGCCCTGCTGTGCCCCGCCCACTTCCCCGGCGCCAATGCGGGCTACATCAGGCCGAACGGCAACGCCTTCAAGATCGAATGGGACAGGCAATGAACGCCTTGCCGGGGGCGCGGCACTCCAGTGCCGCGGTCACCACTGGTTCACACCAAGACCCGCCACTGGAGTGGCGCGCCCCCAGCAACGACCGAGGAACACATGAAGGGACCTGAGGACGATCTCGGCCTCGCCGGCAAGGTCGCCATCGTTTCCGGCGGCGGCGCCAAGGGCGACGGCATCGGCAACGGCCGCGCCGCGGCGATCCTGCTGGCCCGCGCCGGCACCCGGGTCGTGGTGTCGGACCTCGACAAGAAGCTCGCCGAGCGTACCGTCGAGATGATCAAGGCCGAGGGCGGCAGCGCCATCGCCGAAGCCTGCGATGCGACGAAGGAAGCCGACTGCAAGCGGCTGATCGACGCCGCGGTCGACCATTGGGGCCGCCTCGACTTCCTCGACAACAATGTCGGCATCGGCAGCCGCGGCACCGTGGTCGACGAGAAGCCGGAGGAATACCGGCGCGTCATGCAGGTCAACGTCGAGACCATGTTCCTGCTCGCCAAGCACGCCATCCCGGCCATGATCAAGACGGCGAAGGGCGGCGCGATCGTGAACATCTCGTCGATCTCGGCGCTGCGGCCGCGCGGCCTCACCACCTACACCACCTCGAAGGCCGCCGTGATCGGGCTCAGCAAGGCGATGGCGGTAGACCACGGCAAGGACCATATCCGCGTCAATTGCATCTGCCCCGGGCCGATGTACACGCCAATGGTCTACGCCCGCGGCAATACCCTGATGAGCGAGTCCGCGCGCTCCCAGCGCGCCAGGGCCTCGGTGCTCAAGGTCGAAGGCCTGGGCTGGGACATCGGCCACGGGGTGCGCTTCCTGATGAGCAACCACGCCCGCTACATCACAGGCCAGGTCCTGGTGATCGACGGCGGCGTGACGCTGCAGGGCCCGGAACGCGATTCGGAAGGATAGGACATGGCAAGACTACCGTATCTCGACGCCGAGCAGCTGCCGCCCGAGCACCGCGACCTGCTCAAGCGGCCCATCAACCTCACCCGGCTGCTGGTCAATTCGCCGGGCATGGCCAAGGCCTTCGGGGGAATCGGCAACTACATCCGCCACAAGAGCACGCTCGATCCGCGCCTGCGGGAACTGGCGATCCTTCAGGTCGGCTGGATGGAGAAGTCGGAGTACGAATTCACCCACCATGTGAAGATCGGCAAGGAATTCGGCGTTACCGACGAGGACATCAAGAACCTGTTCCTCGAAACGGAAGGCAAGGCCTCGACGCTCGAACCGCTCGCCCGGACGATCCTCAAGGGCGCGCGCGAGATGGTGCGCAACCTCGCCATGTCCGATGCCACCTTTGCCGAGATCAAGCAGCACCTCAGCAACGAGCACATGACCGACCTGGTGCTCACCATCGCCTTCTACTGCGCCGTGGTGCGCGTGCTCGCCACCATGAAGATGGACAACGAGCCCTACTACAAAGAGGTGCTCCAGCAGTATCCAATTCCGGGAGTGTCCTGACATGCGCCTCAAAGACAAAATCGCCATCGTCGTCGGGGCAGGCCAGAGCCCGGGCGAAGGCGTCGGCAACGGACGCGCCACTGCGCTCACCTTTGGCCGCGAAGGCGCCAAGGTGCTGTGTGTCGACAACCGCCTCGAGTCGGCCACGGAAACGGCGGACATGATCTCCGCCAGGCAGGGCACGGCGGCCGCCTTCCAGGCCGACGTCACCAAGGCCAGGGACATCAAGGCCATGGTGGCCGAGGCGATGGGCCGCTGGGGCCGCGTCGACATTCTGCACAACAACGTCGGCGTGTCGCTGTCGGGCGGCGACGCCGAGCTCGACAAGATCACGGAGGAAGCGTTCGACCGCTGCGTGGCGATCAATCTCAAGAGCTGCATCCTTGCCTGCAAGGAGGTGATCCCGATCATGCGCCAGCAGCAGAGCGGCGCGATCATCAACATCTCCTCGATGGCCGTGCTCACGACCTACCCCTACGTCGCCTACAAGGCGACCAAGGCGGCGATGGTGAGCTTCACCGAGCAGCTCGCCTACCAGAACGCCCAGTACGGCATCCGCGCCAACGTCATCCTGCCCGGCCTGATGAACACGCCGATGGCGGTCGACACGCGCGCCCGCGAGTTCGGCAAGCCGCGCGCCGAGATCGAGGCGATGCGCGATTCCAAGGTGCCGCTGCGCCGCAAGATGGGCACCGGCTGGGACGTCGCCAACGCCGCGCTGTTCCTGGCCTCGGACGAGGCGAATTTCATCACCGGCGTCACCCTGCCGGTCGACGGCGGCGCCAGCGTCAACACGTCGGGGTGACTCTGTCGTCCCGAGCGGAGCGAAGGATCTCAGGACGACATGGGAAGGCACGGACTTTGCGTGCCGTCGGCACAACGATGGGGACCAATAAATGATCGTACGGACACTCCTGGCGGCTGCGGCTGCCCTCATTCTGGCCGGCGCGGCCGCCGCCCAGGACGCCGACCATCCCAAGGACAAGACACTGGTCGTCGGCTCCGACTTCGGCGTGGCGCCCTGGATGGTGCGGGGCGCGTCCGGGCCGGAGGGCTTCGGCGTCGACATGATCAAGGACGTCGCCCGCCGCATCGGCCGGCCCGACGTGGAGATCGTCGACATCAACTTCTCGGGATTGTTCGCCGCGCTGTTCTCCAAGCGCATCGAGTTCACGGTCAATCCGCTCAACATCACCGCCGAGCGCGCCGAGCGCATGCTCTATACGGAGCCGTTCTTCGCCACCGGAAACGGGTTTCTGATCCGTGCCGCCGACGAGATGAAGGGCTTCGAGGATCTCAAGGGCAAGCAGCTCGCGGTCAACCGCGGCACCATCTCCGACACCTGGGCGACCGCCAACGCCGAGAAATACGGCTTCGAGGTGCAGCGCTACGACACCTTCCCCGACTCGGTCCAGGCGGTAATCACCCGGCGTGCCTTCACGGCGCTGAACGAGATCCCGACCACGGTCTACGCGGCAAGCCAGAACAAGGCGATCAAGGTCGGCTTCAAGGACTTCAACGGCCGCAACTTCGGCTATGCCTTCCGGCTCGACGATCGCTACCGCGACAGCGTCGAGATGGCGATCGAGTGCATGAAGAAGGACGGCACGCTCGTGAAGCTCTACGAGAAGTGGTACGGCTCCAAGGTCGATCCCGGCTCGTCGATCAGCACGATCTTTCCGGGCTACGGCCCGCCCGGCTTCAAGGGCTACGACGCGACGCCGCACGAACTGGCCTGTAATTAAGAATTGTCACCGCTCCTCGACAACTTCTTCAACACCCAGGTCCTTGCCGAGTACGGGCCGTCCGTGCTCGGCGGGTTCTGGGTCACGGTCGAGGTGGCGCTGCTCACCATCCTGGTCGGCGTGGGCGCGGGGCTGGCGCTCGCGGTCGTGCGGGCGATGCGCTGGAAGCCGGCCGACGTGGCGATCGTGGTGTTCGTCGACGTCTTCCGCACCCTGCCGCAGCTCGTCGTCATCATCTTCATCTATTTCGGCCTGCCCTATGCCGACATCCAGCTGAGCCCGTTCGCCGCCACCGTGATCTCGCTGGGCGCCGTGCTGGCGGCCTTCGCCACCGAGATCTTCTGGGCCGCCATCCAGGCGGTGCCGCAGGGCCAGTGGGACGCTGCGCGCTCGCTCGGTCTGGGCTTCTTCCACATCCTGTTCCTGGTCATCCTGCCGCAGGCGATCCGGATCGCCGTGCCGCTGCTCACCAACCGCGCCATTGCCATCACCAAGGGGACGGCGCTCGGCACGGCCGTCTCGCTGCCCGAACTGCTGGGCCGCGCGCAAAGCGCCATGGCGATCGCCGCCAACCCCTCGCCGCTGACGCTGGCGGCCGCTCTCTATCTGGTCTTCTTCGTGCCGCTGGTCGTGGCCAGCCGGTGGCTCGAAGGGCTGGGTCCGCGGAGACACTGAGGTGGACGCCCTGAGACTCTTCCTGGACAACTTCGCCGATTGGGACTCGCTGGTCCGCATCTGGCCGCTGTTGTGGCAGGGACTGCAGCTCACGGTCCTGCTCGCCGTCGTCACGCTGCCGATCGCCATCGCCGTCGGCCTCGCCATCGCCGTGGCCTACAGCTTCCACCACAAGGCGCTGAACGTGGCGCTGCTGGTCTGGATCGACCTGTTCCGCTCGTTCCCCGTGCTGGTGCTGCTGATCCTGATCTTCTACGGCCTGCCCTTTCTCGGCCTGAAGCTGCCCTCCTTCGCCGCCTGCGTGCTGGCGCTGACGCTCAACAATTCGGGCTATTACGGCGAGATCTTCCGTGCCGGCATCGAATCGGTGTCGCCCGGCCAGCGCGAGGCGGCGCGGGCCTTGGGGCTCCATCCCCTGCAGATCATCTTCCTGGTGATCCTGCCGCAGGCCATCGTGCGGGTGGCCGCGCCGCTTGCCTCCAATTCGCTGGAGCTGGTGAAGACCACCTCGATTGCGGCCCTCGTCGCCCTGCCCGAGCTTCTGCGCTCGGCCCGGGTCGCGCAGGAGCAGACCTACAATCCGACCCCGCTCACGGCGGCGGCGGTCATCTTCTTCGTGCTGCTCTTCCCTCTCGCCCGCTGGGTGGCGAGACTCGAACGCGACATGATCATGAGGCAGAGATGAATCGTCCCTCTTCGCAAAGATTGGCAGGCAAGACCGCGCTGATCACCGGCGCCTCGTCAGGAATCGGCCGCGCCATCGCCAGGAAATTCCATGACGAAGGCGCCACGCTCCTCCTGATGGACGTCACGGAGCAGGTGGTCGAGGGCGGCGAGCCGACCCATCGGATCCTGGACGTGCCGTTCTTCCAGGGCGACGTCTCGAACGAGGCCGACGTCGAGGAGGCCGTGCGCCGCGCTGCCCTGCCCAGCGGCCGGCTCGACATCGTGGTCAACGACGCCGTGATCCGCGCCGGCAAGAAGCTCACCGACACCAGCCTCGAGGAATGGAATCGCGTCATGGCGGTCAACGTCACCGGCGTGTTCCTGATGTGCCGCGCCGCCGTGCGCCGCATGCTCGGCCAGGAGGTCAGGAACGAGGCGCGCGGACGCATCGTCAACATTTCGTCCCAGCACGGCATGATCGCCTCGCCGGAGGACTGCTCCTACGGCGTCTCGAAGTCGGCGGTGGTCTACCTGACACGCCAGATCGCGGCCGATTACGGCCCGGACAGCATCATCTGCAACGCCGTGGCGCCCGGCAAAATCCTGACCGGCAAGGGCGGCCGCGCCATCGAGCCGCGCTGGATAGATTACAGCCACCGCCGCACACCGTTGCCCCGGCTCGGCCGCTCGGAGGACGTGGCGAATGCCGCGCTGTTCCTCGCCTCCGACGAATCGACCTTCATCACGGGTGAAAATCTGATGGTCGATGGCGGCTGGATGGCAAGCTGACGGATGCCTTAGGCCCTTCGTTGCGCTCGGGATGACATCGCCAATCGCGATGTTATGGCCTGTGTAACGAAAAACCCCCGGTTCACGTATTGCTTGCTGTGCGGTGAGCAGCAATTCGCGATAGTCGTGACGCGCACAGCTCGAGGGAGCGGCAGATGAATGCAGTGATCACCGTGTTCTACGACTGGTCGCGGATCGTCGCGGGCTGGTTCGCATGGGCGGGTCCGCTCGCCGTGCGCATCGTGGTCGGCTGGGTCTTCCTGTGGAGCGGCTGGGAGAAGCTGCAGATCCTGCCCACCATGGTGAAGCGCTTCGCCGAATGGGGCATTCCCGCGCCCGAAATCATGGCGCCGTTCGCATCGGGCGTGGAATTGGTCGGCGGCATCCTGCTGCTGGTCGGGCTGCTGACGCGCTTTGCCGCCGTGCCGATGATGATCGTGATGCTGGTCGCCATCGTCTCGGCCAAGTCGGGCGACGTCGATTCGCTGGAGACGCTGCTGGGCTTCGAGGAGGTCTCCTATTTCGTGATGTTCGCCTGGCTCGCCATCGCCGGTCCAGGTCCGGTCTCGGTCGATCACTTCGTGCTCAAGGCGGCCGGCCGAAATCCCGCGCAGCACGGCGCCTAGCTTAGCCGTTCTTCTCGCGCGAATCCGCCGGCGCCTCGGCGCGCTCGTTCATGCCGTAGTCGCGCAGCACCGAGGCGACGCGCAGGCGGTAGTCGCGGAAGATGCCGGCACGGCCGGCCTGCTGGGCCGCGCGATGATGTTCGAGATTGCGCCAGGCTTTCACGGCGGCCTCGTCGCGCCAGAAGGACAGCGACAGGATCTTCTTGTCGTCCGTCAGGCTCTGGAAGCGCTCGATCGACAGGAATCCGTCGATCTTCTCGAGCTCCGGCTTGAGCGCAGCAGCGAGGTCGAGATAGGCCTGCTTGCGGCCGTCGGCCGGCAGGACTTCGAAAATCACCGCGATCATGGCGTCACTCCTTTCAGGGCCTGGCCGACCGCGTCGTACTGCGCCCGGCGGCCGGTTTCGAGATGCATCAGATGAGTGCCCGCGTCGAGCTTGCGGTCGGAGCGCTCGGGAGCCGATGCGGCGGCCTCGAGCAGCATGGCGGCGTCAGGATCGCGGCAGAGCGAATCCCAGGCGCCGCGCACGATGCCGAGCGGCCGGGCGAGCTTGCCCGGATCCCAGTTCAGCCGTCCGGACAAGGCGTCGAGATTGTCGGCCCGCGGCCCGTTGGGGATGCACACGGCAGGCGGCGTGCGCGCCGCCGCTCCGCGGTCGCTCGCGAGATACGCGGAAGCCCAGCGGTCGAAGGCCACCAGCATCGGCGCATGGCCCGGTGGCACGTCCTCGACAAAGCGGGCGTGCTGGGCCTCGACGGTGACATCGCTCCACGCCGGCAGGGCCGCAGACGCCCCGCTTTCGCGACGGGCGATGGGCGCGAACAGGACCAGCCGCTCGACCATGTGCGGCTCGGCGACCGCCGCCAGGCCTGCCGGCATCGACCCCCAGGAGTGCGCCACCAGCGACACCGCTCGGCCGGTCCGGGCACGGATCAGCGCCAGCACGGAGGCGAGCTGCGACGCCGCGCAGGGCGCACGGCCGAGCGGCGGATGGCGATCGGCGGGCTCGCTCATGGCGGGCCAGCGGCCGCTTTCGCCGAACCCCGCAAAGTCGAAGGCCCAGGCGTCGCAGCCACGGGCGTTCCAGTCGTCCAGCCAGGAACCGCCACCGAAATCGAAGCCGACCGACAGGGCGGACGGGAACGTCGCGCCATGGACATAGAGGACCGGCGGCGCGTCCGTCATGGGCTGGCGGCGAACGAACAGCTGCGGGTGCTCGCCGCAAGCCGGGATCTGGAAGGTCTGTTGGGTCATGCCCGGGATATGGGGCATTCCCACCGTCCCGCCCTTCGGCCCCGGCCGAAGCGAGCTATCGCGGTCCGCCGATGACCTTCTCGTCGTGCAGCCGGGCGATCTCGTGCGCCGGCAGGCCGAGGATACCTGACAGGATCTCGTCGGTATGCTGGCCGAGCAGCGGCGCGGGCCGCGGCGGCTCGCGCTCGACGGCCCCGAACTGCAGGGGCGTGGCGGCCACGGGATAGCGGCCGATGCCGGGCTGGTCGAGCACGGTGAACATCGGGTTGTCGAGCACCAGCTCCCGGTCGGAGCTGAGCTCGCGGAAGGTTCGGTAAGGCCCCCACAGCGCACCGGCCCGCTTCAGCGCCGCGCCGACTTCCTCGGCCGTCAGCGAAGCCACCCACGGTTCGATCAGGGCGTTGAGCTCGGCGCGCACATTCCAGCGGCCGGCATCGGTCTTGAGGTTGACGCCGGCTTTCTTCTCGATCGCGGCAAACGCCTCCTCGAAGCCGCCGGCCGCCGCGAGCGCATCGACGTGGCGGTCGGAAAACATGCAGATCATCACGTAGCGATCGTCCTTCGTGCGGAACTCGCGCCCGAAGGTGCCGAAGATTTCGTTCCCCACCTTCGGCCGGTCGGTCTGGTTGATCACGGCCTCGCCGACGTAACCCAGCGCCGAGGTCGTAGCCAACGCCATGTCCTGCAGCGGCAGGACGACGCGCTGTCCCTGTCCCGTCATGCGCCGATGCCGCTCGGCGGCCAGGATCGCCATCGCGCCGGCATAGGCGGTCGCGAGGTCCCATGGCGGCACGAGCGAATTCACCGGCCCGTGGTGGCCGACCGGACCGGCCGCCATCGGGAAGCCCGTGACGACGTTCACGGTGTAGTCGACGTTCGCGGTGCCGTGGCGATCGCCCACGATGTTGAGGGCGATCAGGTCGGCACGCCTCTTCGCCAGCTCCTCGTAGGCAAGCCAGCCCCGGGCGGGCATGTTGGTGGTGAAGATGCCCGCGCCCTCGCCCGGCGCGGTGATCAGCGCCGTCAGGAGCTCGCGGCCCTTCGGACTGCGCAAGTCAACCGCGATCGAGCGCTTGCCCTTGTTCAGGCTCGCCCAATAGATCGAGCGGCCTTCCCTGGTGACGGGCCAACGTTCGGCATCGAGACCGCCGTGGATGTGGTCGAAGCGGATCACGTCGGCGCCGAGCTGGGCCAGCGTCATGCCGCCCAGCGGCGCCGCGATGAAGGCCGAGCCCTCGACGATGCGAAGCCCGGCGAGGATGCCGGTCATTTGGACTGCCCGGTCGCAGCTCGATCGGATGGCAGGTTGTTCTTGCGCTTGTCGAGCCACCATCCGTATTCGGGGTTCCACATCCCGAAGTCGATGTCGCAGCCCAGCTGTTGCGCCGCATGTACCGGCCAGAAGGGATCGTAGAGCGCCTGGCGGCCGATCGCGATCAGGTCGGCGTCGCCGTCCTGCAGGATCTTCTCGGCCTGCGGGCCATCGAGGATCAGCCCGACCGCCATGGTCGGAATTCCGGCGCCGCGCTTCACGGCGGCCGCGAACGGCACCTGAAAGCCGAGTGAGCGCTTGATCGGCGCTGCCGTAGAGAGCCCGGCGAGGCCACCCGACGAAGTGTCGATCACGTCGATGCCCAATGCCTTGAGCTCGCAGGCATAGGCCACCGTATCGTCGACGTCCCAGCCGCCGCCGCCGTCGACTGCCGAGACGCGGATGAACATCGGCTTGTGCTCGGGCCAGTTCTCCCGCACCGCTTTCGCCGCGGCGAGCGGGAACTTCATGCGGCCGGCGCGGTCGCCGCCATATTGATCGTTGCGCTTGTTGCTGAGCGGCGAGAGAAACTGGGCCAGCAGGTAGCCGTGCGCGCCGTGGATCTCGACGACGTCGTAGCCTGCGGCATCGGCACGGCGCGCAGCCTCGCCGAACTTCTGCACGATCGCATCCATCTGGGACACTTCAAGCGCCAAGGGCGACTCGGAGTAACGCTCTCCGGCGGACAGTGCCGAAGGTCCATAGACCTGCCAGCGTTGCCACCCTGCCCCCTTGGGCCCGAACTCGTCCGGCTTGTCGAACTGGCGCGGCGACGACGCCT
>CAZHQA010000057.1:0-11669 GCA_964533955.1 uncultured Reyranella sp. | reverse complement strand
GCCCCCTTGGGCCCGAACTCGTCCGGCTTGTCGAACTGGCGCGGCGACGACGCCTTGCGACCGGCATGGGTGATCTGCGTCGCTGCGAGCGCGCCTTCCTCGCGCAAGAACCGCGTCAGCCGCTTGTGACCTTCGATCTGGCTGTCGTCCCACATCCCGAGATCACCCTGTGTCACGCGGCCTTCCGGCACGACGGCACAGTTCTCGGTGAACACGATGCCGAACTTGCCGAGCGCGAACTTGCCGAGATGTACGAGGTGATAGTCGTTCACCAGCCCGTCCTTGGCGCGGTACTGCACCATTGGCGAGACCACCGCGCGGTTGGGCGCGGTGACACCGCGCATCTTGAGGGGCGTGAACAGAAGCGGCTGCGACAAACTCGGGTCTCCCTGGCGAAACGCCGGAACATAGACCGGCCCCGCGCCGGGGCCTATCCTCTGGCCATGTTTGACCTCGTCATCCGAAACGGAACCGTGATCGACGGCAGCGGCGCACCCCGCCGCGTGGCCGATGTCGCCGTGCAGGACGGCAGGATTGCCGCCGTCGGCCCGAAGCTGGGCGCCGGCCGCCGCGAGATCGAGGCCGGCGGGCTGCTGGTCGCGCCAGGCTTCGTCGACATCCACACGCACTATGACGGCCAGGCGACCTGGGATCCGTTCGTCACGCCGTCGTCCTGGCACGGCGTCACGACGACGGTGTTCGGCAATTGCGGCGTCGGCTTCGCGCCGGTGCGGCCCGGCCGGTCGGGCTACCTGATCAACCTGATGGAAGGCGTCGAGGACATTCCCGGCACCGTGCTGAGCGAAGGCGTGAAATTCAACTGGGAGAGCTTCCCGCAGTATCTCGAGGCGCTCGCCGCCCTGCCCCGCGCGGTCGATGTCGGCGCCCAGCTGCCGCATGGCGCGCTGCGCTTCTACGTCATGGGCGAGCGCGGAGCCGAGCACGCCGAGGTGCCGAACCAGGGCGAGCGCGAGGAGATGACGCGGCTGGTCGAGCAGGCCCTGCGCGCCGGCGCGCTCGGCGTGACGACGTCGCGCACCACCAAGCACAAGGCGCGCGACGGACGCTTCACGCCCTCCCTCAGCGCCCGCGAGGCCGAGCTGTTCGCCCTCGCCGAGGGCATGCGCCGCGCCGGCAGCGGCGTGCTGCAGGTCAATTCGGACTTCGGGGCGGGCGAGTTCGAGGCGCTCGACGCGGCGGCGAAGCTCGCCGGCCGCCCGCTCTCGGTACTGCTGGTCCAGGTCGACGCCCAACCCGGGCTATGGCGCGAGACGCTCGACCAGGTGCATGGCGTGCGCGCCCAGGGCCGCGCCGCCAACGCCCAGGTGGGCTCGCGCCCGATCGGCGTGATCATGGGCCTGGAGACGACGGCCCATCCCTTCGCGGCGCATCCGGTCTGGCGGGAGCTGCGCGACCTGTCGCCGGCCGAGCGCTACGGCCGGCTGGCCGGCGATGCCGAGTTGCGCCGCCGCCTGGTCGAGACTCCGGGCGACGGCGGCCCGCGCGCCTTCATGGCCGAGTCGTTCCACAAGATGTTCCCGATCGGCGAGCGGCCAGACTTCGAGCCGGCGGCCGAGAACTCGATCGCCGCGATCGCCCGGCGCACCGGCCGGACGCCGCAGGCGGTGGCGCTCGACGAGATCATGGCGCGCCAGGGCAAGGGCCTGCTGATGCTGCCGTTCGAGAACTACGCCTACGGCAGCCTCGACGTGGTGCACGAGATGATCACCGATGCCGCGACCGTGCTCGGGGTGGCCGACGGCGGCGCCCATGTCGGGGTGATCTGCGACGCCTCCTCGCCGACCTCGCTGCTCACCCTGTGGGGCCGCGACCGGCAGCGCGGGCCCCGGCTCGATCTCGAATTCCTGATCGCCAAGCAGACGCGAGGCACCGCCGAAGCCTACGGCCTGCGCGACCGCGGCCTGCTCGCTCCCGGCCACAAGGCCGACATCAACGTGATCGACTTCGACGCGCTCGCGCTGAAGCGGCCCGAAGTCGTCTACGACCTTCCGGCCGGCGGCCGGCGCCTGATCCAGCGCGCCACCGGCTATCGCCACACGTTCAATTCGGGCATCGAGACCGTGCACGACGACGAACTGACCGGCGAGCGGCCGGGCCGCGTGGTGCGCGGCGCTCAGACCGTCATGTGACGGCGCACCGCCTCGGCATCGAAGGTCTCGCGCGTACCTGACATCACGATCTCGCCGCGGTCCATCACCGCGAAGTCGTCGGCCAATTCGTGGGCGAAGTCGAGATACTGCTCGACCAGCAGGATCGCCATGTCGCCGCGCTGCCGCAGGAAGGAGATGGCCCGGCCGATATCCTTGATCACCGACGGCTGGATGCCCTCCGTCGGCTCGTCGAGCACCAGGAGCTTGGGCCGCATGGTGAGGGCGCGGCCGATCGCCAGCTGCTGCTGCTGGCCGCCCGACAGGTCGCCGCCGCGGCGCTTCAGCATCGACTGCAGGACCGGGAACAGCTCGAACACTTCCTCGGGAACCTTCTTCTGGTCGCGGCCGACCGGCGCAAAGCCGGTCTCGAGGTTCTCCTTCACCGTGAGCAGCGAGAAGATCTCGCGACCCTGCGGCACCAGAGCCACGCCGCGCCGCGCCCGCTCGTAGGCCGGCAGCGTCGAGACTTCCTGGCCCTCGAGCGTGATCGAGCCCGAGGCGATCGGCTGCAGGCCACAGATGGCGCGCAGCAGGCTGGTCTTTCCCACTCCGTTGCGGCCGAGCAGGCAGGTGACCCTGCCCAGGTTCGCCGTCAGCGACACCGAGCGCAGCGCCTGCGCCGCGCCGTAGAAGAGATCGACTTTCTCGACCTTGAGCGTCGTGTCAGCGGCCAAGATAGACCTCGACGACACGCGGGTCGGCGCTCACCTGGTCGAGCGAGCCTTCGGCCAGCATCGAGCCCTCGTGCAGCACCGTCACCTTGACGCCGAGCGCGCGCACGAAGCTCATGTCGTGCTCGACGACCACCACCGAGTGAGACTTGTTCACCTCGCGCAGCACGTGCGCGGTGGTCTCGGTCTCGACGTCGGTCATGCCGGCGACCGGCTCATCGACCAGCAGGAGCTTGGGATTTTGCGCCAGCAGCATGCCGATCTCGAGCCATTGCTTCTGGCCGTGGCTGAGGCGTGCGCCCAGCATATGCTGCTGCGGACCCATCCGGATGATCGACAGGATTTCCTCCAGCCGGTCGTTCTCGCGCTTGGTCGGGTTGGCGAACAGCAGCTTGCGCCAGCTGCGCAGCCCGGCGAGCGCCAGCAGGAGGTTGTCGCGCACCGTGTGGTTCTCGAACACGGTGGGCTTCTGGAACTTGCGCCCGATGCCGAGGGTGGCGATGTCGGCCTCGTCGAGCTTGGTGAGGTCGGCGCTGCCGTCGAACACCACTTCGCCTTCGTCCGGCCGGGTCTTGCCGGTGACCACGTCCATCATGGTGGTCTTGCCGGCCCCGTTGGGGCCGATGATGGCGCGCATCTCGCCGGGCTCGACCAGCAGGGAGAGATTGTTCAGCGCCTTGAAGCCATCGAACGAAACGGTGACGCCGCTGAGATAGAGCAGCGCCGACGTGCTGCGGACGCTGCGGGTCGGCGCCTTCACGTCGTCCTCGCCTTGCGGACGAAGCCGCGGTTCTTGTACTGCGCCCACAGGCCGACCACGCCCTTGGGCAGGAACAAGGTGACGAAGATGAACAGCGCACCCAGCGCGAACAGCCAGACCTCGGGCAACGCGCCGGTCAGGTAGGTCTTGGCCCAGTTGACGATGAACGCGCCGACCACCGGCCCGATCAGCGTGCCACGACCGCCGACGGCGACCCACAGCACGGCCTCGATCGAATTGCCGGGCGAGAATTCGCTGGGATTGATGATGCCGACCTGCGGCACGTAGAGCGCGCCCGCGATGCCTGCCATGGCGGCCGACAACACGAAGACGAACAGCTTGTAGCCCTCGACCCGGTAGCCGAGGAAGCGCATGCGGCTTTCGGCGTCGCGCACCGCCGTCAGCGCCTTGCCGAAGCGCGAGCCGACGATGGCGGCGGAGATCACCAGGAAGATCGCGAGCGCCAGCGCGGAAGCAAAGCACAAGACGGCACGCGTGCTGTCGGCCTGCACCGAATAGCCCAGGATGTCCTTGTAGTCGGTCAGGCCGTTGTTGCCGCCCAGGCCCATGTCGTTGCGGAAGAAGGCGAGCAGCAGGGCGAAAGTCATCGCCTGGGTGATGATCGAGAGATAGACGCCGGTGACGCGGCTGCGGAAGGCGAACCAGCCGAGCGCGAGCGCAAGCACGCTCGGCACGATGACGATCATCGGCCCGGCGAACCAGAAATAGCGGAAGCCGTGCCAGAACCAGGGCAGCTCCGGATAGTTCAGGAACACCATGAAGTCGGGCAGCAGCGCGTTGCCGTAGACGCCGCGCGTGCCGATCTGGCGCATCAGGTACATGCCCATGCAGTAGCCGCCCAGCGCGAAGAAGGCAGCATGACCGAGCGTCAGGATCCCGCAATAGCCCCACACCAGGTCGACCGCCAGCGCCAGTGAGGCGTAGCAGAGATACTTGCCGATCAGCTGGAGCATGTAGGCCGGCACGAAGAACGGGCTGCCGGGCGGCATCAGCTGGTTGAGCAACGGCAGGACGATGCCGATCGCCAGCACCAGCAGGATGAACAGGCGCAGATTGCGATTCATGCCTTGCCACAGGAAGCGCGTGATCATTCGGCCGGCCTCATTCGACGGCCCGTCCCTTCAACGCAAACAGCCCACGCGGCCGGCGCTGGATGAACAGGATGATGAAGACCAGGACGAAGATCTTGCCCAGCACGGCGCCGGCATAGGGCTCCAGGAACTTGTTGACGATGCCGAGGGCAGTGGCGCCCACGAGCGTGCCGAACAGATTGCCGACGCCACCGAACACCACGACCATGAAGGAGTCGATGATGTAGCCTTGGCCGAGGTTGGGGCTGACATTGTCGATCTGGCTCAGCGCGACGCCGGCCAGGCCGGCGATGCCCGAGCCCAGGCCGAAGGTCAGGGCGTCGACGCGCGGCGTGCGAATGCCCATGGCGGCGGCCATCGGCCGGTTCTGGGTGACCGCGCGCATGTAGAGACCGAGTGGCGTCTTGCGCAGCAGGGCGATCAGGGCAAAAAACACCATGAGGGCGAAAATCACGATCCAAAGACGCCCATAGGTGATGGTGATCTGGCCGAGCTGGAAGGCCCCCGACATCCACGAGGGCGCGCCGACCTCGCGGTTGGTCGGGCCGAAGATCGTGCGCACGGCCTGCTGCAGCACGAGCGACAGGCCCCAGGTGGCGAGCAGCGTGTCGAGCGGCCGGCTGTAGAGGAAGCGGATGAGGCCGCGCTCGATAGCGACGCCCACCGCGCCGGATACCAGGAAGGCGAGCGGCAGGGCGATGACGATCGAAGCGTCGAACAGGTAGGGCGCCCGCGAGCGGATGATCTCCTGCACCACGAAGGTCGTGTAGGCGCCCAGCATGACCATCTCGCCGTGCGCCATGTTGATGACGCCCATGGTACCGAAGGTGATGGCGAGCCCGATGGCCGCCAGCAGCAGCACCGAACCCAACGAAATGCCGTACCAGACGTTCTGGGCCGCCTGCCAGGCGCCGAGCGTCTGTTCGACGGCGCCTGCCGCGGCCGTGGCGGCCGTCTTGACCTCGGCATCGGGCGACGACGCGGCCGCCCGCAGGACACTCAGAGAATCGCGGTCGGCGCGCTCGCGCACCAGCGCAATGGCTTCGAGCTTCTGTGCCGGCGTCGAGTCGGGCGCGGCGAGCACGATGGCGGCGCGCGCCTCGCTCATCGAGCGCTTGATGCGCTGGTCCTTCTCGCCGGCCAGCGCCTGGTCCAGCGCAGCCAGCGCCGTGGAATCGCGGCGCTTGAAGAGCGCCTCGGCGGCCTCGAGCCGCACCCTGGGGTTGGGGCTCATCAGGGTGAGCGAGCCGACCGCGGCCTCGATGGTTCCGCGCAGGCGGTTGTTGACCCGCACGCGCTCGAGGTCGGCCTCGCTCGCGCTACCCGCCGGCTTGCCGGAAACGGCTTCGCTCAGCGCCAACTGCTTGCCGTCGGTCCTGCCGATGACCACGAGCTTGTCGGAGGTGCGGACATAGAGCTGACCGGCCGCCAGGGCCTCGAGGATCGGCGCGGCGCGCTCCTCGCCCGACGTCGCGAGCGCTGTGATCGCCGTCTCGCGCTCGCTGAAATCGCCGGTCGTGAGATTGCCGACGAGCGTGGCGAGATCGGCGGCGAAAGCCCCGCCGGCCACCAACAGAGAGGCCAGCGCCGACAGCAGCACGATGATCGGGCGCGAGGAGAACATGATTGAGAATTAACCCGGAGACGCGAACGGGGCGACTATAAAGTCGCCCCGCCCTTGTGAGTTGAAGAGCCCGGGCTACTTGCCCTTGCCGATGCACTTCTTGGCAACCGTGTCGTAGTTGCCGCAGTTCATCGGCGGCGTCCAATCGGCCACCAGGTTCTTGGAGTCGTCGAGGATCGGCGACCAGGCAGCGCCCGGCACCAGGCCCGGGGTCTTCCAGACGACATCGAACTGGCCGTTGGCCGCGATCTCGCCGATCAGCACCGGCTTGGTGATGTGATGGTTGGGCAGCATCTCGGAGACGCCCCCGGTCAGGTTCGGCACCTTGATGCCGATGATGGCGGCAATCACCTTGTCAGGATCGGTCGTGCCGGCCTTCTTGACCGCCTCGACCCACATGTTGAACCCGATCACGTGCGCTTCCATCGGATCGTTGGTCACGCGCTTGGGGTTCTTGGTGAAGGTCTGCCAATCCTTGATGAACTTCTCGTTCGCCGGGTCCTTGACCGACTCGAAGTAGTTCCAGGCGGCCAGATGGCCGACCAGCGGCTTGGTGTCGATGCCGGCCAGCTCTTCTTCGCCGACCGAGAACGCCACGACCGGGATGTCCTTGGCCTTGATGCCCTGGTTGCCGAGTTCCTTGTAGAACGGAACGTTGGCGTCGCCATTGATGGTCGACACCACGGCCGTCTTCTTGCCGGCCGTGCCGAACTTCTTGATGTCCGCCACGATCGACTGCCAGTCGGAATGACCGAACGGCGTGTAGTTGATCATGATGTCTTCCTGCGCGACGCCCTTGGACTTCAGGTACGCCTCGAGGATCTTGTTGGTCGTGCGCGGATAGACGTAGTCGGTGCCCGCGAGGACCCAACGCTTCACTTCACCGCCGTCCTTGCTCATCAGGTAGTCGACGGCCGGGATCGCCTGCTGGTTCGGCGCGGCGCCGGTGTAGAACACGTTACGCTGGCTCTCCTGGCCCTCGTACTGGACCGGGTAGAACAGCAGGCCGTTCAGCTCCTCGAACACCGGCAGCACCGACTTGCGGCTGACCGAGGTCCAGCAGCCGAACACGACGGCGACCTTGTCTTTTTGCAGCAGCTCGCGCGCCTTCTCGGCGAACAGCGGCCAGTTCGACGCCGGGTCGACGACGACGGCCTCGAGCTTCTTGCCCAGAAGGCCACCCTTCTTGTTCTGCTCGTCGATCAACATCAGCATGACGTCCTTCAGGGTCGTCTCGCTGATCGCCATGGTGCCCGACAACGAATGAAGGATACCGACCTTGATCGTCTCTTGCGCGGACGCGCCGGTCGCAGCGCCGGCCACCAGGCCGGCGGCCACGAGGCCCGTCCGTAGAAGTGATCCCAATTTCATCCCGCTCTCCTTGTTTCCGGCGGAACCCCCGCCGAGCCTACGGGAAGCGAAACCCGTGCCAACTCTCCAGGAAGGCCTTGGGAAAAGGCTTCTGGGGCGATCAGGGCGTGCAAATGGTGGCGGCCAAGCCGACCGGCCTCGGGGGCCCTTGGCGACGGTCGGACCCATGGTATGGCGAAGCGCAGTCCCGATCGGAAAGCCCATCATGTGGCCGCCCGGCCCGCCATCGGGGGCACGGCCGCCACGATAAGCGCACGCGGCATGAAAACCGAGGCCGGCACGGCCGCCCTCGGGAAGGGCAATTTGATGCCTCGGAATCCGGCAGCTGCCCCACCCGCCACCACGACGCCGAGGGCCCAGCCGAACAGAGGCGCCGGCGAACTCAGCGCTCCGGCAATCCGCCCTGACGTACGATGAAGGAAGCGACCTCGGCCACGCCCTTGTTCTCTTTGAGGTTGGAAAACAGGAACGGCCGGGTGCCGCGCATCCTGCGGGCGTCGCGATCCATCACATCGAGATTCGCCCCGACCAGGGGGGCAAGGTCGATCTTGTTGATCACCAGCAGGTCTGAGCGCGTGATGCCGGGTCCGCCCTTGCGCGGGATCTTCTCGCCTGCCGCCACGTCGATGACGTAGATGGTGAGATCGGCCAGCTCGGGCGAGAAGGTGGCGGCGAGATTGTCGCCACCCGACTCGACGAACACGATCTCGACTTTCGGCCACTTGCGCACGATGTCCGATACGGCCGCCAGGTTGATCGAGGCATCCTCGCGGATCGCGGTATGCGGGCAGCCGCCGGTCTCGACTCCGACGATGCGCTCGGGCGCGAGTGCGCCGGCCCGGGTCAGGAATTCCGCGTCTTCCTTGGTATAGATGTCGTTGGTGACGACGGCGATGTCGTAGTCCTCGCGCATCTTCTTGCACAGGCGCTCGACCAGCGCCGTCTTGCCCGAGCCGACCGGACCGCCCACGCCCACGCGCAAAGGGCCACGCAACTCCATTACTGCATCTCCCGCGTCAAAAGCGCGATGAACCCCACGCCCAAAGCCAGGCAAAGGGGCGAGTAAAGATAGAAATCCCGCGTGCGGAACGGCTCCGCCGTGAAGTGCCCCCGCCAGCGCGGA
The DNA here is from genome assembly GCA_964533955.1 of uncultured Reyranella sp. GTDB lineage: Bacteria > Pseudomonadota > Alphaproteobacteria > Reyranellales > Reyranellaceae > Reyranella. The sequence goes on along the minus strand of CAZHQA010000057.1, from coordinate 2,837 downwards.
CTGTAGCCCGCCGAACCGCGAATGAAAAAGACCGCCCCGATGACGACCGAGCCGATCAGCACCAGGGGGCTGTCCGGCCACGCCACGATCACCCACGGCCAGGCCGCGACGACCACCAATGCACCGGCAACCGCGGCACATTGCCAAGGCGGCGGCATGCGCACGCGCCCGTCGCCGATCACCGCCCGCGCCAACGCTGCCTCGCTGGCCGCCGGCCAGATCCGTCCCAAGCCCCACCACGCATGGGCCGCTGCGATCAGTGCCGCGACCAGGGAAAGCGCGAGCGGCAAGGTCATGAGCGGAACAGCCGCGTGTATTGCGTCTCATGGCGCAGCGAGCACCAGTCGAGCAGCGGTGTCGCCGTGCCGACCTCGTCCAGATCGTTGACCACGATGGCGGCGTCGGCCGCACGCCGGACCGCACCCTCGAGCGCCGCCAGGGCAAGCTGCCCATCGCTTTGCCCGAGCGGCACGGTGCGCAGGGCGGCCGAGATCAGGTTCGCGGTGAAGGCATGCAGGTATCCGCCCAGTGCCGACTCCAGCGCGATGCCGTGCGCCGCGGCGGCGAGCGCCACTGCGACCGGCAGGGCAAGCGCGCCGCCCAGCCGTTCATGCACCGCGTCCAGTGCAGGGTGCGGCCAGGCATGGCGGGTGATCGACAGGAACGAGCCGCCCTGCTGGCGCGATTCAAGGGCCATTTCCGAGGTCCCACGCCAGGCCGCCGCGCGCTCGGAGATGGCGTCGAAAGCCGGCCAATCGTGCCCGTCGGCGGCGCGCCAGGCCGCCGCGAACAGGGCGCCATCGACCCGGCCGGTCCCGTCCGCCAACACCGTCTCGAGCCAGGCGACCAGCGAGCCCCGGTCCTTGACCAAGCCCTCTTCCACTGCCGTTTCGATGCCGTGGCTGTAGCTGAAGGCGCCGATCGGATAGGCGGGCGACAGCCAGGCCAGCAGCCTGTACAAGGCCTCAGCCATGCCGCTCGCCGTGCAGGGCGCCGTGATGGTGTCCGGGATCGTGATTGTGCTGGCCGTAGGCACCGCCCTCGGGATCGAACGGCGCCCTGACCTTGCGCACCTCGGCGCCCAGGCCCTTCAGCATGTCGACGATGACGTGGTCGTCGCGGATCAGAATCCGCCCGTCCTCGATCTGCGCCGGCAGATGCCGATTGCCGAGGTGCCAGGCCAGACGTGCGAAAGCGGCGGCGTCGCGCCCGCGCACCTCGACGAGATCCTCTTCCGCCGCCCGGACTTCGACGAAACCGCCCTCCTCGAGCCTGAGCCCGTCGCCGGTGTGCAGCACGATCGGCTCGATCAGGTCGAGCAGGAAGTCGAGGCCGCGGTCGCCCAGCATGCGCAGACGCCGGCGATAGCGGTCGTCGAACAGCAGGGTGACGCAGTCGATGCCTTCTTCCTTCGGCCAGTGCCCCGCCCGCACGACTTCGGTCGCCCGCCTCATGGGCCGGAGGACGACGAGGATCGAGCCACGGAAATGGCGCGCGCCCGGTGATGATGCGGGGCCAGCATCAGAAAAGGAAATAGCGCTGCGCCATGGGCAGCGAGTGGGCCGGTTCGCAGGTCAGGAGTTCGCCGTCGGCCCGCACCTCGTAGGTCTCGGGATCGACCTCGATCTCGGGACAGAGTGAATTGTGGATCATGTCCTTCTTGCCGATCTTGCGCGTGCCCTTCACCGCCAGCATCGTCCGCGTCAGGCCCCATTTCTTGCCGATGCCTTTGGCGATCGCTGCCTGCGAGACGAACAGCGCCGGGCTCGCGACCAGGCTCTTGCCGAAGGCGCCGAACATCGGACGGTAGTGCACCGGCTGCGGCGTGGGGATCGAGGCGTTGGGATCGCCCATCGGCGCGGCCACGATCGTGCCGCCGATCAGCACCGCGTCGGGCTTGGTGCCGAAGAAGGCCGGCGACCAGATCACCAGGTCGGCGCGCTTGCCGACCTCGACCGATCCTACGTGGCGCGAGATGCCGTGAGTGATCGCGGGATTGATGGTGTACTTGGCGACATAGCGCTTGGCCCGGACGTTGTCGTTGTCGCCCTTCTCTTCCTTCAGCCGGCCACGCTGCTTCTTCATCTTGTCGGCGGTCTGCCAGGTGCGGATCACCACCTCGCCGACACGGCCCATCGCCTGGCTGTCGGACGACATCATCGAGAAGGCGCCCATGTCGTGCAGGATGTCCTCGGCGGCAATCGTCTCCTTGCGGATGCGGCTCTCGGCGAACGCCACGTCCTCGGGGATGGCCTCGTCGAGATGATGGCAGACCATCAGCATGTCGAGGTGCTCGTCCACCGTATTGACCGTGTAGGGCATGGTCGGGTTGGTCGAGCTCGGCATCACGTTCTTCTCGCCCGCCAGCCGGATGATGTCGGGCGCGTGGCCGCCGCCCGCGCCTTCGGTGTGGAACGTGGCGATGGCGCGGCCCTTGAAGGCGGCGCGCGTGGTCTCCACGAATCCCGACTCGTTCAGGGTGTCGGTGTGGATCGCAACCTGGACGTCCATGCGGTCGGCGACGGTGAGGCAGTTGTCGATCGCAGCCGGCGTGGTGCCCCAGTCCTCATGCAGCTTCAGGCCACAGGCTCCCGCCTCGACCTGCTCCTTGATGCCGGCGGGCTTGCTTGTGTTGCCTTTGCCGAAGAAGCCAAGGTTCATCGGAAAGCCCTCGGCCGCCTGCAGCATGCGGCCGATATGCCAGGGCCCTGGCGTGATGGTGGTGGCGAAGGTGCCGTGCGCCGGCCCCGTGCCGCCGCCCATCATGGTGGTGACACCGCTATAGAGCGCCTCGTCGATCTGCTGCGGGCAGATGAAATGGATGTGGCAATCGATGC
>CAZHQA010000056.1:0-22211 GCA_964533955.1 uncultured Reyranella sp. | reverse complement strand
GAACAAGAGATCGAGCACGCCGTCGACCGGCGGGCCCTGGTTGATCGGGACGAGACGGGGATTGCTCCATGTCGACGAGCTCGTGAGCCCGCGCGCCACGACGAGGTCGCGGCCGTCCTTGGTACGCAGCACCTCGATGCTGACCATGTAAAGGATCGGCCAGGGCACGCCCTCGGAATCCGTGGAGGGTGCCTGAAGGCCCGGGCCCTGACGGTACGGGGGACCCGGCGGGCCGCTCGGTGCGCCCGGCGGCGGCTGCTGTCCGCCGGGAGCAGGCGCCTGCGCGTAGGCCGCGCTGAGCGGCAGGACGGCGGCGAGGGAAAGGGCGGCGAACAGCTTCGATCTGGTCATGGCATCCTCGGTGATGAAGCGACGGCCTCCATGGCCGCCGGGAAGTTGAGCTCTTCCGTTGAAGGGGCACCCTCGCCGATCCAGGTCTGCTCGAGGCGACCGTAGGCCTCGAGCACGAGATCGGTCGGCACGATCTGGGTCAGCGTGCAATAGGAGGTCCTGGTGGTGGCGAAGCCACCGTTCTCGAACAGCTTGTTGACGGGCGCGCCGCCGCCGCAGACGGAGAAATACTCGCACCCGGCGCTGCAGGCGGCGACGCCGGCCCGGATGTCGCGCAGCAGGGCCGACTCGAGGCAGGCCGCATGGATGTCGGCGAGCGAATCGCGGTGGATGTTGCCCAGCAGGAAATCGCCATAGGCCTTGTTCTTGAGGCCGAGCAGTTCGGGCGAGAAGCTCGAGACGTTGCCGTGGCTGTCGACGTTGAGCATCGCCAGCGGCTCGGTCTGGATGTTGCGCGACGCCGCCTCGTTGGGCCGGAAGACGCGCGAGATGGCGAGGTCGATCTCGCGCAGGAACTTGACCTGCCCGCCTTCGCGCGCGGCATGCCAGAAGCGGCGCAGGAAGGCCTCGTAGCGGCGATGCAGGGCGTCGTCGCCCGCTCCGCCCTCGAACAGGTCCGAAACGTGGCTGCCTTCCGATTCCTCGACGTTGAAGCAGACATGGTCGATGCCGTGTTCGACGTAGAAGGCGAGCAGCCCGTCGGGATCGTCCAGGCTCCTGGCCGACAGCACCGAGATCACGTGAAACGGCAGCTTCTCGGCCTGCAGCTTGCGGATGCCGGCCAGCGTCTTGTCGAAGGTGCCGGCGCCGCTGCGCGTCTTGCGGTGGGAGTCGTGCAGTTCGCGCGGCCCGTCGAGGCTGACGCCGACGCCGACCTTCCACTCGCGGAACAGCGCGCACCAGTCGGCGTCGATCAGCATGCCGTTGGTCTGGAAGGAATGCGTGAGGACCACCGACGGCGGCCGCAGCCGCTCGATGGTGGCGAAGGCCTCGCGATAGAAAGAGATCGGCGCGACCAGCGGCTCGCCGGCGTGCCAGATCACCGTGACGTGCGGGCACGCCCAGCCCGAGGAAAACAGCTCGGTGAACAGCCGCGTTACCGTCGACTGCGCCAGCACGTGCTTGTTGTCGCGATCAGGCAGGTAGCAATAGCTGCAGTTGATGTTGCAGAACGCCGTCGGCTGCAGCACCACGATCGAGATTTGCGGGGGGCCGATCACGGCCGTGGTCCGCACTACCAGTTATGCCAGCCGTTGTGCCAACCGTTGCCCCAGCCGTTGCCCCACGGAACGCCGAGCAGAGGAGCGAGAAGTCCGCCGTTGCCCCAGCCGCCGTTGCCCCAGCCGCCGTTGTGCCAGCCGTTGCCCCAGCCGCCGTTGTGCCAGCCGTTGCCCCACCAGGCCAAGCGCTTGTCGGGATCGACCTTGAGAAAGGGTTCGTCGCCGTTCGGCATCTCGCTCAGCGCGCCCGAAACCGAGTCGCGGATCGATTGCAGGCGCTCGGCGACCGAGCCGGGCTTGCCGACCGTGGGATCGGCGGTGGCAGTCGCCTTGGCATCGGCGGCGGCGAGACTCACGGAAAGACCCAGCGTGCCGGCCGGCAGCAAGGCCGCAAGTGCGCTCAACGTCCGACGATCCTGAGACATTGCGTTTTCTCCCTAACCAGGCAGATACGTTAGTCCGACAATCGCGGGCGTGACAAGGCAATAGCTGGTGATACTCGTCACGCTACGCCGCCTTCTTTCCGCGTGTGACTTCTATCACGTTCCACAGGCTCGCCGGCGTCACCGGCATGTCGACATGCTTGACGCCGGTATGGGCGTGGATCGCGTCGACGATGGCGTTGACCACCGAGGGCGGCGCACCGATCGCGCCGGCTTCGCCGGCGCCCTTCACGCCCAGTGGATTGGTCGTGCACGGGCTGTTGTGCAGGTCGAACTTGACGTGCGGCACCACGTCGGCGCGCGGAAATGCATAATCCATGAAGCTGCCGCTCAGCAGCTGGCCGGATTCATTGTCATATACCGCACGTTCGGTCAGCGCCTGGCCGACGCCCTGGCCGATGCCGCCGTGGATCTGGCCCTGCAGCAGCAGCGGATTGAGCGCCATGCCGAAATCGTCGGTCACGGTGTAGCTCTGGATCTCGACCGTGCCGGTGTCGGGGTCGACCTCGAGCTCGCAGACGTGGCAGCCGTTGGGATAGGTGTCGGCCTCGGGCGTGCGGGTGAACTCGTCGTCCAGGCCGGGCTTCTCGCCGGCAGGAACGTGCCTCGGATCCTTCGCCGCCTTGGCCACGTCGAACAGGCTGAGCGTGCGGTCGGTGCCGACGATCTTGAAGCTGCCGTCGCCGTATTCGATGTCGGCGGCGCTCGCCTCGAGCACGCTGGCCGCGACCAGCTTGCCCTTGGCGACGATCCGGTCGGCCACGCCGACGGTCGCGGCGCCGTTGATCGCGATGGTGCGGCTGCCGCCGGTGAAGCCGTCGGGCACGACGTCGCTGTCGCCCTGGACGAGCCTGATGCGCTCGATGTCGATGCCGAGCCGCGCCGAGGCGATCTGGCTCAATGCCGTCTCGTGGCCCTGGCCGTTGGTCTGGTTGCCGGTGATGATCGTGATCGTCGAATCCTCGTTGAAATGCGCCTTCACCGTCTCGGGATTGCCGCCCGAGCATTTCTCGACGTAGGTCGCCATGCCGATGCCGCGCCACTTGCCGCGGGCGGCGGATTGGGCGCGGCGGGCGGGGAAGCCTTTCCAGTCGGCCTTCTCCATGCCCTTGCGCATCAGCGTTTCGAAGTTGCCGGAATCGTAGGTGTCGCCGAGCGCGGTCTTGTAGGGAATCTGGCCGGGCTTGATGAAGTTGATGGCGCGGATCTCGTCCGGCGTCTTGCCGGTCTCGCGCGCGATGTGGTCGACGAAGCGTTCCATCAGGTAGGCCGCCTCGGGCCGGCCGGCGCCGCGATAGGCATCGGTCGGCACCGTGTTGGTCATCACGCCCTTCACGTTGACGTAGATCGCCGGCGTCGCGTAGAGGCCGTTCAGCATCGAGCTGCCGGCCATGGTCGGGATGAAGACGCTGAAATGGTTGAGATAGGCGCCGAGTGCGGCGTAGGTCGTGACGCGCTCGCCGATGAAGCGGCAGTCCTTGTCGAGCGCCATCTCGGCGATCGACACGTGGTCGCGGCCCTGCACGTCGGACTGGAAGGCTTCCTGGCGATCGGGAATCCATTTGACGGTGCGCTTCAGCGTGCGCGAGGCCCAGACGATCATCGGGTATTCGGGATGGACGAAGATCTTCATGCCGAAGCCGCCGCCCACGTCGCCGGTGCGCACGCGAAGCTTGGGCGAGCCGATCTTCAGGATCATGTCGGCCACCACCGGACGGATCATGCTGACGCCCTGCGAGGACACCCAGAGCGTCGAGCGGTCGTCCGTGGCGTCGTATTCGCAGATCGCGCCGCGCGGCTCCATGGAGTTCACCACCAGCCGCTGGTTGACGAGCCGCAGCGTGACCACACGGTCGGCCTTGGCGAAGGCGGCGTCGGTCGCGGCCCGATCGCCCATCTCCCAGTCGAACACGATGTTGTCCTTGATGTGGTCGTGTACCAGGGGCGCGCCGGGCTGGGCCGCCTCATAGGTGCCGACGACGTGGGGGCGGGCGTCGTAGTCGACTTCGATCAGCTCGGAGGCGTCCTTGGCCTGCTCGAGCGTCTCGGCCACGACCAGCGCCACCGGGTCGCCGACATGGCGCACGCGGTCCTTGGCCAGCATCGGCCGCGAGGTGTCGGCGCGTTCGCTGCCGTCGCGGTTCTGCAACGGCACCAGGCAGGGCACGTCGCCGAAGCCCGCCTTGGCGACGTCCTCGCCGGTGAAGACCGCCAGCACGCCCGGTGCCTTGCGGGCGGCCGAAGCATCGACCCTCTTGATGTCGGCGTGGGCATGGGGCGAGCGCAGCACGTACATGCGCGCCGCCGGCTGGCTGAGCTTCGTATCGTCGGTATAGCGCCCGCCGCCCGTCAGGAGCCGCGGATCCTCGAGCCTGCGAACCGAATCACCGATACCAAACTTCGCCATGTACGCCTCCGTGTTGGCCGGAGGTTAGCATAGGCCGCAAGTCGGGAGTCATGCTCTCTTCTGGACCGCGCGCGTCCCGCGCGCTCATGAGGCGCGCGAGACGCGCGCGGTCCGGAAGAGCATGAAGCAAGAACTACGCGCGGCGGCGCGTCGTCTTCCGGGCGTTCTTGCCGCCCATGGCGCGGCTCGATTCGCGCCGGCCGCGGGCGCCGACGTGGCTCTTGCCCTCGGCCTCCTGCTGGGCCGTCTTGCCGCGCGCTTCCTTTTGCTTGGTGCGAGCCAGGCTGCGGCGGTTCTCGTTGGCGCTCGCGTACTTCGAGGCGCCGGCTTCGTGCAGGGCGATGGCGATCGCCTGGCGCGGGTTCTTCACCTTGCCGGCCCGCCCGCCGCGACCGCTCTTCAGCTCGCCGTGCTTGAACTCGTGCATGACCCGTCCGACGCTCTTGCGCTGGGAGGGCGATTCCTTGGCCATACGTTCCTCCATAGAAAGACTCTTCCTGCGAACGCCTGCCCATGAAATAGGTTGCCGGCATGGACGATCTCAGCGGTTTCATCGCGGGGCTGCCGAAGGCGGAACTGCACATCCACATCGAGGGCAGCCTCGAGCCGGAGATGATGCTGGCACTGGCGCGGCGCAACGGCGTCGCACTGCCCTACGCCGACGTCGAGGCGGTGCGCGCCGCCTATCGCTTCGGCAGCCTGCAGGACTTCCTCGACCTCTACTATCGAGGCATGAGCGTGCTCCGGCAGGAGCAGGACTTCCACGACCTGGCGATGGCCTACTTCCGGAAGGCGGCCTCGCAGAACGTGCGCCACGCCGAGATCTTCTTCGATCCGCAGGGCCATACCGAGCGCGGCATCCCCTTCAAGACGGTGATCGACGGCCTGTCGCGCGCCTGCGTCGACGCCGGGCGCCAGCTCGGCGTGACCAGCGGCCTGATCCTCTGCTTCCTGCGCCATCTCGACGAGGCGAGCGCGCAGCGCACGCTCGACGAGGCGCTGCCGTGGCGCGAGCGCTTCATCGCCGTCGGCCTCGATTCGTCGGAGAAGGGCCATCCGCCCTCGAAGTTCCAGCGCGTCTTTGCCCGCGCCAAGAGTCTCGGCCTGCACGCCGTCGCCCATGCGGGCGAGGAGGGGCCCGCCGAGTACGTGCGCGAGGCGCTCGACCTGTTGAAGGTCGACCGCATCGACCACGGCAATCGGGCGCTCGACGATCCCGCCCTGGTGGCGCGGCTGGCGCGCGAGAAGATGGCGTTGACCGTCTGTCCCTTGTCGAACCTTCGCCTCTGCGTCGTGACCGACATGGCGCGCCATCCGCTGAGGCGCATGCTCGATGCGGGCCTGCGGGCGACGGTGAATTCAGACGACCCGGCCTATTTCGGCGGCTACGTCACCGAGAACTTCCTGGCGGCCCGGCAGGCGCTGGCGCTCGGCCGCGAGGAGATCGTGACCCTGGCGCGCAACGGCTTCGACGCGGCCTTCTGCGACCAGACGACGAAGCAACGCCATCTCGCCGCGCTCGATGACTACTGCCTATCTCGCGGCTGACGGCTTCGAGCCGCAGCTCGCCGAGGAGCTGCGCCGGGCCGGCGCCACGACGCGCGCGCACGGGCGGCTGCTGATCGGCGACAAGGCGGTGCCTGCCGCGTGGGCCGCCAACGTCTGGCACGACTGCGTCGAGCTGCCGGTCGGCTCGATCGGCGCCGCCGCCAAGGCGTTGCGCGACGTCCAGCGCAACTGGGCGATGTACGCGCCGCTGCACCATCGCCGCGCCGCGCTGATCCAGGAGCGCCTGCCGCACGTCTCGGCCAAGCCCATCGCCTTTCCGGCGGCGGCGCCGACCGCGCCGCTCGGCTCTTGGACGCTGCTGGCGCCCGACCGGCTCCTGATGGCGGCGCGCTGCAGTTCCCCGTTTCCCAATGGCGAGGTGGCGTTCATCGAGGACAAGACCGGCCCGCCCAACCGTGCCTACCTCAAGCTCTGGGAGGCGCTGGTGCGCCTGCGACGCTGGCCGCGGCCCGGCGAGCGCTGCCTCGATCTCGGTGCCTCGCCGGGCGGCTGGACCTCCGTGGTGGCGAGCCTCGGCGCGCAAGTGATCGCCATCGACAAGGCGCCGCTCGATCCCAGGGTGGCGGCGATGCCGGGCGTCGACTGGCGCGGCGAGAGCGCCTTTGCGCTCGAGCCCGCGAGCGTCGGGTCCGTCGACTGGCTGTTCAGCGACATCGCCTGCTATCCCGAACGGCTGTTGCGCCTGGTCGAACGCTGGCGCGGCTCGGGGCTGGTCAGCAATTTCGTCTGCACCATCAAGTTCCAGGGCGCGACCGACCACGATGCCGCCGCGGCGTTCGCCGCGCTGCCCGGCGCCGAGGTCGTGCACCTGCATCACAACAAGCACGAGCTGACGTTCTTTCTGGCGCGTTGATTTCGAAGCTGATTGAGCCAGCCCGTGTCATCCCGAGCGAAGCGAGGGACCTTTCGCAGCACAATCCAAGGTCCCTCGCTTCGCTCGGGATGACACGGGTTGGGCATGAGGTTCGGCATGACGCGATCGAGCTGCAGTTCGGTTGACGCCGCGTAGCGAGGGAACGAAGCTGAGCGCTCGGTCTTGAAGAGGGGTCAGCCGATGCTCAGAACCATCACCGTTGCCTGTTTGCTGGCCGCTGCCGCCTCGCCCGCGCTGGCGCAGAGCAAGACGCTGGTCGTCGCCGCCTATGGCGGGTCGTGGGAACAGGACATGCGAAAGTTCATCATCCCCGATTTCGAAAAGAAGCATGGCGTCAAGGTCGAGTACGTCGCCGGCAACTCCACCGACACGCTCGCCAAGCTGCAGGCACAGAAGGCCAACCAGGTGATCGATGTCGCCGTCATGGATGACGGCGTGATGTACCAGGCGATCCAGCTCGGCTTCTGCGGCACCCTCCAGGGCCTCGACAAGAGCGAGCTTTATCCCGCCGCCTCGTTCAAGGGCGACAAGGCGGTCGCGGTCGGCCAGACCGGCACCGGCTTCATGATCAATACCAAGACCTTCAAGGACAAGGGCTGGGCGACGCCGACCTCGTGGAACGATCTCAAGGATCCCAAGTTCAAGAAGCTGCTGGTGATCCCGCCGATCAACAACACCTATGGCCTGTACACGCTGATGATGTTCGCCAGGCTGAACGGCGGCGGCGAGAAGAACATCGAGCCGGGCTTCAAGGTGATGAAGGCCGACATCAATCCCAACGTCCTGGTCTACGAGCCCTCGCCGGGCAAGATGACCGAGCTGTTCCAGTCGGGGCAGGGCCAGATCGCGGTGTGGGGCACCGGCCGGGTGCAGGCCTTCGCCAACACGGGCTTCCCGGTCGATTTCATCTATCCCAAGGAAGGCGCGCCGATCCTGCTCGCCTCGGCCTGCCCGGTGGCCAAGGCCTCGGCCAGCCCGCTGGCGATCGAGTTCATCAAGGCGATGATTTCCGAGCCGGTGCAGACCGCGCTCGCTCGCGAGAGCGGCAACGGGCCGGTCAATACCAAGGTCGACGTGAACATGCCGCAGCTCAGGATGGCGCCGGTCGGTGAGCGCGCCAAGCTGATCTATTCGCCGGACTGGGACGCCATCAACGCCCAGCGCGAGGAGTGGACCAAGCGCTGGAACCGCGAGGTCGAGCGCTAGGCAGCCGCGCGCGTGGACCATCCGATCTATCTCTTCCGTCACGGCGAGACCGAGTGGAACGCCGAGAAGCGGGCCCAGGGCTTCCTCGATTCGCCGCTGACCCCGGCGGGCCGCGAGCAGGCGCGCGCCATGGGTCGGAGGCTGGCGCACGAACTGCAGCTTGCCGGGTATGACCCATCCACCGTCGTCGTGCGGGCGAGTCCGCTCGGCCGCGTTCGCGAGACCCTGGCAATCGCCGCTGCGGCGGCAGGCCTGTCGCACGACGATGAGTCCTTCGATCATCGGCTGCGCGAGATGAGCTGGGGCGATTGGGACGGGCTGACCGGTCCGGAAATCGAGGCCCGCTGGCCGGGCGCGATGGCGGCCCGGCGGCTCGACCATTGGAGCTACGCGCCGCCCAGCGGGGAGAGCTACGTCATGGTGGTCGAGCGCGCCCGCCCGGCGCTCGACGATATCGCCGCGCTGGCCGCGGCGCGACCGGTGGCGGTGTTCGCGCATGGCGGCATCGGCCGCGTGCTGCGCGGGCTGTTCCTCGGCGTGCCCGACACGGAGGTCCTGAAGATGGACCAGCCGCAGGACGCCTTCTATCGACTGCACCGGGGCGCCGCGGCGCGCATCGTCACCTGACGTCGGGACCATGGCGTTCCTCGTCCTCGACGGATTGACCAAGCGCTTCGGCACGCAGGCCGCGGTCGACGGCCTGTCGCTCGACGTCGAGAAGGGCGAGTTCGTGTCGCTCCTGGGACCATCGGGCTGCGGCAAGACGACGACCCTGCAGATGATCGCGGGTTTCGTCGAGCCGAGCTCCGGCGCGATCCGGCTCGAAGGCCGCGATCTTCTGGCCGTCAGGCCGGCCAAGCGCGGACTGGGCATCGTGTTCCAGAGCTACGCGCTGTTCCCGCACATGACGGTGGCGGAAAACGTGGCCTTCGGACTCGAGATGCAGGGCGTCGCGGCGGCCGAGCGCAGCAAACGCGTCGGCGAGACGCTCGAGCTTGTCGGACTGAGGGCCTTTGCCGGCCGCTTCCCGCGCCAGATGTCGGGCGGCCAGCAGCAGCGCGTGGCGCTGGCCCGCGCCCTGGTGATCCGCCCGCAGATCCTGCTGCTCGACGAGCCGCTGTCCAACCTCGACGCCAAGCTGCGCGAGGAAATGCAGATCGAGCTGCGCCAGATCCAGCGCACGGTCGGGACGACGACGATCCTGGTGACGCACGACCAGGCCGAGGCGATGGCGCTCAGCGATCGCATCGTGGTGATGAACCATGGCCGGGCCGAGCAGATCGCGCCGCCGCACGAGGCCTACGAGCGGCCGGCCACGGAGTTCGTCGCCTCGTTCCTCGGCCGCATCAATCGCGTTTCCGGCCGTGCCGTGCGGCCGGAGATGATCGCCTTCGCGGCGAGCGGCGTGGCGGGCATGGTGCGCACCCGCATCTTCCAGGGCAATCACTGGCTCTACCAGGTCGACACCGCCGACGGGCTGGTGACGGTGATTCGCCAGAATTCCGGCGAGGCGATGCCGGCGGAGGGTGCGCAAGTTCACCTGGCCCTTCCTCATGACTGAGACACCCGACCCCCTCCGTCGGCGCAAGGCGCCGACACCTCCCCCGAAGACGGGGGAGGGGAGTTTCATTGCCCTCCCCCGTCTGCGGGGGAGGGGAACTTCACGCCGTATCTTCTCAGCCTGCCGGCGCTGCTGCTGTTTGCGGGCGTCGTGGTCGTGCCGCTGATCATGACCGTGCTGCTGTCGTTCCACGACTGGGGGCAATACAAGGGCATCGAGCCGGTGTTCGTCCTCAAGAACTGGCGCGAGGTCTTCACCGATTCCTATTACTTCGAGATGTTCGGGCGCACCTTCCGCATCGCGCTGCTGGTGACCGCGCTCGCCGCGCTGTTCGGCGCGCCGGAGGCCTATATCCTCAACCGCATGAAGAGCCCGTGGCGCGGGCTGTTCCTGCTGGTGATCCTGGGGCCGCTCCTGATCTCGGTCGTTGCCCGCACGCTCGGCTGGGCGCTGTTGTTCGGCGGCAACTCCGGCCTGGTCAACAAGGCGCTGATCTCGCTCGGCCTGATCTCGGCGCCGCTGCCCTTCATGTTCACCGAGACCGGCATGGTGGTGGCGCTCAGCCACGTGCTGATGCCCTACATGGTGCTGGCCGTGTGGGCGGCGCTGCAGCGCCTCGACCCGCAGGTCGAGAACGCGGCCGTTGCGCTGGGCGCGGGCCAGCTCACCGTGTTGCGTCGCATCGTGCTGCCGCAAGCCATGGCCGGCATCCTGTCGGGCGCGGTGATCGTCTTTGCCCTCGCGGCGTCGGCCTTCGCCACACCCGCCATCATCGGCGGGCGGCGGCTCAAGGTCGCCTCCACCCTGGCCTACGACGAGTTCCTGAACACGCTCAACTGGCCGCTGGGCGCTGCCATCGCGGTGCTGCTGCTGGTGGCGCTGGTGCTGATCGTGGTCGGCACCAACCGCCTGGTCGAGCGGCGCTATGCGCAGGTCTTCGCATGAGGCGCCGCCCATGAGCCGGAACGGTCCGCTGGCGCTCGGCTACCACGCGCTGTTCGTCGTCTTCATGCTGGCGCCGATCGTTGTCGTGTGCTGCGTCGCCTTCACGCCCGAGGGCTTCCTCTCCTTCCCGACCGACCGCTGGTCGCTGCGCTGGTTCCGCGCCATCGGCCGCTACCCCGAATTCGTCTCGGCGTTCTGGCGCAGCGTCTGGCTGGGCGCTCTGTCGTCGGCGATCGCGGTCGGCTTCTCGGTGCCGGCGGCGCTCGCCATCGCGCGCTACCGCTTCCCCGGGCGCCAGGCCATGACGACGCTCTTCATGTCGCCGCTGATGATCCCGCACGTGGTGCTCGGCATCGCCTTCCTGCGCTTCTTCACCGAGATCGGGCTGGGCGGCACTTTCGCCGGCCTGGTGCTGTCGCACATCGTGATCGTGCTGCCGTTTGCGCTGCGTCTGACCCTGGCCTCCGCGATCGGGCTGGACCGCGCCATCGAGCACGCCGCCGTTTCGCTCGGCGCATCGGACTGGACGGTGCTGAAGCGCATCACGCTGCCGCTGGTGCTGCCCGGCCTGGTGAGCGGCTGGGCGCTCGCCTTCATCAATTCGTTTGACGAGATCACGATGACCGTGTTCATCGCAGCACCGGGGACCGAAACCTTGCCGGTGCGCATGTTTCTCTACATCCAGGACAATATCGATCCATTGGTGACGTCGGTCTCGGCAGCGGTGATCGCCGTCACGGTGGTGGCGCTGGTGGCGCTCGACCGGGCCTATGGCCTGGAGCGCCTGCTGGTCGGACGAGGCGCCGATGGCCGCTAGGGGGGCCGCGGGCGACTACGACGTCGCGGTCGTGGGCGGCGGGCTGGTCGGCATCGCCACCGCCTGGGGCCTGGCGCGCGAGGGCTGCCGCGTTGTGGTGCTGGACGAGGGCGATCGCGCGGTGCGCGCGAGCCGCGGCAACTTCGCCCTGGTCTGGGTGCAGAGCAAGGGGCTGGGCCTTGCACCCTATGCCGGCTGGACGATCCGTTCGTCGAATGCCTGGGGCGGCTTCGCCGACCTGCTGAAGCAGGAGACCGGCCTCGACGTCTGCTTCCAGCGCCCCGGCGGCTTTCACCTGGCGTTGTCCGAAAGGGAGCTCGACGCGCGGGCCAACGTGCTGAAGCGCCTGCACAACCAGCCGGGCATCGTCGAGTACAAGACCGAGATCCTCGATCACGACCAGGTGGCGCGCATGCTGCCCGATATCGGCCGCGAGGTCGTGGGCGCGAGCTACTGCCCGCTCGATGGACACGTGAATTCGCTGCGCCTGTTCCGCACCCTGCACACCGCGCTCAACGCGCGCGGCGTGAGCTACCGGCCGAGCCACCGGGTCGACAACATCAGCCGCGAGGGCGGCGAGTTCCGCCTCGACACGACGGGAGGCGAGGTACGGGCCGGCCGCGTCGCCCTTGCCGCCGGCAATGCCAACATGCGGCTGGCGCCGATGGTCGGGCTGGAGGCGCCGATGAAGCCCGAGCGCGGGCAGATCGTGGTCACCGAGCGGCTGCGGCCGTTCCTCCACCATCCGGTGGTGACCTTGCGGCAGACCGACGAAGGCACGGTGATGATGGGCGATTCCAAGGAGGAGAGCACCGACCCGCGCGGCCTGACGCTCGGTGTCAGCGCCACCGAGGCCGAGCGGGCGGTGCGCATGTTCCCGCTCCTGACCAACGTCAATGTGGTGCGGACCTGGAGTGCCATTCGAGTGATGACCAAGGACGGATTTCCGATCTACGACGAGTCCGAGACGCATCCCGGCGCCTTCGTGCTGTGCTGCCATTCGGGAGTGACGCTCTGCGCCAATCACGCGCTGACCATCGCGCCGATGATCGCCCGTGGGGCTCTCGACGAGGCCCTGGTGGCCCCCTTCAGCGCGCGGAGGTTCCATGTTCCGGCGACTCAGTGACAAGGACGCGACGCTCGCGCTGAAGGTCGACGGCCGCGAGATCCGGGCGCGCGAGGGCGACACCGTTGCCGCGGCTTTGCTGGCGGCCGGCATCAGGCACATCCGCACCACACCGGTTTCCGGCGCGCCGCGCGCACCCTATTGCCTGATGGGCGTGTGCTTCGACTGCCTGGTCACGATCGACGGTGTCGGCAGCCGCCAGGCCTGCCTGGTGCCGGTGCGCGCCGGCATGGCGGTCGAGACCCAGCAGGGCAAGCGCGAGGCCGGACGATGACGCACGCCGGGAGCAGCGAAGCCCGTGTCGCCCCGAGCAAAGCGAGGGGCCTTTGCGGATCAGGAAAGGTGCCTCGCTTCGCTCGGCATGACACAGATCTCCGGGACGAGGGATGTACGCCATGAACGCGACCGATCTCGCCTCTTCCTACGACCTGGTCGTGGTCGGCGGCGGTCCCGCAGGTCTGGCGGCGGCATCGCTGGCGGCGCGTGCCGGGCTCGCGACCGTGCTGTTCGACGAGAACCCGGGCGTCGGCGGCCAGATCTATCGCGGCATCACCAGCACGCCCGTGACGAACCGCTCGATCCTGGGCGATGACTATTGGGCCGGTGCAGCGCTCGCTGCCGAAGCCAAGGAAAGCGGCGCGTCGATCGTCTGCGGCGCCACGGTGTGGAGCCTCGATCCCTCGCTGCAGGTCGGCGTGTCGATCGGAGGCCATGCGCGATTGATTCAGGCGCGGCGCGTGATCGTCGCGACGGGCTCGCTCGAGCGGCCGTTTCCCATTCCCGGCTGGACCTTGCCCGGCGTGATGACGGCGGGCGCGGCGCAGACCGCCCTCAAGGCGCAGGGGCTGGTGCCCGAGGGACGCACCTTCCTGGCCGGCGCCGGCCCGCTGCTCTGGCTGCTGGCGGCGCAGCTCCTGCGCGCCGGCACCAGGATCGAGGCGATCCTCGACACCGCGCCGCGGGCCAACTGGCTGCGGGCGGCGATGCACCTGCCCGACTTCGCGCTCTCGCCCTATCGGTCGAAGGGCCTGGCGCTGCTGCGCGAGGTCAAGCTGAAGGTGCCGGTGATTCGCGTCGGGAGTCTCGAGGCGCTGGGCGACGGGCAATTGCGCGACGTGGCCTTCGACGGCCGTCGACTGCCGGCCGATCTTCTGTTGCTGCATCAGGGCGTGGTGCCGAACGTCAACCTGGCGATGGCGGCCGGCCTCGAGCATCGCTGGAACGCGCGCCAGCTCTGCTTCGAGCCGGTGGTCGATCGCGATTTCACGAGCTCGGTGCCGGGCATCGCGGTGGCCGGCGACGGCGCGGGGATCGCGGGCGGCACGGCGGCGGCCGAGCGCGGGCGGATTGCCGCCATTGCGGCGGTGCGGGCGCTGAAGCCCGAGGCGCCCGTGCCCGACAGCCAGGCCCTCCGCCAGGCGCTGGTGCGCGAGGAGATGGGCCGCGCGTTCCTCGACTGGCTGTATCGGCCCACCGAGGCCCTGCGTCAGCCGGTGGGAGAGACAGTGGCCTGCCGTTGCGAAGAGGTGACGGCCGAGCAGGTGCGCGCCATGGCCCGCATCGGCTGCGAGGGGCCCAACCAGATGAAGGCCTTCCTGCGTTGCGGCATGGGCCCGTGCCAGGGCCGCATGTGCGGGCTCACCGTCACCGAGCTGATCGCAGCCGAGCGCGAGACGTCGCCCGCCGAGGTCGGCTATTGGCGCCTGCGGCCGCCGGTCAAGCCGATCACCCTGGGCGAGCTCGCCTCGCTGCCGATCGCCGAGGCCGAGCGCAAGGCAGTGGAGCGCTAGCGATGGCGCGCACCGCCGATGTGCTGGTGATCGGCGGCGGCATCCATGGCTGCTCGACGGCGCTGCACCTGGCATTGCGCGGCCTGAAGCCGATCCTGGTCGAGAAGGATCATGCCGGCCGCCATGCCTCGGGGGTCAATGCCGGGGGCGTGCGGCAGCTGGCGCGGCACCTGGCGGAGATCCCGCTGTCGATCAAGTCGATGGAACTGTGGGAGCACATCGACGATCTGGTGGGCGACGATTGCGGCTTCGAGAGCCACGGCACGGTGCTGGTGGCGGAGACCGACGCCGAGCTCGCCGACTTTCGCAAGCGCGTCGACGACCTGCGGCTGCGCGGCTTCACGCATGAGGAGCTGATCGACCGGGCCGAGCTGCGACGCCTGATGCCGGCGGTGTCCGAGCACTGCGTGGGCGGCGTGGTGTCGCGCCGCGACGGCGCCGCCGATCCGTTCATCACCACGCAAGCCTTCCGCCGTCGGGCAATCGAGCAGGGCGCCGAGGTGATCGAAGGCGTCGCCGTGACCGGGCTCGCCCGCGTCGGCGGCGTCTGGCGCGCCGAAACCACCGCCGGTCCGATCGAGGCGCCCAAGGTGGTGAATGCCGCTGGCGCCTGGGCCGACCGGATCGCCGCCATGCTGGGCGAACCGGTGCCGCTGGACGTGATCGCGCCCATGCTGATGGTGACCAGCGCGCTCGCGCCCTTCATCCGGCCGGTGGTGATCCTGCGCGGACGAAAGCTCTCGTTCAAGCAGCGCGGCAACGGCACGGTCGTGATCGGCGGCGGCCATCTCGCCCAGCCGTTCCGCGACGAGAACCGCACCGTGCTCGACTGGCAGAAGCTCGCGACCTCGGCCAAGACGGTGTGGGAGATGTTTCCGGCGATGCGGGAAGCCACCATCGTGCGCGCCTGGGCCGGCATCGAGGCGCGCATGCCGGACGACATTCCCGTGATCGGGCCGAGCTCGACCTCGGAAGGCGTTTATCACCAGTTCGGCTTTTCCGCCCACGGCTTCCAGCTTGGGCCGGGCACCGGCGCCATGATGGCGGAGCTGGTCGCCACCGGGTCGACCAACGTGCCGATCGACGGCCTCGGCATCGGACGCTTCAGGCGCTGACGCGCCGCCAGTCGTAACCAAGGCGCGGGAAATGGACGGCGACCTCGCCGACTTCCGGATCCGAGCGCAGCAGGGCGATCTCGTCGGCATCGATGAACAGCACCTCGCCCTCGACCCAGTCGCGCGCATTGTCGGCCGCCCGCACGCGGGCACGTTGGCCGGGCAGGGGATCGCCCTCCTGAGGATCGGAGGGCAGGCGCGCGCTGGGCGTGGCCTCGCGGGCGATCGCCAGCGCCTCGTCGGGCTCCATCTCGCGGCGCCGGCCATGCCCGATCGCGGCCATGCGGTCGCGCCAGGCGATCAGGCGGGGATAGGGGTCGAACTCGGCGCGGCAATCGATGTGCCGGCCGCGATAGAACCAGACCACATGATAAGCCGCGAAGTCTGCGATGCAGGGTGCGCCGCCGAGGAGGTACGGCCGCCCGTCCTCGAGCATCTCGGCCAGCCACTTGATCTGCGGCCGCACCAGCTGGCGGTTGCGGATCGCGGCCTGGCGAACGGCCTCGATCGAGGGCACCGGCAGGCCATGCAGGCGGGCACGATCCTCATGCAGGCCCTCCGGCATGTGGTCGGCATTGATGCCCGAGACGAAGAGCGCGGTCGGCCGCATGAACTGGTGCTCGGCCCACCAGGCGATCGCCTCGGCCTGGCCGTGCGTCTGCTTGGGAAAGAACGTGGGCGAGGGCGCCCGGCGCTCGAGTTCCTGGGCGATCAGCCGGGTGTCGCACCACAGGTCGGCGCCGTCCTGCAGCACGGGGATGCGGCGATAGCCGCCGGTCAGCGGCTTGAGCTTGGGCTTGGGCAGGATCGGCGGCTGGGTGACCGAGTGCCACGCCAGGCCCTTGAAGCCCAGCATCAGCCGCGCCTTCTCGGCGAAGTTCGAGAAGTCGTAATGGTGGAGGATGAGAGCCAGTCAGGCCGCCTTCAGCACGCCCTGGTCGTCCTCGATCGGCAGCGCGTTCCAGTTCCGCGACACCACCCAGTCGGGCCGCGGAGTCGGGCCGAGCTGCGGCTTGTTGGCGACGGTGTTGCAGGAGACGTAGATGTGCCAGCGGTCCTCGGCCGACAGATTGTGGCCGGAGGCGTGCAGCAGGTTGCAATGGAACAGCACGCAGGTGCCGGCACGTCCTGTGACCGCGACCGGCGCGGGCGACGTCCTCAGGATCTCGATCATGCGCTGCCTGGGCATCGCCCAGAACTTGTAGGAGGTCGACTCGTCGTAGACCGGCTCGATGCGGCCGAGCTTGTGGCTGCCGGGAATGAGATAGAGGGCGCCGCCCATCTCGGTCGTGTCGGTCATCATGACGTTGAAGGTGGCCATGTCGGGTCGCGCGCAGCCGTCGCGCATCCACGAGCCGTAGTCCTGGTGCCACTGCCAGACCGTGCCCTCGATGGCGGGCTTGGTGTTGATCTTGGTGTGATAGACGTAGACCGAGTCGTCCTTCAGCACCTGTTGCACCGGCCGCAACAGGCGCGGCGTGCGGACCAGGGCGCGGAACGGCGTGCTGCGGGTCGGGCCGTCGTTCTCGTGGACACGGAAGATGGTGCGCACGCCGCCGGTATGTTCGCGCACGACTTCTTCCGCCTGCACCTGGCTGAGCCGCGCCACCTCGCGCCGCAGCACGGCGACCTCGTTGCGCTGGAACAGATCCGCGAAGATCAGGAAGCCATCGCGATCGAACTGCTCGATCTGGGCCGCCGTCAGGTTCATGGCGCTTCCTCCTGGTGGTCTGGTTGCGCCGAACCGTAGCTCACACGTCCATGACGAAGTAGACCTTTTTCTCCCGTCGCATGCCGAGCCGGTCGTAGAAGCGCTGCGAGCCCTCGTTGTGCTCGCCGGTCGTCCAGATGACCCGCGAGCAGCCGCGCTGCTCGGCCTCCTGGCGGATGGCATCGATCAGCCGCTCGCCGACTCCGGCGGAGCGGGCATGGGAGGCGACGTAGAGCTCCTTCAGGAACAAGCCGTGGCTGAGATTCGGTCCGGGGGTAGGGGTTGAGGATGGCAAAGCCGATCAGCCTGCCGTCCAGCTCGGCAACCAGGCAGACCGGGCCGCCATGCGGTGGCGAGACCAGGAAAGCCGCGCCCGGCGCGCCGGCGCCCCGCGATACGGCGTTGCCGTAGTGATGCTCGTGTTCCTCGAGCAGATGGACGAGGTGGGCCTCGTCACCCTTTCGCGCGTGTCTGATTTGCATGGCGGCTTATCTATCACCGCTGGCCGGAGGCGCCAAAGACCGCCAAAATCCCGCGCATGCGCTTCATCGCCTGGCTGGCCGCAGGGCTCGCGATGGCCGGCGCGCCGGTCCTGGCGCAGCCCGGATCGGCCGGCGCGCCCGATGCCCGGCTGGTCGAGGACCTCGTCGTCGGCAACCACGTGCTGGCCGAACTCGGCGTGGTCGACGGCTTCGGGCACCTCTCGGTGCGACACGACAAGGACCCCCATCGCTACCTGATGTCGCGCAGCATGGCGCCGGCTCTGGTCAAGGCCGACGACGTGCTGGAGTACGATCTCGACAGCGTGGCCGTGGATCCGAAGGGCCAGGCGCTGTTCCTTGAACGCTTCATCCACGGCGAGATCTACAAGGCGCGGCCCGACGTGATGGCGGTCGTGCACAGCCATTCGCCCGCGATCGTTCCCTTCTCCGTCTCGCAGGTCCGGCTGCAGCCGATCTACCACATGAGCTCCTTCCTCGGGCTCGACGTGCCGGTCTTCGAAATTCGCGACATCGCCGGCCAGGGCAGCAACCTGCTGGTGAGCAGCCCTCAGATCGGCGCGGCGCTGGCCAGGACCCTGGCGGGAAACACGGTCGCGTTGATGCGCGGCCACGGCTCGGTGACGGTCGGCACGTCGATACCGCAGGTCGTGTTTCACGCCTATTATGCCGAGATGAATGCGCGGCTGCAGGCCGAGGCGATCAAGCTCGGCGCGGTCACGTATCTCACCAGGGAAGAAGCCGCGGCGGCGGCCAAGACGAACGACGCGCTGGTGGCGCGGCCGTGGGACCTGTGGAAACGCAAGGCGATGAAATCAGATTAGGAGCGAACGATGGACGGCGTGGTGAATATCGACGATCTGCGCAAGCTGGCGAAGAAGCGCCTGCCCAAGATCGCGTACGACTTCATCGAAGGCGGCACCGACGACGAAGTGGCGCTGGTGACCAACGAGCAGGCCTTCCGTCAGGCGCGCATCGTGCCGCGCTATCTCGTGGATGTGAGCGTGCGCGACCAGTCGACCACGCTGTTCGGCCGCACCTACTCGAGCCCGATCGGCATCGCGCCGACCGGCCTCGCCGGCCTGTTCCGCCGCGGCGCCGACCTGATGCTGGCCGAGGCCGCGCGCGACGCCAACGTGCCGTTCATCATGTCGGGCTCGAGCACCGGCTCGATCGAGGATCTCGGCAAGCTGGCGCCCGACCATGGCTGGTACCAGCTCTACTCGGCCAAGGACCAGGCGATCTCCGAGGACATGATCAAGCGGGTGGGCGATGCCGGCCTCAAGACGCTGGTCTTCACCGTCGACGTGCCGGAGGGCTCCAACCGCGAACGCAACGCCCGCAACGGCTGGGGGCGGCCGCTCAAGCTCAGCTGGGCGACCAAGCTCGAGGCGCTCGAGCATCCGGCGTGGATGCTGGAGTGGCTGCGCCATGGCACGCCGTATTTCGACAATTGGGCGAAGTACGCGCCGCCGGGCGCCAGCGCTGAAGCGGTGGCCGACATGGTCGCCTACAACAATCGCGCGCCGATGACCTGGAAGCACGTCGAGCGCTACCGCGAGCTGTTCAAGGGCAACTTCGTATTGAAGGGCATCATGCATCCCGACGATGCGATCCGCGCCCATTCGCTGGGCGTCGACGGCATCATGGTGTCGAACCACGGCGCACGGCAGCTCGACAATGCGCCGTCGCCGCTGCATGTGCTGCCGGCGATCCGCGACGCGGTCGGCGACAAGATGACCATCATGTTCGACGGCGGCATCCGTCGCGGCCTCGATGCCCTGATCGCGATCTGCATGGGCGCCCAGTTCGTCTTCCAGGGCCGGCCGACCCTCTACGGCGTCACCGCGGGCGGCGTCGCCGGCGCCTCCAAGGCGCTCTCGATCTTTCGCCGCGAGATCGACATCAGCATGGCGCAGATCGGCGCCACCAAGCTGGCGGAGCTCGGCCCGCATTACCTGATGTGGAAGGACGAGGAGGACCTGCGCCGCAACCGGCGCTGATGCGCTCTCTTCCCGTCGCCGGAGGCCGGCCGTCGCAGTAGAACGCGACACCTTCCCCGAGGACGGGGGAGGAAAACAAGAGGCGGGGGGAGGGACGTCGTGGCGGAATCAGCAGGCTTTGCGCCGCACCACAATCGCTGGCTGCGGATCCTGGGCGTGTCGTTCGTGATGTACGTGCTTTCCTTCATCGATCGCACCAACATCGCCATGGCGATTCCGGCCCTGCGCACGGAGCTCGGCCTGTCGAGCTCGGCGATCGGCTTCGCCACCGGCATGTTTTTCTGGGGCTACATCATCCTGCAGATCCCGGCCGGGAGGCTGGCCGCGGTCTGGAGCGCCAAGTGGGTGATTCTCGGCCTCTCCGTCATGTGGAGCGTCGTGTCGCTGTCGACGGCCTTCGTACACACCGAGAACCAGCTGATCGCCAATCGCTTCATCCTCGGACTGTTCGAAGGCGGTGTGCTCACCTGCACCATCGTGCTGATCCGCAAGTGGTTCACCAGGGGCGAACGGGCGCGCGCCAATACCATGTTCCTGCTCAGCATCCCGATCGCCCAGGTCATCGCCAACCCGATCTCCGGCCTCGTGCTGGAGCACTTCGGGTGGCAGATGATGTTCGTGATCGAGGCGCTGCCCGGCCTGGTCTGGGCGCTGGTATGGATCTGGGCGATCGTCGACGAACCCAAGGATGCGGCCTGGCTCGACGCGGGCGAGAAGGCGCGCATCGAGAGTGCGCTGAAGGCCGAGGAGTCGCAGACCTCGCCGGTGCAAGGCCATTGGATCACGGTCCTGTGGCATCCCGCCGTACTGTTGCTCGCGCTCTACAATTTCGCCGCCCTGATGGCGGAATGGGGCGTCACCTTCTGGCTGCCGACAGTGCTCAAGGAGACCGGCCTGTCGATCGTCACCGTCGGCTTCCTGGCCGCCCTGCCGCCCGCGGTGGGCGCGGTGATGATGGTGCTGGTGGCGATGAACTCCGACCGCGTCCAGGAGCGCAAGTGGCACATGATCTGCGCCACTGCCTTCTCGGGCGTGTTCCTCCTGATGGGCCAGCTGCTCGGACACTGGGGGACGGTCGGCATCCTGATCTGCCTCACCCTGGCCGTCGGCTCGTTCCTCGGCCGCTTCGGGCCGTTCTGGTCGCTGCCCACCGAGGTGCTGCCGCCCGCCGTGGCCGGCGTCGGCATCGGCCTCATCAATGGCGCCGGCAACCTCGGCGGCACGGTCGGTCCGTGGTTCTTCGGCGCGGCCAAGGAATGGACCGGCAGCTTCACCCTCGCGCTGACCGTGGGCGGCATCTCCCTGATCGTGGGCAGCCTGCTGGTCGTGCCGATCCGCCAGCGCCGCAGCTAGAGCGGCTTGTCTAAGGCTGCAGCAGGATCGGCAGCGCCTGCTTGTAGGCGACCTCGGCGCGGGCCTTCAGTTCGGGCAGCGTGCAGCTTCCGATCGGATGCTGCAGCGTGAGGAAGGGATAGTCGGGCAGGCCGAGCACGCGCGCGATGTTGCGGGCCGTGACCCGGAAGGGTTCGGTGCACAGCACAACGGCGCGCTTGCCGAGTTGTTCGAAGGTGATTCCGTCGTGCAGACTGCACGTCGAGCAGGATCCTCAATCCCCCAGGCCGGTGATCAGGAAGTCGACCTCCTGGGCGACCTTCACCAGGGTGCTGGAGGGCGCCGGCGCACTCGCGTTGCTCTTGTGGGCGAGCGTGCGCACGGTGCAGCCATGGCGCTCGACGAACAGGTTGGCGAATTCGTTCAGCATCTCCTCGGCGTTGAGCTTGCCGTTCTCGAGGATGCCGATGCGCAGCCCGTCGATGCCGGAGAGCACCGGGGCGCGCACCGACTTGCGCTTCGGCGTGGTCGACAGGGGCGAATAGAGCTGCATGGGGAGAATTCCTCCTAGCTGGCCGCGCGAATCGCGGCGTGCTGCATGATCGAGCCGCGGCCGCGGCTCCACGACGGGATGAAGCAGGAATGGCCGCCGGCGTCGCCGCCGCCCATGGTGATCAGGATATCCTGCGGATTGAGGCCGCGATGCATGAAGCCCCGCTCGGTCAGCGCGTGCGCGCCCTCGCCGTGCTGGGTCTCGTATTCGCGGTCGCGGTACTTGCCGACGCCGGTCATACCCTCGACCGAGCGCTTGGCGTGGCTGAACAGGTAGTCCTGGGCCTTCTCGCGCGTCCAGCCGGCATCGCCGATGATCTTCATGTGTTCCGGCGCCAGGATGACCGCGCTCTGGCCGAGCGTGATGCAGCCGTAGTTGGCCATGGCATCGGCGACCGAGCCGAGGATCTGCTCGGGCGTGTTGCCGCCGTGGTTCTCGACATTGCAGAAGCCGCCGCCGGCATAGGCGGTCACGCTCGACGTGCCCTTCGGATAGCCCTGGGCCTCGCACAGCAGCGGCCAGGGATTGCCACGGCTGCGCTCGGCGATGCAGAAGCTGTACTTGCCGGGATTGCCCTGGGTCGACTTGTCGGAGATGCCGGGCAGCATCTGGAACACGTTGCGCAGGATCAGCCGCGTGGCGCGGCCGATCGTGGCGTTGGCGCGATTGCCCGGGCCGAACAGGTTCA
>CAZHQA010000055.1:14884-22900 GCA_964533955.1 uncultured Reyranella sp. | reverse complement strand
GGTGGTCAGGATCTCCATGTTGAACACTTCGACGAATTTCTGCGTGACGTCGGGCGAGCGCACGGCCTTGGTGATCTCGGCGTGGATCCTGTCGACGATCGGCCGCGGCGTGCCGGCCGGGGCATAGACGCCCCACCACGAATACGAGGGGAAGCCCTTCACGCCCTGCTCGATCAAGGTCGAGGTATCGGGCAGCGAGGGCGTGCGCTTCTCGCCGGTGACGGCGATCGGGCGGACCTTCCTGGCGACGAAATGCGGGCTGAGCGACGTCGTGCTGCCCATGGCGACGTCGGTGACGCCGGCCAGGATGTCCTGGTTCAGCGGCCCGCCGCCCTTGTACGGGATCAGGTTCAGGTCGACGTCGTTCTCCTTCTTGATCAGCGTCGCCAGCACCAGCCCCTGGCTGGCGCCGAGCACGCCCATGCTGACCTTGCCCGGCCGCTTCTTCGCATCGGCGATGACCTCGGCGAAAGTCTTGTAGGGGCGGTCGGGATGCGCGGCGATGGCCTGCGGCGTCTGGCCGATCTCCATGACGTTGAAGAGGTCGGAGTCCTTGTAAGGCAGGTTGGGTGCGAAGGCCGGATTGAGGATGTGGCTGTCGAACGTGATCATCCAGGTCTGGCCGTCGGGCGCCGACTTGGCCGCCACCGCCGAGCCGACTGCGCCGGTGCCGCCTGGCTTGTTGTCGATCAGGATGTTCCAGCCCGTGGTCTCGATCAGTTTGGCCTGAATGATGCGCGCCACCGGGTCGGTCGAACCGCCGGGCGGGAAGGGCACGATGATCTTGATCGGCCCCTTGGGCCAGTCGCCCCCTTGGGCCCTGGCGGCTTTTACGATGGCGGGCGCGGCGAGCGCCACGGCGCCAAGGCCGGCAACGAGCGAGCGGCGATGGACTACGGACATGATGCTCAGGCCTCCCAGACCCCTTTGTTATCTGGAGAATATCACTGGCAATGAAGAATGGCGAAGCGAAGGCCAACCGGCTATTCAGCCGGATCATGCGAACCATCGTTGCGTTCCTCGGCTTGATATCGGCGCTCGTCACGTCGCCGCTGGCGGCGGCCGATCGACTCGATCCCACGCCGCGCATCGCCGTGATGTCGGCCTTCGAGCCCGAATGGAAGGCGCTCAAGGCGGCGCTCGTCGACCCCAAGACCTACAGCGTCAACGGCGTGGAGTTCGTCACCGGCAGGCTGAGCGGCCGCCAGGTCGTGCTGCTGCTGAGCGGGATCAGCATGGTGAACGCCGCCATGACAACGCAGCTTGCGCTCGATCGCTTCGATGTCAGCGGCATCGTGTTCAGCGGCATTGCCGGCGGCGTCGACCCGACGCTGCATATCGGCGACGTCGTGGCGGCGGCGCGCTGGGGGCAATACCTCGAGGCGGCGTTCGGCCGGGAGGTCGACGGCAAGTTCCAGCCGCCGCCCTGGTGGAATACACCCCCGTTTCCCAACTACGGCATGATCTTTCCCGGCCATGTCGACGTGCGCAGCGCCCGGGGCGGCGCCGAGAAGCGCTTCTGGTTCGAGGCCGATGCCGGGATGCTGGCGGCCGCCGGCAAGATCGGTGACATCGACTTGAAGCGCTGCACCGTGCAGCAGGCTTGCCTCGAGCGGGCGCCGCGCCTCGTCGTCGGCGGCAATGGCGTGTCGGGCGCGGCCTTCGTCGATAACGCCGCCTTTCGCCAGTACGTGTCCAATACGTTCAAGGCGCAGGTGCTCGACATGGAGAGCGCCGCCGTGGCGACGGTCGCCTATGCCAATGCCGTGCCGTTCATCGCCTTCCGCAGCCTGTCCGACCTGGCCGGCGGCGGCGAGGGCGCCAACCAGCT
Organism: uncultured Reyranella sp.; assembly: GCA_964533955.1. GTDB lineage: Bacteria > Pseudomonadota > Alphaproteobacteria > Reyranellales > Reyranellaceae > Reyranella. Next base: position 21,069 of record CAZHQA010000055.1, on the reverse strand, counting down.
GCGCACCTTCTTCCAGCTCGCGTCGGACAATTCCGCCGCGGTGGTGGAACGCTTTTTGATGGTTTGGACGCCGCCACGCTGACGCCCTTGATCGGGTGTTCGTATATTGTTCTTGACCATATATACTGTAGACGTATATACGGTGTCATGCCCTGGAGGGGCGGTGACATGGCGCACATCTCGTTCAAGCTGCGGATTTGGCCGGATTGCTGCGACTGTCGCCAACTTCCGACGCAGCACGGCGGCGCCTTGCCTGGCGACTGGCGTCCCACTCCTGAAGATGAAGCTTTCGCCCGACGGCACGGGATGAACCCGAAGGGCGTGGCGCATGCGCTCCGCCGCGACGCGCAGGCTCCTTCGGCCATCGAGGGAACGATGATCGACGGGTCCGCGCTCTGGCGCGCCTGGATCCAGCGCCACGCAGTCGAGCCCCCGTGTTTTTCCGTTATTTTAACGGGGACGTAGTGTTTCGCGGTCGGGCGCCCACCATATGAAGTGGTGCTTGATCCCCATGAACCCGAGGCCCTATTAACCCGTCATGTCAATGATCAAAGGCGAGACCGGCGAGTGGGAAATCGTGCTGGGGCTGGAGGTGCATGCCCAGGTGATCTCCCACGCCAAGCTGTTCTCCGGCGCCCCGACCGCGTTCGGCGCAGCCCCCAACACGCAGGTGTCGCTGGTCGACGCCGCCATGCCCGGAATGCTGCCGGTGATCAACGAGCGCTGCGTCGAGCAGGCGGTGCGCACCGGACTGGGGCTGAACGCCAGGATCAACCTGCGCTCGGTGTTCGATCGCAAGAACTATTTCTACGCCGACCTGCCGGCCGGCTACCAGATCTCGCAGTACAAGGACCCGATCGTCGGCGAGGGCGAGGTCGAGGTCGACCTGGAGGGCGGCAAGACCAAGAAGATCGGCATCGAGCGGCTGCATCTCGAGCAGGACGCGGCCAAGACCCTGCACGACCAGCACCCGACGCAGAGCTATGTCGACCTGAACCGCTCGGGCGTGGCGCTGATGGAGATCGTCAGCCGGCCCGACATGCGCAGCGCCGAGGAGGCCGCTGCCTACCTCACCAAGCTGCGTTCGATCGTGCGCTACCTCGGCACCTGCGACGGCAACATGGACGAGGGCTCCATGCGTTGCGACGTCAACGTGTCGGTGCGCAAGCCGGGCGGCGAACTGGGCACGCGCTGCGAGATCAAGAACGTGAACTCGATCCGCTTCGTGAAGCAGGCGATCGAGTACGAGGCACGCCGCCAGGTCGAGATCATCGAGGGCGGCGGCAAGATCGCGCAGGAGACGCGGCTGTTCGATCCCGGCAGGGGCGAGACGCGCTCGCTGCGCTCCAAGGAGGACGCGCACGACTACCGCTACTTCCCCGATCCCGACCTGTTGCCGCTGGTGCTGAAGCAGGAGTTCGTCGACGGCATCAAGGCAAGCCTGCCCGAACTGCCGGACGCCAAGAAGGAGCGCTTCACCCGGGACTACGGCCTCACGCCCTACGATGCCGGCGTTCTGGTGGCCGAGCGTGAGACCGCCGAATTCTTCGAGACCGTGTGCAATGGGAGCAAGGGGGGCCGCGACGCCAAGGAGGCGGTGAAACTGGTGACCGGCGACTTCTTCGCCATGCTGAACCGGCGCGGCGCCACGATCGCCGATTCGCCGATCAAGGCGGAGCATCTCGGCAAGCTTTTGGACCTGCAGAAGGACGGCACGATATCGGGCCGAATCGCCAAGGACCTGTTCGTCGCCATGGAAGAAACCGGCAAGGATCCGGCCGTGCTGGTCGAGGAGCGCGGCCTGAAGCAGGTTACCGACACCGGTGCGATCGAGAAGGCGATCCAGGAGATCGTCGCGGCCAATCCCAAGCAGGTCGAGGCCTACAAGGCCAAGCCCACCATGCTCGGCTGGTTCGTCGGCCAGGTCATGAAGGCGACCGGCGGCAAGGCCAATCCGAAGATCGTCAACGAGCTCTTGAAGAAGGCTCTGGACGGCTGACGCCGGGTGGGCCGGCGACGTTCTTGGCGTCGCCCTTGCTCGACTTGTCCATCGCCTGGCCGTCGGCACGCTGCTCCTGCGGCTTCTCGAGCCGCGTCAGGTTGAAGGCGGTGTTGATCAGGGCGACGTGGCTGAAGGCCTGCGGGAAGTTGCCCTGCAGGCGCCGCTCGCTGGGCTCGTACTCCTCGGCGAGCAGTCCGAGGTCGTTGCGGATCGACAGCAGGCGCTTGAACAGCTTCTCGGCGTCGTCGAGGCGGCCGATCGAGGCGTAGGCGTCGGCCAGCCAGAAGCTGCAGGCGAGGAAGGCGCCTTCTCCCGGCTCGAGCCCGTCGTCGACCTTGTGGGTCCGGTAGCGCCGCACGAAGCCATCGGCCAGCAACTCCTGCTCGATCGCCGCGACAGTGCCGACGTAGCGCGGGTCGTCGGGCTTCACGAAGCCGGTCTGAGCGATCAGGAGCAGGCTGGCGTCGAGCTCCTCGCTGCCATAGGCCGCGCGGAAGGTATTGCGGCTGTCGTCGAAGCCCTTGCTGCAGACCTCTTTCGAGATCTTGTCGCGCAGCGTCCGCCACTTTTCGACCGGCCCGGCAAGGCCATGCTGCTCGACACCCTTGATCGCGCGGTCGAACGCCACCCAGGCCATGACCTTGGAATAGACGAAGTGCTGCGGCGGTCCGCGCACTTCCCAGATGCCGCTGTCGGGCTGTTCCCACACCTTGGCGATGTGCTCGACCAGCGCGCTCTGCAGGCTCCAGCCTTCCTCGGTCGCGGCCAGGCCGCCCTTGCGGGACTGCTCGAAGGCGTCCATCAGCTCGCCGTAGACGTCGAGCTGGAACTGCTTGTGGGCGGCATTGCCGATGCGCACCGGCTTCGAATCGGCGTAACCCGGCAGCCAGTCGATCTCCCATTCGGTCAGCCGCCGCTCGCCCATCACGCCGTACATGATCTGCATCTCGTCGGGCGAGCCCGCGACCGCGCGCTGCAGCCAGTCGCGCCAGGCGGCCGCTTCGTCGTAGATTCCGGCGTTCATCATGGCGAGCAGGGTGAGGGTGGCATCGCGCAGCCAGCACAGGCGGTAATCCCAGTTGCGCTCGCCGCCAAAGCGTTCGGGCAGCGAGGCCGTGGGCGCGGCGACGATGCCGCCGGTCGGCAGATAGGTGAGCGCCTTGAGCGTGATCAGCGAACGCTTGACCGCCTCGGTATAGGGATCGCAGTCGGCAGTCTTGGTCCGGCCGGTCCAGTCGCGCCAGAAGGTCTCGCACTTGTCGAGCGCATCGAGCGGCTCGACCGGCGGCGGCATCGGCAGATGCGAAGGCCCGTAGCTCAGGACGAACGCCACGGTCTGGCCCCTGGCGACGGTGAACTGCGCCACCGTCTTGAGATTCTCGCCGCGGACGTGGACGGGCGTGCGCAGCACGGCCATGTCGGGCCCGGCGACCGCCTTGATGCCGCCGTCCCTGAGCCGCGTCACCCAGGGCGTCGTCGCGCCGTAGCCGAAGCGCATCATCAGCTCCATGCACAGGGCGACCTCGCCTTCGTCGCCGCGCGCCACCCGGATCAGGTCGGACGAGGCGCCGCGCGGCAGCATGAAATCGATCAGCGTGGCCTTGCCGGTCGCTGTCTCGAACGTCGTCTCGAGGATCAGCGTATCGGGCCGATAGCGGCGGCTGGTCCTTTGCGGAGTTTCCGAGGGTGTCACCAGCCAGAAGCCGTTGCTCTGGCCGCCCAGCAGCCTGGCGAACAGCGCGTCCGAATCGAAGCGCGGCCAGCACAGCCAGTCGATCGAGCCGTCGAGGCCGACCAGAGCCGCGGTCTGGCAATCGCCGATCAGCCCGTAGCTCTCGATCGGCGCGCTCACGCGGCGGCTGCGGCAACGGAGGACATCTGCGGAAAACGCCGAGCGCACCGTTCGGTTCCTGACGGCGGCGTGCTAGATTCGCCATATGACAGCAAGACTCTATGCCATGACCTGCGGCTACCTGGTCGGACCCTTCAACGCCCTGATGGAGGGTGGCGAGGGGCCGATCGACCTGCCCATCCCGTCGTTTCTGATCGAGCATCCCAAAGGCCGCGCGCTGTACGACACCGGCATGCATCCGGAACTGCGCACCAATGCCAAGGGCCGGCTCGGCGAGCGCCTCGTCGGCATCTTCGATTTCTCCAAGTTCGGACCGACGGATGACATCAAATCGAAGCTCGAATCGCTCGACCGCGATCCGGGCAAGATCGACTTCATCATCGCCTCGCACCTGCATTTCGACCATGCCGGCGGCAACGAGTTCGTGCCCAACGCCACGGTGATCGTGCAGCGCCGCGAATGGGAAGTCGGCATGGCGCCCGAAAGCGAGACCAAGTTCGGCTTCTACAAGTCCGACTTCGATCACGGCCACAAGGTGAAGCAGGTCGACGGCGAATACGACGTGTTCGGCGACGGCAGCGTGGTCTGCATTCCGACCTATGGCCATACGCCGGGCCACCAGTCGCTCAGGGTGCGCACCGAGAAGGGCGAGGTCGTGCTGACCGGCGATGCCTGCTATTTCTGCCGCACGCTGAAGGAGCGCCGCCTGCCGCTCCGCGTGTTCGACCGGGCCCAAATGCTGGCGTCACTCGACCGGCTGGAGGCGCTGGAGAAGGGCGGGGCGAAGCTGATCTTCGGCCACGACCCGGAGTTCTGGAAGAGCGTGCCGCAGGGACCGCAACCGCTCTTCTAGGTTCGGCGACACTTCCCCATTTGAATGAGGAGGAAACGACTAGTTCTGCGGCAGGAACTCGATCGCGAGCCCACCGGCGTGCTCGGCCGGGACCACCACGCGATCGCCTTCGCTCAGGGCAAACGGCACGTTGTTGGCGCGCAGCAGCGCCTGCAGCGGTCGCGCGCGCTCGACGGCGACGGTGATGCCGACGATGGCCGGTCGCTGTTCGGGCGCCATCGCCTCGACCGACTTGTATTCGCTCTGCCAGGCTCCCGGCGACCAGACCAGCAACTCGACGGCGCCGGTCTTGACCAGGGCGCAGCCGTCGAAGATTTCCTCCATGACGGCCTTCCACGATTTCGCCAGCACGTCGGCCGTCGCCCGCGGATCGTCGGCCACGGCGTGAATGGCGGTGAGTCCGAGGGCGCCGTTGGGATGGACGATCCATTCCGGTTCCATGAAGGCGTCGGGCAGCTTCTGCTGAACCGGGAACCAGGGCAGCGGACCCTCGCCGGCCGGACCGACGATCACCGCAGCCTCGACTTCGTAGCCGTCCTCGTTCTCCCAGGCGTGACTGCGCTCCTCGCCTTCGAGTTCGGCCACGTTCAGCGCGAGCGCAACGACGGGTTCGCCCTCGATCAGCTCGATGTAGTTGGGGATGTCGTCCTCGGCCGGCTGGAAGCAGATGCAGCGCGGCTCGACGCCCTCCGGCGTGAAATTGAAGCCGATCAGCTCGAGCCGGGTGGCCAGTTCCTCGGGCGCGTCCGCGGTCACGCTCAGGTGATCGATGTCACGGGCACTGATTTCCATGGGCGGGTCTTAAGCGCCGTGCTAGTTCCCGTCCATCCATTTCCACGGGAGGAAACGATGTCCAAGTTGACGCTGTATGGCATCTGGCTGAGCGGACCGACCTACAAGGCGGGCCTGGCGCTGTCGCTGATGGGCCAGCCCTTTGCCTACAAGCATGTGGATCTGCGCGCCGGCGCGCACAAGCAACCCGACTATCTCGCCATCAACCGCTTCGGCCAGGTGCCGGCGCTGGTCGACGGCGATCTCAAGCTCTGCCAGTCGGGCTCGATCCTGCTCTACCTCGCCGACAAGTTCGGCAAGATGGGCGGCAAGACCGCCGAGGAGAAGGCGCGGGTGCGGGAATGGCTGTTCTGGGAATTCGACCGGCTGGCGCCCAACGTCTATCGCCCGCGCGCCATCAAGCGCGGCTTCATGAAGGCCGACGACAGCGTCTACACGCTCTACACCGGCATGGCGAACGACGCGCTGAAGATGCTGGACGCGTCGCTGGCCAACACGGCTTTCCTGGTCGGCAGCGAGCCGACGATCGCCGACGTCGCGGTCTATGGCGATGTCGCCTATGCCGAGGAGGGCGCCATCGACCTGTCGCCCTACGCCAACGTCAAGGCGTGGATGGGCCGCATCGAGAAGCTGCCGGGCTTCAAGAAGTACGAGGACGTGCTGCCCAAGCAGGACGCCGCCTAGGC
>CAZHQA010000055.1:0-14784 GCA_964533955.1 uncultured Reyranella sp. | reverse complement strand
CCTTGGCGTTCGGGTCCATTTCCAGTCTCGTGAGGAAGCCCGGCGCCACGCGGGTATGGACCTGGCCGAAGTCGCGGAACCGCCGACCAGACGCTGGCGGCGCCCGCCGCGAGGCCGATTTGCTTGCGCAGAGTTGCCATGACAGATGCTCCGTGTTTGGTCGGACATCTAACGGCGCGGCGGATTTCCGGGCTGGCGATTTTCGGACATGATCGCCGCATGGACAAACCGCGCTCGGCCGAAGTCGCCGCGTTCTGGGAATCGTACCGGCGCGCGCGCGGCGTGGCGCAGCAGAGCTACGATGTGTGCCGCTTCGGCAGCAGCCCCGAGATGGGCGACGAGCTTCTGGCGCTCGTCCTGAAGGGCCCCAAGCGAGCCACCGCCTGCCTGCTGCGCGACGTCGAGCAGGGGGCCGAGACCATGGCGCGTGTCGGTGGCCATGTCGTCGTGCTGGACGGCCATGATCGGCCGCGCGCGATCTGGCGCACGCGCACGGTCGAGGTGAAGCCGCTCAGCGAGGTCGACGACGCCTTTGCCTGGGACGAAGGCGAGGGCGATCGCACGCGGGCCTACTGGCTCGCCGCGCACATCGGCTATTTTCGGGCGCGTGCCAGAGACGAAGGCTTCACATTCGATGAGTCGATGCCCGCTGTGTTCGAGCGCTTCACCCTGGTCTGGCCGCCGGACGACGCCGATCCCGATTGTGCGGAAGCTGCCGGCTGATCCTCGTTCCGTGTGCGGGGTATGCGTACGGCGGACTTGACGCCGGGGTGGCGTCGCGAGACGCTTTGTCGCAGATAGAAAAGACAGGAGGAGCGTCCATGGATACTCGGTTCCTGCGTCCGTTGAGTGCTTTAGCGTGCTTCGCCGCCTTGATCGTTGGCTCGATCGTCCCCGCGGCGGCTCAGGAAGGTCCCAAACTCTACGTCTTCACGTCCGGCTCGCTCGGCGGCTTTCCCAAGGCCGCGCTGCAGATCGGCGGCGAGGGCAACATCGATTGGGCGCCGGTGAGCTTCTACGTCATCAAGCATCCCAAAGGGAACGTGATGTTTGATTGCGGCAACAACGACAAGACCATCACCGATGCCGACGGCTGGTGGGGTCCGCTCGCCAAGGGCTTCGGCCTCAAGATGACCAAGGACGACGCCATTCCGGTGCAACTCGCCAAGATCGGGCTCAAGCCGGACGACATCAAGTACCTGGTGGTCGGCCACCTGCATCTCGATCACGGCGGCAATGTCGGGCAGTTCAAGAATTCGACGCTGGTTGCGCAGGACGACGAGTTCAAGGCGGCGTGGTGGCCCGATGTCGGCTACTCCGTCTACTATATCCCCGGCGACTTTGCCGAGACCAAGAACATGAAGACGATCCGCCTCAAGGGCGACTTCGACCTGTTCAATGACGGCACGATCCGCCTCATTCGGGCGCCGGGCCACACGCCGGGCAGCCAGTTCATGGTCGTGAAGCTGCCCAAGACCGGCTCGGCCATCCTGACCAGCGACGTGGTCTATCTGACCGAGAGCCTGGACAAGAACCTGATCCCGCCGATCCCGGGCACCTGGGGTCCGAGCGACGCCTACGAGAGCTACGCCAAGATCCGGCACATTCGCGACGTCGAGAACGCCAAGCTGTTCATCGGCCACGATCCGGAGCTGTTCAAGGCGGCCAAGAAGGCGCCCGAGTTCTACGACTGAGGCCTCATCCTGACCGCCGCCGTCATCGCGCGCGGCGTGAGCAAGCGCTACGGGTCCACCGTGGCGCTTGCTTCGCTTGATCTCGATATAGCTCGCGGCGAGATCTTCGGCCTGCTCGGTCCCAACGGCTCGGGCAAGACGACCTTCATCCGCCTGCTGGCGGGCTACCTGTTGCCGAGCGCGGGCCAGCTCGAGATCTGCGGCTGCGATGCGGTCGAGCAGTCGCTGCAGGTGCGCCGGCTGATCGGCTACGTGCCCGAGGCGGCACCGGTCTACGGCTACATGCGGGTGCGGGAGTTCCTGGCCTTCATGGCGCGCCTGCGCGGCATGCGCGGACGCGCCGTCGCCGACGCGGTCGATCGGGTGATCGTGGCCCTCGCGCTGCAGTCCGTCGCCGACCGCCCCACGCGGACCCTGTCGCGCGGCTTTCGCCAGCGCACGGCGATTGCCCAGGCGCTGGTGCACGATCCGGAGTTCCTGATCCTCGACGAGCCCGCCAACGGACTCGATCCGCGCCAGATCATCGAGGTGCGCGATCTGATCCGCGGCCTGGCCGGCCGCCATACCGTGCTGATGAGCAGCCACGTGCTTGGGGAGGTCGCCCGGACTGCCGACCGCGTCGGCGTGCTGCTCGAGGGGCGGCTGCGCGGGGTGCGAGCCATGGCCGACACGCCCGATCTCGAAGCCTGGTTCCTGTCGCTGGCATGAGGGCGCTCGGGGTCCTGCTGCGCAAGGAATTGCTGGCGACCTTCGGCTCGCCGATCGGCTACACCGTGGCCGCGGTGTTCCTGCTCGTGCTCGGCTACACCTTCAGCCTGACCCTGTTCGCCACCAAGGTCGCCAACCTCGTCTACATCTTCCACCAGATGTACGTGCTCACCATCCTGCTGGCGCCCGCCCTGACCATGCGTGCCTTCGCCGAGGAGCGCCGCAACGACACGCTCGAGCTGCTTCTCACCGCGCCGGTGGCCGAGGTGTGGATCGTGCTGGCGAAGTTCCTCGCGGTGTTCACGCTGGTGCTGGGCATGTATCTCGGCGCCCTGGTCTACGCCTTCGTCCTCCAGGCCAACGGCGCGCCCGACTGGGGGCCGATCGGCAGTGGCTACCTGGCGATCGTCTGCCATGCCGCGCTGATCGTCGCGATCGGCCTTCTGATGTCGAGCCTCACCGAGAACCAGGTGGTCGCGGCGGCGCTCACCCTCGGCGCCGCCCTGATGCTCTGGTTCGCCGACTCGGTGTCGTACCTGCTGCCGCCGCCGTTCGACGTGCTGGCCATCAACCTTTCCCTGATCGGCCATTTCCGGCCGATGGTCACGGGCTCGGTATTCGTCTCCGACATTTGCTACTTCGTCAGCCTGGCGCTGCTGGCGCTCTTCCTGGCCACCCGGCGGCTCGCCGAACGATGAGCGGCGAGGCCTCCGAATGGCTCGATGCGCTGTGGTTCGTGGCCGCGGTCGCGGCGCTCGTCGTGCTGTTCGCCGCTGCGCTCCGCCTGCGGGTCTACGGCGCAGGGTGGCGGCGCTGGACGTTGCGGGCCGGCGTGATCTTCGGCGCTCTTGTCGCCGTGCTGGCGGCCAACGTCGCGGTCTACCGCCACGACGCCCATCTCGATTTCACCCGGGAGGGAGCCTTCACGCCCTCTCGCGAGGCGGCAGACATCGTGCGCGGGTTGCAGGAGCCGGTGCAGCTCGTCTACTTCTACCAGAAGGAAAATGCGGCCGGGCGCGCCGCCGTCACCATGCTGGATCTGCTCGGCCGGCTCAACCCGCGGCTGTCGGTCGAGACCGTCGACATCGACCGCAACCCGGCACGCGCCGGCGCCTTCGGCGTGCGGCTCTATAATACGGCGGTGATCATCGCGGCGACACATCGCGTGCAGGTCGTGTCGACCGACGATCGCGAGGTGGCGCTCGGCATCCTGCGCGCACTGCGCCAGCGCCAGCCGGTGGTCTGCTTCGTCACCGGTCATGGCGAATACGATATCGACAATTTCGAGTTTCACACCCACTTCGAAGGCAGCGGCCATTCGCACAGTCACAACAGTGACGGCATGGCAGTGGTTCAGATGGAGCAGCATGGGCTCGGCCGCATGAGGCGGGCGATCGAGAAGCTCGGCATGGAGCCGCGCAAGGTCGAGTTGCGCCCGGGCCGCCCCTTGCCCGACGATTGCGCCGCCCTGATCGACGCCAATCCGCGCACGCCGCATCTGCCAGCCGAGGCCGACCTGCTCCGTACCTATCTCGAGCGCGGCGGAAACTACATGCTGCTGGTCGAGCCCGACTTCGCCGTTGACCCACGGCTCGGCGCAGTGCTGGCCGAGGCGGGCGCGCGAGTCGGCGAGGGGGTGATCGTCGATCCCGTGGATCACTACTTCACCGACGAGCAGATGATCGCGATCACGCGCTACTCGAGCCATCCGGTGACGAGAGCGCAGGCGCTGTCCTTCTATCCCGGGGCGCGGCCGGTCGAGCCGGCGCCGCGGGCGGGCATCAGGGCCATCGCGCTGTTCGCCAGCAGCGACAAGAGCTACGTGTCGCTCGATCGCCTGCGCTATCGCGAGGAGGCGGCGACGGCTCCGCGGCGCTCCTACCCGTTGGCCGTGGCGGCCGAGGGCCGCATGGCCGACGGCGCACCGGCCTACCGCATGATCGTCGTCGGCGACGCCGATTTCGCCAGCAATTCGTTCTTTCCCTATCTGGCCAATTCCGACATCGCGCTCGCCGGCGTTTCCTGGCTCCTGCACGAGGAACGGCTGCCGATGCTGAAGCCGCCGGTCGAGGTGATGCCCACCGTGGCGCTGACCGGTGCCGAGGTGCGATGGATCTTCATCCTGACGGTGCTATTGCTGCCTGGCGCCGTGGCCAGCAGCGGACTGGGCGTGTGGCTGTGGCGCCGCCGCTGATGCGCCGGCTGCTCTGGCCAGTCGCGGGACTGGCGGCCTTCGCCTTCCTGGCCGCCGCAGCGCTCCACGGCGAACGACGCGATGCCATGCAGGAGTTCAAGCCCGGTGGGGTGCTGACGGCCTTTGCGCCGCGGGACGCACGGGAGGTGGAGGTCAGGTCGGGCAGCGAGACCTGGCGCTTCCGGCGCGATGGCGAATGGCACAGCATCGATCCGGCAAAGCCCGCGGCGGGCGATGCGACCGACCGGATCGACACGGCGCTTCGGCTGCTGCGCGATTCCGCGCCATTGCGCGTGCTCACGGCCGACGAGGTCGCCCGCATGCCGCCCGGGGAATATGCCTTGGGCCCACGAGCCTTGCAGGTGGAGGTGCGCGCGCGAGACGGTGCCACGTTCCGCATCCAGTTCGGCGCGCCCAATCCGCTCGGCGCCGCGCGCTACGTGAAGGTCGAGGGCATGGATGGCGTTGCCCTGCTCCCCATCCATGTCGGCGCCGCCTGGCAGCAGGTCATTGCCATGCCGTCCCGATGAGGGCGCTGCTTGCCGCGCTGCTGTTCGCCATGGCTTGGAGCCACGGCGCCACGGCCCATGTCACGAGCACCGGATTGGCCACCTTGGACGTGAATGGCGACCGGCTGGCCTATCGCCTCACCCTGATCGCCAGTGAGCAGGAAGAGGATATCGGTCGCGCCTTGCTGGCCGCCGCCGACGGCGACTCCGCGGCTGCTGCCAAGGTGGCCCAGGCGATGCGGAGCTACGCCCGCTTCTCGATCGCCGGCGCGGCCTGCGCCCCCGGGCGCATCACGGTTCAGGGCTCGCGTGCCGGCGACAGCAAGGTCGTGCTGGACATGGTGCTCGCCTGTGCGAAGTCGGCGGGCACTCTCCTGATCGAGGACGACTGGCCGGACGTGCTCGGCGGGCACTTTCAGACCGTGATGAGCGTCCGCATCCCCAACCGGCCTTCGATCGAGTTGGCCTTCGTCGAGAACAAGCGATCGGCCACGGTCGACTTGTCCGGCGGAACGGGCACGGGATGGCTGAGCTTCATCGCCATGGGCGCCGAGCACATCCTGAGCGGGCCCGATCATCTGCTGTTCCTGCTGGCATTGCTCGCCCTGGCGCGTGGCTTCTGGCCGATCGTCAAGATCGTCACCGGCTTCACCATCGCCCACAGCATCACCCTGAGCCTCGCCGCGCTCGGGCTGGTCGAGGTGCCATCGCGCGTCGTCGAGCCGCTGATCGCCGCCACCATCGTCTGGGTCGCGGTGGAGAACCTTGCCTTTCCCAAGGGCGCGCGCTGGCGCTGGCTGGTGGCCGCGGCGTTCGGGCTGGTCCACGGGCTGGGCTTCGCCAGCGCGCTGACCGAGCTCGGCCTGCCGCGCGAAGCCGTGGTGCGGGCGCTGGTCGGCTTCAACGTCGGCGTCGAGCTCGGCCAACTCGCTTTCGTCTCGGTCGCGATGCCGGCGGTGATCTGGCTGGCGAAACCGGGTCGCTTCACGAAGCTGCCGCAGGCGCTGTCGGTCATCGTGGCGGTCGCGGGTGCGATCTGGCTGGTCGAGCGCCTCTTTTTCGCCTGACGCGGAGCGGCCATCGATGCTTTGATGCCGGCCGGGTCTCGGGAGGAAAAAGAATGTCGCTCGTTCGCGTAGTGTTTCTGGTCGCGTTGGCCTTGGGCGCGGCATCGCCCGCTTCGGCGCAGGGCATTCCCAAGGTCCAGCAGGCCGAGGAGGTCGGCTTCCTGTCGACTCGGCTGAAGCGGCTCAGCGACCGTCTGAACGAAGGCGTCCAGAAGGGCGAAATTCCGGGCGCCGTGGTGCTGATCGCGCGCAACGGCAAGATCGTGATGTTCGATGCCTTCGGCTTTCGTGATCGCGAGGCCAAGGCCCCGATGACGACCGATGCGATCTTTCGCATCGCCTCGATGACCAAGCCGATCGTCTCCGTCGCCGCCATGATGCTGGTGGAGGACGGGCGGCTTTCGCTCGCGCATCCCGTGTCCAAGTACATCCCGGCTTTCGGCGAAACCAAGGTCGCGATCGAGGTGAAGAATCCGGACGGAACGGTCGAATTGCGCCCGGAGCCGCAGACCCGGCCGATGACCGTCCAGGACCTGATGCGTCACACATCGGGGCTCACCTACGGCGCCGCCGGCCTCAACAAGGTGAAGCAGTCCTATGTCGACATGAAGGTCATGGATGCCAACCAGACCAACGAGCAGATGGCCGAGAAACTCGCCAAGCTTTCGCTGCTCTACCAGCCCGGCACCCACTGGGAATACTCGATGTCGACGGACGTGCTCGGCCGCGTCGTCGAGGTGGCCTCGGGCACGACGCTCGACAAGTTCATCGAGGAGCGCATCACCAAGCCGCTGCGCATGGGCGACACCGGCTTCGAGGTCTCGCCCGACAAGAAGGATCGCGGCGCCCGGCCGCAGAAGGAAGGGCCGAAGAACGAGGTCCCGGCCATCCCCGACGTCACGCTGAAGACGAACTGGAAATCCGGCGGCGGCGGCATGGTATCGACGGCGGCCGACTATGCCCGCTTCCTGCAGATGTTCGCCAACGGCGGCCAGCTCGACGGCGTCCGGCTGATCTCGCGCAAGACCATCGACCTGATGACGGCCGATCACCTGCCGCCCGACATCGTCATGGGCGACGACATGTGGCGCTTCGAGGCGCTCGAGCCGAGCGCCCGCATGGGGCAGGGCTTTGGCCTGGGCTTCGCCGTGCGCAACGAGCAGGGTCGCAACCCGCTGCCCGGCTCGCCCAACGACTATTATTGGGGCGGAGCCTGGGGCACCTATTTCTGGCACGACCCGCGCGAGCGGCTGTACGTAGTGCTCATGATGCAGTCGCCGGCGGCTCGACTGCCCTACCGCTACCTGATGCGCGATCTGGTCTATCAGGCGCTTGTGAATTAGCCCGCGAAACACCGTATCGCCCTGCGCCGCACCTCAACGCCATGGGGTCGCATTGACCGTGCCCGACCGGCAGTTATGCTGCGTCCATAAACAGACGTGTTGTGGGAGGGAATGAGATGTCGATCAAACGTCGCCAAGTATTGGCCGGCTCTGCGGCCGGCGCCGTGTCGCTGGCGTCCGGACTTTCCGCGCCGGCCATCGCCGCCAACGACCCCATCAAGATCGGCTACCTGCCGGCGCTGACTGGCCCGAGTTCATCGACCGGCGTCGGCATCAATCGCGGCGTGCAGCTCGCCGTCGAGGAAATCAACAATGCCGGCGGCCTCAATGGCCGCAAGCTCGAGCTGGTCAGCCGCGACACGCAAAGCGATCCGACCAAGGCGGTGAACGCCGTCGCCGAACTGACGCAGCGTCAGAAGGTTGCGATGATCTTCGGCCCGGTCAACTCGGGCGAGGCGCTGGCAGCGACCCCGCTGATCGCCCGCGACAAGGTGCCGATGCTGCATCCGTGCTGGGTCGACGAGCTGATCGACGTCAAGAAATACCCGATGGCCTTCCGCATCGCGCCGACCAACACGCAGATCGGCGGCGGCGCCAACCACTACGTGGTCGACGTTCTCAAGCTCAAGAAGATCGCCGTGGTCAGCGACACGACCGGCTACGGCACGGCGTCGGTCAACACCTACGTGCCGATGCTCAAGGCCAAGGGTGCCGATGTCGTCTACACGAACCACATCGACGCGGCGAACCCCGACCTCAAGCCCGAGCTTCTGCGCATGCAGAGCGCCGGCGCGCAGGTGATCATGCCGTGGAGCGTCAATGCCGGCTTCCTGTCGCGCATCTGCAACACGCGCGGCGGCATGGGCTGGGACGTGCCGATCGTCGGCCAGACCACGCTCGGCTCCGGCCAGACCAAGGCCTTGCTCGAGAAGCCCGAGTACTGGAACAAGGTCTACTCGAACAACTTCCGCCAGGTTTGCTACGTCAACGGCAAGCTGCTGCCCAGGGCGGCGGAGTACGTCGAGCGGCTGAAGAAGGCCAAGGTCGAGTTCAGCGACACGCTGCTGTGGTGGGTGGCGCTGGGCTGGGACGGCGTCATGCTGATGGCCGACACGTTCAAGACCGCCGGCACGAAGGCGGAAGACATCGTTGGCCATTTCAACAAGGTCAAGGACTGGCCGGGCATCTACGGCACCGTCACGTGGACGCCGGAGCAGCACAACGGCTTCCCTGACTCCGAAGTGGTCATGTGCGAGGTCAACTCGCTCAAGGACGGCGCCTTCAACGTCGCCCCAGGCTACAGCAGCTAGCCCATGTTCGAGTCGATCGTCTCCTACGGGCTTGCGGTAGGAGCGGTCTACGCACTGATCGGCATCACGTACAACGTGATGTTCTCGGCGTCGCGTGTGTTCAGCTTCACCGCGGGCATGCTGGGAATGCTGGGCGGTGTGCTAGGCGCGCTCTTCATCCAACGGATGGGCATGAATCCCGTGCTGGGCTTCGTGCTCGTCCTGGCGTGCGGTGCCCTGCTGGGCCTCGTCACCGAGATTCTGACCGTGCGGCCGGTGCTGAAGAGCATCGAACAGCATCTCTATGTGCTGTCCACGCTCGCCTTCGCGCTCATGGTGCAGCAGGTCACCGCCATCGAATGGGGTACCGAGGCGCAGCCCTTTCCGCCCGTGGTGCCGATCGGCGGCGAGGGCCTGCTCGACCAGAAATTCTGGCTGCCGTTGCTGGCCTGCGCCGTCACCATCGGCGGGCTGGAATTCCTCTACCGCCGCACGCTGATCGGCCGCGCGTTCCTCGCCATCGCCGAGGACAGCTATGCGGCGCGAGCGCTCGGTCTGCCCGAAACGCGGCTCCGGCTGGCAAGCTTCGCACTGGCCGGCGTGATCGGCACCCTGGCGGGATTCACCGGGGCACAGATGCTGCTTGCCTACTTCGGCAACCAGTCGATCCTGAACTTCTACGGCTTCGTCCCGGTGGCGTTGGGAGGCATGGGATCCAATCGAGGCGCGCTGATCGGCGGGTTGGCGCTCGGCCTGTTCCAGCAGGCAGCCAATTTTCTGGTTGGCGGGATCTTCGCAGCCGTGGCGGTGTTCGTGGTCTTCATCATCGTGCTGCTGCTCAGGCCCGAGGGCCTGGCCGGCGGGGCGACGGCGCGCCGCGTATGACCGAGGCGGCCGCTCGCGGAATGGCCCGTGCCGCCGCCGGTACGGGCTGGCTGGCCAGGCTCGAGGGCAAGATCTCGTGGATCCTGCTCGGGCTGGCGGGGTTGCTGCTGCCGCTGCTCGACGATTCCTACATCGGCACGATCGCGACTCGCGCCTACATCTACTGGGTGTTGAGCGCCGGCCTGAACCTGGTGGTGGGCTATGCCGGCCAGATCGCCATTGGCTGGGTATCGATGCTGACGCTCGGCGCTTACACCACGGCGGCGCTGGCCGCCGGCCGGGTCGGGCCGGAATGGAACTCCTATCTGGCGCTGATGGCGGGCGGCGCCATGGGCGCGGTGTTCGGAGTAGTGGTGGGGCTGCCGGCGCTCAGGCTGCGCACTTTCTACTTCGCCATGACGACGCTGGGCTTCGCCACCATCGTCACGCAGGTGGCGCTGGCGTGGAAGGACGTCACGGGCGGTGGCGTCGGCACGCCTGGACCGGTGTTCCCCTGGCCGTTCGATCCCGGCTGGGGCTTCTACTATTTCTGCTTCATTCTTGCCGCGCTCGCGACCTGGATGACCGCCAACATCGGGGCGAGCCGCTACGGCCGCGCCCTGGTGGCGATCCGCGACGCCGAGGTGGCGGCCGAGGCGTCGGGCATCGCCAAGCCGAAGCTCCTGATGCTGATCTTCCTGCTGGCCGGCGCGATGGGCGGCGTGGCGGGCGGGCTGTTCTCTTCGCTGCAATCCTACATCACGCCGGATGCCTTCACCTTCGAGATGTCGGTGCTGTTCTTCATCGGCATCCTGATCGGCGGACGCGGCTCGATCCTGGGGCCGCTGCTCGGCACCATCATCCTGACGGTGCTGCCGGAGTTCGCGGCGCCGCTGGTGCAGTGGTCGACCTTCCTTTACGCCGCGCTCCTGCTGGTGATCGTGCTGGTGATCCCGGGCGGCATCGCCGACTTGCTGGACTACAAGAATCGCCGTCCGCTCGAGCAGCACCGCGAGATCGTGCCGCGCCCCGAGCTGCTGGCGCGCGTTCTCGACCGGCCGGCGGCCGAGATGATGACCCTGAAGAACATCGCCCTGAGCTTCGGCGGCGTGCGGGCGATCGATGGGCTGGACCTCGAGATTCATCCCGGTGAGGTGCATGGACTGATCGGCCCCAACGGCAGCGGCAAGACGACCACGCTGAATGTGATCTCGGGCTACTACGCGCCGCAAGCCGGCGAGGTCAGGCTGGGCGGGGCCGTGCTGCCGCCGAGCGCGCCGCACGTCCGGGCCGAGCACCGCATCGCCCGGACCTTCCAGACGCCGAGACTGATCGGTGCCGCCTCGGTGCTCGACAACGTGATGATCGGTGGCACCATCGACGGCCAGGGCAGCTTCGTCGAATCGCTGGTGACCCTGCCGCGGCATCGGCGGGACGAGGCGCATTTGCGGGCGGCGGCGATGCTGGCGCTGCAGACTGTCGGTCTCGAGTCGCTCGCCGCGGTGCGGACCGATCGCCTGCAGCACAGCGAACTGCGGTTCGTCGAGATCGCCCGCGCGCTGTTGCTGCGTCCGGCCTGCCTGCTGCTCGACGAGCCGGCGGCGGGCCTTTCGGCCGAGGAGATCCGGCGGCTCGGCGCCCTGATCAAGGCGATCAGCCGGGCCGGCACGGCTGTGCTGCTGGTAGAGCACCACGCCGACCTGATCTTCGATATCTGCGATCGAGTCACCGTGCTCAATCTCGGCAAGGTGCTGGCAGCCGGAACGCCGGCCGAAATTCGTTCGCATCGGGAGGTCGTGAGTGCCTACCTCGGCGCCTGAACCATTGCTCGAAGTCACGGGCCTGACGGCGGGCTACGGCAAGATCGTCGTGCTGCGCGACGTGGCGCTAACCATCGCCGCGGGCGAGTCGGTGGCGCTGCTGGGGCCCAATGGCGCCGGCAAGACGACGCTGCTGCGCGCCGTCTCGGGCCTGCTGCCGCGCAGCGGCCTGGTCAGATTTGGCGGTAGGGACATGGCAGGGGCGGGACCGCGCGAGACCGTGAGGGCGGGGCTGGTCCATGTCGTGGAGGGCCATCGCGTCTTCACCCAGCTCAGTGTGTTCGACAATCTGCTGCTCGCCGGCTACGGCCTGTCCAGGGCGCAGCTGGCACGACAGGTCGACGAGGCGCTGGCGTTCTTTCCCGAGATCGCCGCGAAGCGGAACGATCGGGCGGTGACCCTGTCGGGCGGCCAGCAGCAGATGCTGGCGGTGGCGCAGGGCCTCGTGCGCCGGCCGAGACTGCTGATGCTGGACGAGCCTTCGGCCGGACTGTCGCCGGTGCTGGTCGACCGTGTGCTGGCTGCCATGGGGCGGCTGCGCGCGGCGGGCACCGCCATTCTGCTGGTCGAGCAGCTGATTGAGAAGGCACTGGCGGCATCCGACAGGGTCTATGCCCTGGCGCGCGGCTCGATCGTGCTCGAGGCGCGGACCGACGAGGCCGATCTGCCCAACCGGCTGGAGCATGCCTATTTCGGACAGGAGGTCAGCCCGCCGCTCGCCTCGTAGCGAACGGTCTTGGCCGAACGGAATATGCACTAGGCAATCGCGTTCAGTGCGGCCACACTGCTGCCAAGGCGAAACATCGCCGCGTGTAAGGGGAGGAACCGGACGTCATGGACGTCTCGCTTGGTCTGTTGACCAATGCCGTGATCTCCGGGCTGCTGCTCGGTGGCTTTTACGCTGCCGTGTCGATCGGCGTGGCGATCTCGTTCGGCATGCTGGATATCGTCAACATCGCCCACCCGGCCGTCATCCTGCTCGGCTCCTACGTCGCCTTCATCGGCAACACGGTGTTCGGCATCGATCCCATCCTGGCGACCATCATTCTGGCGCCGGCCTTCTACGTTCTCGGGATGGCGGCCTATCAAATCTACTACGTGGCCTTCGAGCGGCGGGACGACCAGTCGCTGCGCGGCCTGTCGTTCTTCTTCGGCATCCTGTTCATTGCCGAGGTCGGGCTGATCCTGGGTTTCGGCGTGGACTATCGATCGGTGCAGGCCTGGTACACCCAGGGGAATCTCGACCTTTTCGTCGTCGAGCTGCCGTGGCGGCTGCTGGTGCCGTTCCTGCTCGGCCTGGTCATGGTCGCCGGCCTGCAGGTCTTCCTGTCGCGCACCTTCGTCGGTCGTGCCATCCAGGCGGTGGCGCAGGACCAGGGCGCGCTCCGGCTGATGGCTGCCAATCCCGCCAAGATCAAGCGCATTGCCTTCGGGCTGTCGTTTGCCACGGCGGCGGTGGCCGGGGCGGCCCTGATCATCATCCAGCCGGTCGAACCGTCGATCGGGCGCGAATATATCGGCCGGATCTTCGCGATCTGCGTGCTCGGCGGGCTCGGCAGCTTTCCGGGCATGGTGATCGCGGCCGTGACCCTCGGCATCGTCGAAAGCCTGACCTCGACGTTCTTCGGCCCGTCATGGGCGCCGGCCGTTGCGTTCGGCGTGCTGCTCGTGACCCTGGCGGTGAGGCCCAATGGCATCCTTGGCCGCTAAGGGCGCGGAAGCCGAGGCTGCCCGCGGCCTCGGCAACGTCGCTTTCGTCGGGGTGTTGGTCGTGGCCGCCGTCGCGATCTTCGGCGTCACGCGCCTGTTCGGCAACGACTACGCCTTCTTTGCCGCCTACGTGGTCGTGCAGTACATCGTGCTCGGCACCGCCTGGAACATCCTGGGCGGCTACACCGGCTACGTGAATTTCGGCATCACCGCCTTCTTTGCGATCGGCGCCTATTCAAGCGTCGTGCTCTACAAGCTGACCCCCTGGCTGCCGCTCCCGGTCATGATCGTGGTCGGCGGCGTGATGGCCGCCCTGGTCGGGCTCGGCACGGGCTATCTCACGCTCCGCCTGCGCGGCGTGTTCTTTTCGATCGCCACGCTGGCGCTGGCGGTCGTGGTGCAGACTCTCATCACCAATTGGGATTTCGTCGGCGGCGCACGCGGCGCCTATGTCCTGCGGCCCAAATTGGCGCCGCTGATCGGTGGCGCCTACATCGAATACCTGTTCCTGGTCATGCTCGGTCTTTGCGTCGTGGCGCTCGCGACGGCGCGGGCCATCGAGCGCTCGGCCTTGGGCTACGGCTTCGCCGCCATTCGCGACGACGAAGCGGCGGCCGAGGCCTCGGGCGTGCCGACGCTCAAGCTTAAGCTGATTGCCACGGCGCTCTCCGGCGGCTTCATGGGCATGGCCGGCGCGCCCTTGCCTTACTACGTGACCTATCTGGACCCGTCCTCGGGTTTCAGCCTGAATTATGCGGTCAACGCCATCGCCATGCCGCTGATCGGCGGCACGTCGAGCTGGCTGGGACCTGTGATCGGCGCGGTGCTTGTCGGGGGCGTGCAGGAATACATCCGCGTCACCATCTCCTCGGCAGTAAACGTGCTGGTGGCCGGCGTGCTGATGGTCGCCTTCGTCATTTTGGCCCCGCAGGGCATCGTCGGCCTGTTCCAGAGGAAGCGATGAGCGCGCTGCTGCACGTTTCCGGGCTGAGCAAGCGCTTCGGCGGCTTCACCGCCCTGCAGGACATCGAGCTCGAGGTCCAGCCGGGCGAGCGACTGGGCCTGATCGGCCCCAACGGCTCGGGCAAGTCGACCCTGGTCAACTGCATCTGCGGCACTCTGCACAACGAGACCGGCAGCGTGCGATTTGCCGGCGAGGGCCTGGACGGGCTGACGGCGCATGCACGCACGCGTCGCGGACTCGCCCGCAGCTTCCAGCTGCCGCGGCCGTTCGCCAGCCTGACGCTGGCCGAAAACCTGCGCATTCCGATCCTCTACGCGGTCAACGCGCGGAGCGGCCACCACCTCACCGGAAAGGCGATCGAGGAACGCTGCGGCGAACTCCTCGGGCATGTCGGGCTGGCCGACAAGGCGCAACGCCTGCCCCGCGACCTGACCCAGATCGAGATGCGGAAGCTCGAGCTGGCGCGGGCCATGGCCGCCGAGCCGAGGCTCCTGATCGCCGACGAATCGATGGCCGGTCTCTCGCATGGCGAGGTCGACGAGATCCTTGCCCTGCTGATCCGGCTGAACGGCGAGGGCGTGACCGTCATCATGATCGAGCACATCATGCGCGCGGTGATGGC
>CAZHQA010000054.1:5273-23412 GCA_964533955.1 uncultured Reyranella sp. | reverse complement strand
CGGCTGCAAAGTCGGCAACAGGCGTCGCGATGGTTGTATCCATTTTTCGTCTCCTCAGGCAGGCAGGTTGTTGGGCTCCTGCTAGCCTGAGGGCGCCGGGTGCGCTGTCCGGATTGCGCCAGCGCTTGGCCGGATGGCGACAGAATTCTCGACTAACGCCGCGTCAGTCGTTCCACGACGTCATCGAGCTGGTCGAAATTGGCGATCTCGAGAGTGAGTTGGGTGTGCTCGCCGCGGCCGGTCAGGCTGAGAGATGCCTTCAGCCCGAGCGCTTCTTCGATGCGCTTTTCCAGAACCCGGGTGTCGGCGGTCTTCTCGCCGCTCGACGGACCCTTCTTGCCGGAGCCGGGTTTCTTGGGCTTTTCGCCCGCGGCCAGGCGTTCGAGGTCGCGCACGGTGAGCTTCTCTTTGACGGCGCGTTCGGCAATGGCGATCGGGTCGGCGAAGCCCAGGAGCGTGCGACCCTGGCCGGCCGACAGCTTGCCCTGCTGCACCATCTCCTGGATCTCGCCCGGCAGGTCGAGCAGGCGCAGGGTGTTGGCGACGTGCGGGCGGCTCTTGCCGACCCTGTCGGCGATTTCCTCCTGGGTCTGGTTGAACTCCGCGCGCAGTCGCTCGTAGCCGCGCGCCTCGTCGATCGCCGACAGGTCGCTGCGCTGCAGGTTCTCGATCAGCGCGATCTGCAGGGCCTCGAGATTGTCGAACGGCCGGACCACCACCGGGACATCGTGCAGCTGCGCCTGCTGCGCGGCCCGCCAGCGCCGTTCACCGGCGATGATTTCGTAGTTCGTCGGGTCGCCGAAAATCGGGCGCACCAGGATCGGCTGCAGCAGGCCGAACTGGCGGATCGAATCGACCAGGCTATCGAGGTCGTCGAACGTCGTGCGCGGTTGGTAAGGCCCCGCCTGCAGGTGCGCGATCGGCAAGGTGAAGGGCGTACGCGCGGGCGCGGCCGCTCGCGGCGCCTCGGCCGGCGGCGCCTGTGTCACCGTGGCGGCGACATCGTCGTCGCCCAGCAAGGCGGAGAGGCCGCGGCCCAGGCCGCGCGGCTTAGGAGACTGGCTCATGGCTGCTCTCTGGAGGGCTCGATGGTGGCGTGGACGGTTGCGCCGCCTCGGCGGCAAGCCGCCGGCGGCGGATGAATTCGCTCGCCAGCAGGATGTAGGCCTGCGCGCCGGCGCACGCGTTGTCGTAGATCAGCACCGGCAGCCCGTGCGAGGGCGCCTCGGCGATGCGCACGTTGCGCGGGATGGTCGTGCCGAACACCAGCTCGCCGAAATGACCGCGCACGTCGGCTTCGACCTGCTGGCTCAGCGTCATGCGGCGATCGACCATGGTCAGCACGACTCCGGCAATGTGCAACCTTGGGTTGAGACGTTGCTTGACCCGCGCCACGGTGTTGGACAGCGCGCCGACGCCCTCGAGCGCCAGGAACTCGGCTTGAAGCGGCACCAACACGGCATCGACGGCGACCAGGGCATTCAGGGTGACGAGCCCGAGCGAGGGCGGGCAGTCGATCAGGATGGTGTCCCAGCGCTGGCGGGCCTCGCTGTCCTGAGCCGCCAGCGCATCGGCCAGGCGATGCTCGCGCCGCTCGACGTCGATCAGCTCGATCTCGGCACCGGCCAGCGAGACCGATGCCGGCATGACCGACAGCCCGGGAATCTGCGAGGTCCGCACCGACTCCGAGAGCGGCGACAGGCCGAGAAGGAACTCATAGGAACCGGGTGAGCGCTCACTTTTCGAGACGCCCAGGCCGGTCGAGGCATTGCCCTGCGGGTCGAGGTCGATCAGCAGGATCTGCTCGCCGATCGCGGCCAACGCGGTGGCCAGGTTGATCGCGGTCGTGGTCTTGCCCACGCCGCCCTTTTGGTTAGCGATCGCGTAGATCTTTGGCGCGATAGGAGCCGATTCGAAGGATGACGGCGTCACGATCCGTTACGCTGGCTTGAGGGGTGGACTGAATGTCCCAGTCCTTCATGGCCTCGGTCAGTTCGACCTGCCAGCCCTTCCCCTTGTGGAAAAGGCAAATAGCGGGATTTCCTCGATGGCGGTCAGCCCACGCCAAGAGCTGGGCGAGCGGCGCCAGGGCTCGGGCGGTCACCACGTCGGCCCCGACTGGTGCTGCGGCTTCGATACGGTTGACGACGATCCTGGGTTGGTTGGGCAAGCCCATTCGCCGGGCCGCCTCGCCGAGATAGGCTGCCTTTCGCGCGTCGGCCTCGATCAGGGTGACATCCAGCCCTGGTCTAAGGGCCGCTAGGACCAAACCGGGGAACCCGGCGCCGCTGCCGAGGTCGACCAGGCTTTTGGCCTCAGGCGGCAGCAGGGCAACGAGCTGGGCCGAATCGAGGATATGCCGGACCCAGAGATCGTCCAGGGTGGCCCGGCCGACGAGATTGATGGCCTTCTGCCAGCGGAGCAGAACCTCGACCATGGTCTCGAGCCGGCCCAATGTTTCACGTGAAACATCCGGGTCGAGGTCGCGCAGTCTACGCTGCGCGTCGGCGGACATACTTGAGGAGCGCCACCAGGGCCGCTGGCGTGACTCCGGAAATCCGGGCCGCCTGGCCCAAGGTGGCCGGCCGGTGGGCCGTCAGCTTCTGGCACACTTCAGCGCTCAAACTGCCGACCCCGGCATAATCGAGATCCATCGGCAGCTCGAGGGCCTCATCGCGCCGGTAGGCGGCAATGTCCTGCCGCTGACGAATGAGATACCCCTCATAGCGGGCATCGATCCTGAGCTGCTCGGCAATACCACAAGGAATGGGGGCCAGCTCCGGCCAAAGCCCGACGACGCGGTCCCAATCGATTTCAGGGTAGGCCAGCAGATCGAGCGCCGACCGTACCACGCCATCCTGATTGATGGAGATCCCCCGTTTCGCCAAAGCCGAAGGACTCGCCGTCAGCCCTGCGGCCTGGCTCCGCGCTTCCCCAAGTGCAGACTGTTTCACGTGAAACAGGCTCGCCCGCTCAGGGCCCACGCAGCCGATTTCCAGGCCCCGCGGCGTCAATCGCTGGTCCGCGTTGTCGGCCCGGAGCCATAGCCGATATTCGGCCCGGGACGTGAACATGCGGTACGGCTCCGTGATGCCCAGACTCACCAGGTCATCAATCAGAACCCCCAGGTAGCCCTCCGCCCGATCGATCCGGAACGGCGCCGAGCCACCCGCCGCCAATGCGGCGTTCAGGCCCGCGATCAGCCCCTGAGCCGCCGCCTCCTCATAGCCGGTGGTCCCGTTGATCTGCCCGGCCATGTAAAGGCCAGGCACCCGCCGGGTCTCCAGGGTCGCGTGAAGCTCGCGCGGGTCGATATGATCGTATTCGATGGCGTATCCCGGCCGAAGCATGACCGCCCGTTCCAGACCCGGGATCGTCTGCAGCATCGCCAACTGTACGTCGCGGGGCAGGGAGGTCGAGATCCCGTTGGGATAGACCGTCGGATCGTCGAGCCCTTCGGGCTCGAGGAAGATCTGGTGCCTCTCGCGCTGGGCGAATCGCACCACCTTGTCCTCGATCGACGGACAGTAGCGCGGACCCACACCTTCGATCTGGCCGGAGTACATCGGCGCGCGGTCGAGGTTGGCGCGAATCAGGGCGTGCGTCTTGGCCGTCGTCTCGGTGATATGGCAGCCGACCTGCGGCGTCGTGATCTCCGTCGTGAGATAGGAAAATGGAGCCGGCGGCACATCGCCGTCCTGGGCGACCAGGCTCGCATAATCGATCGTGCGGCCATCGAGCCGCGCCGGCGTACCGGTCTTGAGCCTGCCCAATGCGAAGCCGAGCGCATGCAACTTATGGGCGAGTACTGTCGAAGGTTCCTCGACCGCGTCCGCCGCAAGATCTGCTGGCACGCCATCGCGCTGGCCGCGGGCGCGTCCGGCCGGGATCTTGATTTCACCCAAGTGAATCAGGCCTCGGAGGAAGGTGCCCGTGGTCAGAACGACCCGCCCCGCGCTAATTTCGGCGCCCGATTCGGTCAGCACCCCGACACACGTACCGCGTGCATCGAGCAGAATGTCGGCGACCGCGTCGGCGCGGATTTCGAGATCGGCCCGCTCCGCCAGCAGCGCCTGCATGGCCTGGCGATAGAGCTTGCGGTCCGCCTGGGCGCGCGGCCCGCGCACCGCCGGCCCCTTGGAAAGATTGAGGGTGCGGAACTGGATGCCGGCGCGGTCGATGGCCCGGCCCATGACGCCGTCGAGGGCATCGATCTCGCGCACCAGATGGCCCTTGCCCAACCCGCCGATCGCCGGATTGCACGACATCTCGCCGATCGAATCGAGCCGATGTGTGAGCAGCAGCGTGCGGGCGCCGAGTCGCGCCGAGGCGGCCGCGGCCTCGCAGCCGGCATGGCCGCCGCCCACCACAATGACGTCAAACGCGAAGCCCGACATGCGCGGGCTTTTACGCCGCGCTAGGAAAGGTGACTAGTGTCGTTGATGCGCCGAACGGCGATCACCGCGCCGTCGACATCGGCCTCGTTCAGGGTGCAGGGATCCTGGGCGAGCTTCCAGTAAGCCGACAACGGCTGGTCGAGAAGCTGCAGGAGCAGGGCACGGTTCACGCTGTCGTGCCCGACCATCACCACGGTCTGTCCGGGATGGCGGGCCAACACGTTGCGCAGCGCATCGGAGGTGCGCGCCACCAGGTCCTGCAGCGATTCGCCCCCCGGGAAGCGCAGCAGATGGGGCGCTGCGTGCCACAGCCGGAAAGGCTCCGGCGACTCGGCCTCGATCTCCGCGTGCGTCCGCATCTGCCAGGTGCCGTAGTCGAGATCCATCAGCCCATCGAGCACGGCGGGTGCCACGCCGACGGCCTCGCCAATCCGGGCGCCCGTGACGACGCAACGCTGCAGGCCGCTGGTGTAGATCGCAGCGGGCTTCCATTGCCGCGCGATGCGTTGGGCGAGCTTGCCCGCCTGGTCAAGGCCGGCCGGTGTCAGGGCGAGTTCGGCCCGTCCGCGGAAGCGGGCGGGCTTGATGCCCTCGACATGTCCATGTCGGGTGAGGAGGAGCTTGGTCACTCCTCGACGTTACCCCACCGTGAGCAGCACCGCGACGCGGTGCGCCTGGAACGGTGAGGGATTTGCCTACGCCGCGCGGCGGCGCGTTGCCGGCTTCTTCTTGGGCTTCTTTTCCTCGCGCGCCGCCAGGAAGCGCTCGGCCTTCTCGCGCGAGCCGCCACCGCCCTTGAGGCTGCGGCGCAACGCTTCCATGAGGTCGACGACTTTCTCTTCCTCTTCGGGAGGCGCGGTCGAGACCACGGGCTCGCCCTTCTTCTTGCGCTCGACCAGCTCGCGCAGCGCATCCTCGTAGCGATCCTTGAACTGGGTCGGATCGAAATCGGCTTCCTGCTGGGCGATAATCTTCTCGGCGATCTCGAGCATCTTCGGTTCGGGCTTGGGCAGATCGAAGTCGAACACCGCCTCGCTGCTGCGGATCTCGCCATAGGCCCGCAGCGTGGTCAGCAGGATCCCGCCGTCGCGCGGCTCGAGGGCGCACACGCGTTCGCGCTGATGCATGACCAGCCGGCCCAGCGCCACCTTCTTCTGCTTTTCCATCGCCGCCTGGATCACCGCGAAGGCCTCGATGCCGGTCTTGCCGGACGGCGCGAGGTAATAGGGCTGGTCCCAGTAGATGCGATCGATGCCCTTGGCGTCGACGAACTCCTCGATGTCGAGGGTGCGCGTCGATTCGAGCCTGACGGCGTCGAGCTCCTCCTTGTCGAACAGCACATACTGGTCCTTGGCGACGGCATAGCCTTTCACCAGCTTGGAGCGCTCGACCACTTCGCCGGTGCCGGCATCGACGGTCTGCATGCGAATGCGGTTGTTGGTCTCGGGATTGATCAGGTTGAACTTGATCTCGGCCGCGCTCTCCGTCGCCGTGTAGAGCGCCACTGGGCAAGTCACGAGCGAGAGCCTGAGATGGCCCTCCCAGGTCGGCCTCACCGACCTCTGCTGGGTACGAGGCTGTTGCTTCTCACGAGCCATGACTTCCCTCACTTTGAATCGAGAAGAGCTTGGATGGCGGCGCGCAGCGAACGCGCGCCCTTGTCGTAGTCGCGCCAGGCCTTGCTCTTCTTCAAAAGCGCCGGTGCGGTGCGAAGCGTGAATTTCCGGGGATCGAGGCCGGCTTTGACCTCGGCCCATTCGAGCGGCATGGAGACGGTCGCCCCCTCGCGTGCCCGCGGCGACAGCGGCGCCACGGCGGTCGACGTGCGGTCGTTGCGCAGATAGTCGAGAAAGATTCGTCCGCCGCGTTCCTTCTTCGCCATATTGATCAGGTAGCGGTCGGGATGCTTGGCGGCGAACCGGCGACAGATCTCCTTGGCGAACATCTTGGCCGCGTCCCAATCGGGACTCTTCCGGTCGGCCGTCAGTGGCGTCACGACGTGCAGGCCCTTGCCGCCGGTCGTCTTGCAGAAGGCAACGAGGCCCAGCTTCTCCAGGGGCTTGCGCAGCTCGAGCGCGGCCGCGACCACCTCGGCGAACTTCACGTCGGGCGCCGGATCGAGATCGAACACCAGCCGGCCGGGCAGATCGGGCCGATCGGGCTGGCTGTTCCAGGGATGCAGTTCGGTGGCGCCGATCTGGCCGGCCGCGACCACCGCCTCGACCGTGTCGAATTGCAGATAGGGCTTCCTGTCGCCGCTCACCTTCACCTCGGTGAAGAGATCGGAGCCGCCCGCCATGGCGTGACGCTGAAAGAAGGTCTGGCCCTCGATGCCATCGGGTGTGCGCACGATCGAGCACGGGCGGCCCTTGATGTGGCCGATCATCCGGTCGCCAACCGCTTCGTAATATTTCGCCAGCTCGAGCTTGGTAATGGGCGGTTTCTCGTTTGGCCACAAGGACTTATCGGGATGGGAGATCGAGACGCCCCTCACCACCGCGGGACCCGACAGGCGCGCCGAAGGCCGCACCAGCGGCTTGGCCGCCGCAGGCTTGGCGGCCACCGGCCGCGGCTTGGCCATCGTCGTCTTCTCGGGCTTTGCCGGCCGTTCAGCCTCGATTTCGTCGGCCGGCTTGTCGTCGCGCAGGCCCTTGAAGGCGGCCTGCCGCACGTTGCCATCCTCGGTCCAGCCGGCGAACTCGATCTCGGCCACCAGCTCCGGCCGCGCCCAATGCATGTTCGCTTCCTTGCGCGGGCTGGCACCGGCGGCGAACGGGCTCTTGTCGCTTTCGACCGCCTTCAGCCGGGGCAGCAGGTCGCGCATCACGGCCTCGCTGAAACCCGTCCCCACGCGACCGACCGTCACCAGCTTCTTTCCGCGATGCACGCCCGCGATCAGCGAGCGCAGCTTCTTTCCTTCCTGGGTCCAGCCGCCGATGACCACTTCCTGCCCGGCCCGCTCCTTGACCTTGAGCCAGTGACCAGTCCGGCCGCCGTGATAGGCGGCGGCAAGCTCCTTGGACACGATGCCCTCGAAGCCCATCTTGCTGGCCGAGCGCAGCACCGTGTCGCCCGATGTCTCGAAGTGATCGACGTAGCGAATCTGCCGTCGCTTGTCCTTCAGGCCCGCCAACACGCTCTTCAATCGCGCCTTGCGCTCGACCAGCGGCAACGGCCGCAGATCCTGCTTGCCTTCGAACAGAAGGTCGAAGGCGAAAAACACCAGGTCCCGCGAGTTGCCCTCCGACAGCGCGGCTTGCAGCGCGCCGAAATCCGGCACGCCGTGTTGTCCCAGCGCCACCGCCTCGCCGTCGAGAATGCAGTCGGGAAGTTTTTCCGCCGCCGTTGCGATGGCCGAGAACTTGTCGGTCCAGTCGAGGCCCTTGCGCGTGCGCAGCGTCGCTTCGCCATCCTCGACGCGAAGCTGCAGGCGATAGCCGTCGAACTTCACCTCGTGCGCCCAGCCCGATCCGGACGGCGCGCGCTCGGCGAGCTTGGCGAGCGCTGGCTCGATGAACTGCGGCAGGGAGCGGACCTTCTTGGCGACCGCCGTCGTCTTCGGCAGCGCCGCTGCCACGCCGCCGTTCTTCTTGTTGCTCTGCCACACCGCGCCGGCGCTGCGCTTCTTCGCCGTCATGAAGGGCGTCGGCGGATTGCCGGTGCCGAGCGCGATTTCCTTCATGGTGCGGCCGGACGCGACCGACGTCGGATCGGCCAGGATCGCATCGTCATCGCCCTGGTGCGCCGCCCGGTCGCGATGCTTGATCAGGAGCCAGTTGGTGCGCTTGCCGCCGCCCTTGGTCGGCGCGTTGCGGTCCCATTTCATGCGCACCAGCACCCAGCTTCCGCTCAGCCGCTCGCCGGCCAGCGTGAACTTGAGATCGCCGCGCTGCAGCCCGTCGTGCGGATTGCCCTCGGGCAGCCAGTAGCCGCGGTCCCACAGCTGCACCGTGCCGCCGCCGTACTGGTCTTCGGGAATGGTGCCCTCGAAGTCGCCGTAGTCGAGCGGATGATCCTCGACTTCGACGGCGAGCCGCTTGACCGTGGGATCGAGCGATGGGCCCCTGGTCACCGCCCACGACTTGAACACGCCATCGAGCTCGAGGCGAAAGTCATAGTGCAGGCGCGTGGCGTCGTGGCGCTGAATGACGAAGCGCAGATGCTGAGCCGTCGCAACCGCCGTCCTGCCGGACGGCTCGTCCGTCCGCTCGAAGTCCCGCTTGGCGCGGTAAGAGGCGAGATTGTCTCTGCGCATGATCTTCTATGGTGCCACGCTCTCAACGCTCGAGTCGCGCATCGGTGGATATCAATTGCATCACGCAACGTGTTGAGGCGCTCGCTGCGATTTAGCTGCTACGGGTAGTGGTGCTGCAGAGCGTTCTCTCCTTGTTCGCCGTCATGATTGCGACGCCGTTCGGGCGTCATCAGGGTGAACGAGGCGCCGAGCCGCCGGGTTGCGCTCGCCGCGCGCCTCGCTCGACTCCGGTCGGAAAGACGGATCTCCATTCATCTGGGCGGATTGACGAGTTCATCCCGCTCCCAAATCTTGTGGGCTTTCGCGGCAGAGATGAATTCCTCGACGCCGCCTTTGGCGGCGATCGCCACCACGCCTGGCGCATCGGGATCGAGCCCACCTTTCTCGAACAGCGCGCGCGAGGCCTCGTTGAAGCCGATCGCCTTCAGGTGTCCGAAAGCGTCGCGGAGCCAGTTGACCGCACTCGCGCTGGCGAGCAGCAGCGGCATATCGGCTTCGCCCGCCAGCAGGACCACCGCGTCGAACAGGCAGGACGGGCCGCCATCGATCGTCATGTCCGGCGTCAGCCCATTCTTCATCGGCCCGATCCTGGGCGCGATGAGTTTCACCGATGCGCCTTCCTTTGCCAGGGCGCGCTGCGCCGCCCCGACCGCCTTCGCGTCACTGTCGTCGGTGACGAGGACGGCAAGGGTGCGGCCCTTGATGGTCTTCGGTGCCTTGGCGACCAGACTGAGCGCCGGCGATGGCTCGAGATCGTCGCGCGGCTGCACCGCCGGCGTGATCCGGTCGGCCTTGCCCGCCATGTTCATGCCCGTGGCGACCCGCTTGCCGAGGTCGGGATCGATCAGGTTGAGATGGCCCAGCATGCGCGTGCGCACCGCCACGGTCTCGACCTTGCTGAGTTCGAAGACGAGCGCGCTCACGATGTTGGTCTGCTCGGGCGGCGTCATCGAACGATAGAATTGCCGCGCCTGGGAGTAGTGGTCGGCGAACGTCTCGGCTCGCTGGCGGATCTTGGGACCGGACGCCGGGTCGGGGAAGCTGCGATAGCCGCGATCGGGATTCTCGCGCGGCGTGTCGGGACCGAGCGAATTCGGCTCGTAGTTCACGCGGCCAGGGTTCACGGTCTGGCGCATATGCCCGTCGCGCTGGAAGTTCTGGAACGGACAGACCGGGCGATTGATCGGGATTTCGTGGAAATTCGGCCCGCCGAGGCGGATCAGCTGCGTGTCCTGATACGAGAACAGGCGCCCCTGCAGCAGCGGGTCGGCCGTGAAGTCGATGCCCGGCACGATATTGCCAGGATGAAAGGCGACCTGCTCGGTTTCGGCGAAGAAGTTGGGTGGATACTGGTTCAGCACCATTTTGCCGATGGGCGTGAGCGGAATGATCTCCTCGGGGATGAGCTTGGTGGGATCGAGGATGTCGAAGTCGAGTTCGTCGGCGGTACGCTGGTCGAACGCCTGGACGTTCAGGGTCCATTCCGGGAAGTCGCCCTTTCCGATCGACTCGAAGAGATCGCGGCGGTGATGGTCCGGGTCCGCGCCGGCGATCTTCACCGCCTCGTCCCACACCGTCGACATGGCGCCGACCGACGGCCGCCAGTGGAACTTCACGAAGGTCGATTCGCCTCCCGCGTTGATCAGCCGGAAGGTGTGGACGCCGAAACCTTCGATGTGCCGCAGTGAGTAAGGAATCGTACGATCCGACATGACCCACATCACCATGTTCATGCTCTCGGGCATGAGCGAGATGAAATCCCAGAAGGTATCGTGGGCGCTCGCCGCCTGCGGATAGCCGCGATCAGGCTCCATTTTCACGGCGTGCACGAGGTCGGGAAACTTGATGGCGTCCTGGATGAAGAACACCGGGATGTTGTTGCCGACCAGGTCGAAATTGCCCTCTTCGGTATAGAACTTGACGGCGAAACCGCGCACGTCGCGTGGCGTGTCGACCGAGCCGGCGCCGCCGGCGACCGTCGAAAACCGGGCAAATACCTTCGTGCGGTTGCCGGGTCGCAGAAATGCCGCCTTGCTGAACTTGCTGGCACCGCGCGCCGCTTCGAAATAGCCGTGCGCCGCCGAACCGCGCGCATGGACGACGCGCTCGGGAATGCGTTCGTGGTCGAAGTGGGTGATTTTCTCGCGGAAAACCACGTCTTCCAGCAGCGACGGACCGCGCACGCCGCTCTTCAGCGTGTTCTGATTATCCGAGACCGGGATGCCTTGGTTGGTGGTGAGGGTGTTGGCAGCCGAGGACGTTGTCTGGTGTGTTTCGCCACCGTTGGCGGCAGCAGGCTTGCGCGCAGGACGCTTGGTCGGCTTGGCCATGAGGACCCCACTTTTGAATTGATCTACGCAGGGTGAACGTGGGGATGCGGGGCGGGTTGCTCCTTATTTGCCGATGCAGAAGTCGCGGAAGATCACGTCGAGAAGCTCGTCGATGCGCACCGTACCGGTGATGCGGCCGAGCGCGCGCAGGGCGAGCCGGAGATCTTCGGCGGCGAGTGCCACTTCCGGCGCGACGAGGGCGCGGCCGAGGCACGCCTCAGCTTCCATCAGCGCCTCGCGATGACGCGCCCGGGTGAGCGGCGGCGGGCCGCCCTCGTCCATCAGGGTCGCCGCCGCGCGTTCGAGGCGCACCAGCAACTCCGGCAAACCGGCGCCCGACCTGGTCGACAGCGCCACCACGCCAACCGCATCGATCGACGCCAGGTCGATCTTGTTCACCACCACGATGTCGCGCGCGGGATTCCAGTGTGCGCCGACGGCCGTGAGCTCGGCCATCGCCGCCCTCCAGTCGGCGGCGGCATCGAGCACCAGCAGGCGGAGATCGGCCGCTTCGGCGCGCGCGCGCGCGCGGCGCACGCCCTCCTGCTCGATGGCGTCGGTCGTGGCGCGCAAGCCTGCCGTGTCGGCCAGCACCACCGGCCAGCCGCCGAGATCGAGATGCACCTCGATGACGTCGCGCGTCGTGCCGGCAGTCTCCGACACGATGGCCGCGTCGCGCCGCGCCAGGAGATTGAGCAGCGAGGACTTGCCGGCATTGGGCGGACCGATGATGGCGATGCTGATGCCCTCGCGCAGCCGCTCGCCGCGCCGGTCGTCGAGGTGCGTGGCGATCTCGCCTTGCAGCTGGAGGATGGCGGCGCGCACCTCCTCGCCAAGGCCGGTGGGCAGGTCCTCGTCGGGAAAGTCGATCGCCGCCTCGAGATGGGCGAGGGCGCGCAAGCCGATCGTGCGCCACTCCTCGTAGAGGCGATGCAAAGCGCCATCCATCTGCTGCAGCGCCTGCCGGCGCTGCTGCTCGGTCTCGGCCGCCACCAGGTCGGCGATGGCTTCGGCGCGCGTGAGATCGAGCTTGCCGTTCTCGAAGGCGCGGCGCGTGAACTCGCCGGGCTCGGCCAGCCGGCAGAAGCCCAGCTTGCCGAGCGCCGCCAGCGCCGCCTGCGTCACCGCGCGCCCGCCGTGCAGGTGCAGCTCGGCCATCATCTCGCCAGTCTCGGTGTTCGGCGCCTCGAACCAGACCACCAGGCAACGATCGATCTCCTCGGCCGTCACCGGGTCGCGCAGGGCCCGCATCACCAGGCGGCGCGGCACGGGCAATGCCCGATCGCGCACTGAACGGCCGCGCTCGAAGGCCCCCGCTTCGGTCAGGAAGATCAGCGCCTCCGGCGCCCGCGCACCGCTCAGCCGGATGACCGAGATCGCGCCCGGTGCGGCGCGCGAGGGAGCAGGCGTGCCGAGGGCGTAGATCGTCGCGCCATCCATGGCGGCGTCAGGAGCGCTTGGGCTGCTGCGGCACGGGCTTGGTGGGCGGCGTCGGTGGCGTCCCGGGGGGCGGGCGTGCCATCACCTTGTCGGAGATCTTCTCGTACAGCGACTCCGGAACAAGACGTCGCTCGACCAGTTCGGTCTTCGCCCGGAACGGCCGGGCACGAATGATCGCATCGGCACGCACCTCGCCGATGCCGTCGAGCGTCATCAGATCGTCGCGGCTGGCGTTGTTGAGGTCGATCAGGGTGGCCGCCGGAGCGGGTTGCGGCCGCTGCGCAAGAGCGGGGCTTGCAAGGGCGAGAGCCGCCATCACCAGCGCCAGAATCCAACCCAGCTTCTTCTCATGCTCCTGCGGACCGCGCCCGTCTCGCGCGCCGATGAGCGAGCAGGAGGCTCGCGGTCCTGGGGAGAGGGAGTAAAGCATCAGTCGATTATCGCACGATCTCTTCCCAGGCGGGACAGGGTCGGACCTCGAACGGCACCTTCCAGCGCGCGCAGTTCGAGCGGTCGATCAGCTCGGCCGGGGTCAGGATCTCGCGCGGCACCGGCTGGCCCGCAAGATGGCGCAGCAGCGCGCGGACGGCGATGGCCGCAATGTTGAAGGCGCTGAAGTCGGCGCTCGCCACCATGGTGCCGCGCTCGATGTGCTCGATCGCCGCCGGCAGCCCGTTGATGCCGACCACCTTGGCGGTGCGGCCGGCTTCGGCGAGCGCTTCCAGCGCCCCGAACGCCATCAGGTCGTTGGCCGCCCACACGCCGTCGATCCGGGGATGACGGGCCAGCAGCGCCGCCATCGCGCGTCTGGCCGGAGCCTGCAGCATCTCGCCCACCGCCATGTCGGCAAGCCGGATGCCGGGGAAGCGCGCAACGGTGTCGCGCAAGCCGACTACGCGGGCGCGGCTCGTCGGGGCCGTCGCCAGGCCTTCGAGGCCCACCACCGTACCGTCGCCGTCCAGGCTCGCGAATAGCGCTGTTGCCGTGCGGCCGCCGATCGCCCGGTCGTCGGCCCCCACGAAGGTGAGGGCGGGGCCCGCCATCGGGTTGATGAACACCGCGACCGGAATCTTTGCCGCCGCGAGTCGTTCGAGATCCTCGCCCATGCGCACGTCGTCGGTCGGGTTGAGCGCGACGGCATCGACCCCGGCGGCAATGGCCTCCGACACCAGGGCCTTCTGCTCGCCGACATCATCCGGCGTGCCGGGCACGTAGTGCACCGTGCGGGCGCCGGCCTCCGCCGCGACCCGGTCGGCCGCCAGACGGGCGGCGGCATAGGCCGGATTGACGCGATTTTTGGTGAAAACGGCGAGAACGGTTGGAGCCATGTCCCTATTTTAGCCCCCTCTCGACCTGTAGTATTGCGCCGCGATGGCCAAACCCTACGACCAGATTCCCGAGCGGCGGGCGATCATCCGCCGCCGTGCGCTCGAAGAGGCCCTGGCCACGCTGGTCGAGGACCTGCCGACGGGCAGCGAGCCGCCGCGCCCGCAGGTGCTGGCCCTGGCGCGCGATGCCCTGGCGTCCGGCCGCGCCGAGATCCGGCGCCGTTTCGAAGGCACCGGGCCGCTCCGGAACGACGGTCCGGCCGTGCTCGCCGCCACCTCGTTCCTGATGGACCAGCTGATCCGCGTGATCTTCGATTTCGCCGACCGCAAGCTCTATCCGGCGGCCAATCCCAGTGCTGGCGAGCGGTTGAGCGTGGTGGCGACCGGCGGCTTCGGGCGTGGCGAGATGGCGCCGCTGTCCGACATCGATCTCCTCTTCCTGCGCCCCTACAAGCAGACGCCACGCGGCGAGCAGATCGTCGAGTTCATGCTCTATCTGCTGTGGGACCTCGGCCTGAAGGTCGGCCATGCCACGCGTACGGTCGACGAGAGCCTGCGCTACGCCGAGCGCGACCACACGATCCGCACCGCCCTGCTCGAGGCGCGCTACATCTGGGGTGATCGCGAGCTGTTCGACGAGCTGACCCGGAGCTACGCCCAGCGCTTCACTGGCGGCGACGGTCGCGACTTCGTCGAGGCCAAGCTCACCGAGCGCGACCAGCGCCACCAGCGCATGGGCGATTCGCGCTACGTCGTCGAGCCCAACGTCAAGGAAGGCAAGGGCGGGCTGCGCGACCTGCACACGCTGTTCTGGATCGCCAAGTACCTTTACCGCGTCGACCAGCCGGGCGAGCTGGTCGCCAAGGGCGTGCTGACCCAGGACGAGGCACGCCACTTCGAGCGCGCCGATCGCTTCCTCAGCACCGTGCGCTGCCATCTCCATTATCTGACGGGCCGCGCCGACGATCGCCTGTCGTTCGACCTGCAGCGCGAGATCGCCACGCGCCTGGGCTACCAGGACCGCTCGCGAAGCCGAGGCGTCGAGCGCTTCATGAAGCACTACTATCTTCATGCCAAGGCGGTCGGCGACCTCACCCGCATCTTCGTCGCCGCCCTCGAGGACAGCCGCCGGCGCAAGCCCAAGCTCGCCGCCCTGTGGCAGAGCCTGCGACCGCGGTCGCTGGAAGGCTTCCGGCTCGACGGTGAGCGGCTCGCCGCCGCGAGCCCCGAAGCCTTCGAGAAGGATCCGGTGGCGATCCTGCGCCTGTTCCACGTCGCGCAGGAGAACGGCCTCGACATCCATCCCGCGACCTTGCGCCTGATCACCCAGAACATTCGGCTTATCGATCGCCTGCGCAACGATCCCGAGGCCAATCGCCTGTTCATGGCGATGCTGACGTCGCGCCACGATCCCGAGACGACCTTGCGGCGCCTCAACGAAGCCGGCGTGTTCGGCCGCTTCGTACCCGACTTCGGCCGTGTCGTGGCCCAGACGCAGCACGACATGTACCACACCTACACCGTCGACGAGCACACGATCCGCGCCATCGGCATCCTGTCGCGAATCGAGAACGGCACGCTGAAGGACGACCATCCGCTCTCGGCCGAGGTCGTGCACAAGATCGTGTCGCGGCCGGTGCTCTATCTTGCCCTGCTGCTGCACGACATCGCCAAGGGCCGCGGCGGCGATCATTCGGTTCTCGGCGCCGAGGTCGCCATGCAGCTCGGTCCGCGGCTCGGGCTCACGGCGGCCGAGACCGAGACCGTTGCCTGGCTGGTGCGACATCACCTCGCCATGTCGGGCACCGCCTTCCAGCGCGATCTGATGGATCCCAAGACCATCGAGACATTCGCGGCCCTGGTGCAGTCGCCCGAGCGGCTGCGGCTGCTGCTGGTGCTGACGGT
The DNA here is from genome assembly GCA_964533955.1 of uncultured Reyranella sp. Lineage (GTDB taxonomy): Bacteria > Pseudomonadota > Alphaproteobacteria > Reyranellales > Reyranellaceae > Reyranella. Next base: position 7,757 of record CAZHQA010000054.1, on the reverse strand, counting down.
GTGCGACATCCGCGCCGTCGGGCCCAACGTGTGGAACGGCTGGAAGGCCGCGCTGCTGCGCCAGCTCTATCACGCGGCCGAGCAGGTGATGTCGGGCGGCACGCTGTCGGGCGGCCGCGGCGAGCGCATCAAGGCGATCCAGGGCCAGGTCGGCCAGCGTCTGACCGGCTGGAGCGAGCTCGAGAAGGACGAGCATTTCGCGCGCGGCTACGCGCCCTACTGGCTGTCCTTCCCGATCGAGACCCTGGCGCGCCAGGGCGAGCTGGTGCGCCGCGCCGAGCGCGACAAGCAGCCGCTCGCCATCGAGCATCGTATCGACGGCGAGCGCTCGGTCACCGAGGTCACGATCTACACGCTCGACACGCACGGCCTGTTCGCCCGCCTGGCCGGCGCCATGGCGATCAGCGGCGCCAACATCGTCGACGCCAAGATCTTCACCCTGGCCAACGGCATGGCGCTCGACACCTTCTGGCTCCAGGACCTCGAGGGCAAGCCGTTCGACGGACCGCAGCGGCTGGCGCGTCTCGCCGCCCGGGTCGAGCTGTCGCTCTCCAACCGCCTCGACATCCAGCGCGAGCTCGACGGCCAGCGGCCGTCGTGGCCCAAGCGCGACCGAATCTTCACGGTCGAGCCGCGCGTGCTGATCGACAACAACGCGTCGGACACCTTCACCGTGATCGAGGTCAACGGCCGCGACCGGCCGGGCTTCCTGCACGTGGTGACGCGCGCCCTCACGCGCTGCAGCCTGCAGATCGCCTCGGCGCACATCACCACCTACGGCGAGCGCGCGGTCGACGTGTTCTACGTCAAGGACATGTTCGGCCTGAAGGTGGTGAACCAGGCCAAGCTCGGCCAGATCGCCGAGGAGGTCGAGCGCTCGATCCGCGATTTCGACGCCCGCTTCGAGCCGCTGGCGAAGGCGGCGGAATAATCTTCCCGGACCGCGGGCCTCCGGCTCCGCTCATGGGAGCGCGCAACTCCAGTTGCGCTCAGAATGCCGCTGTAATGGCCCGTTCCCGGGAAAATGAGGCGGCCGGAGGCCTGCGGCGCTGCGGTCGAGATGACGGGCGCCTAACGCGGCGCAAAACGGTAGCGGAATGTGCAGCTGGCAGCGCCTTGCATGATGGTCTGCTCGCGATTCAAGGTGACCTCGCCGTCGCTCGCCGCGGCGATGTCGAAATCGGTCGAGCACATCAGCAGCGCGCCCAGTCCCGGCTCGTCGAGGTCGCGGAAAAACTCGGCATAACGGCAGCGCGTAACGTCGAACTCGAGCCTCTCGGCGTCCTTTGTCGCCTCGGTCGTCTCGACCCCCGGCAGCGAGATCTCGTTCAGCGCACCCTGCATCTTGGCCCACCGTCGGCGGCCGCCGCCCTCGATGTCCTTGCCGATCTCGGCGAACAGCTGCCGGGACCAGCCGCTCAGTGCCTGCTTCACCAGCGCGTCGGCCTTGTCCTTGCCGAGCTCGGCGCGCAACGCCCGCACCACCGGGACCAGCACCTGGGCCTGGATGCGCGCCCGGTCCAGGAACGAGACCTGCGAATCCACCATGTAGGGGTCGAGCACGTTGACCATTCTGTCCTCCCGCAAGGACAGCGAGTTTACTCCGGCTTGTAGCCGGCGTCCTTCAGGAGCTGGGTGTTGGTCTCGACCTCGCTCCTGATGAAGGCGGCGAACTCCCCGGGCCCGCGCGCCGTCGGCACGATGCCGAGTGAGGTGGTGCGCGAGACAAAGGCCGGATCCTTCGATACTTCCGCCATTGCCGCGGCGAGGCGCTCGACGATCGGGTCGGGCGTATCCTTGGGCGCCCACACGCCGTACCACGAGCTCAGGTTGAAATCTTTCAGCCCTACTTCGTCGGCGGTCGGTACGGTGGCCGCAAGCTGCGTGCGCTCTTTCGACGTGACGAACAGGGCTCGCGCCTTGCCCGACGTGGCGAGCGGCAGGAGCGCCGTCCAGGGATCCATGAAGAGCTGCACGCTGCCGCTCAGAAGATCGGCGTTGGCAGGCGCCGTCCCCTTGTAGAGGACGGTGTCGATCGGCAGGCCGACGCGCTTTAGAAAGGCAAGCGTCGCAATGTGACCGGCAGAGCCGCCCGACGACAGCGCGAAGAAATACTTCTTCGGCTCCGCGGCGATGGCCTTCATGGTGCTGGCATAGTCGGTGCCCGGCACGTTGAGATTGACCAGCAACACCAGCGGCGCTTCGCCGGCCTGCGCGATCGGCCGGAAATCGGTCTGCGGATCGTACGGGCAGGTCGGCATGATGGTCTTGCCCAGGACGAACAGGCTGGCGTTGAACAGGATGGTGTAGCCGTCGGGATCGGCGCGGCGCACCGTGTCCGAGCCGGTGACGCTCGAGGCGCCGCCGATGTTCTGGATCACGATCTGCTGGCCGAGCTTGTCGGCCAGCCGCTCGGCCGTGATGCGGCCCAGCCCGTCGGTGCCGCCGCCCGGCGGGTAGGGCACGATCATCTTCAGCGGCTTG
>CAZHQA010000054.1:0-5173 GCA_964533955.1 uncultured Reyranella sp. | reverse complement strand
GTCCATCGCTCAGCGCCAAGATCAGCTCCACCTGCAGATAGTCGATGGTCTCGCCCGACTTGTTCTCGACCACCAGGCTCGGCACGCAATTGCCGAACACCAGGGCATCGTCACCTCGCTTGACGTCGATGCCGTTGGCCGCGAGCGCCGGCGAAGCGAGAGACAGCAAGATCAGGGCCAAGAGTCGACCACGGAACATGTCCGCTTCCTCCGCTGCCGCGCGGCAATCAGGACGCCGTGGTGGCTGCCTTCAGGCGTTGTTCGCGCCGCGTCGCCAACATCTGCAGGATGGCGGCGGCGGTTTCCTCGATCGACCGTCGCGTGACGTCGATCGTCGCCCACTTGCGCCGGGCGTAGAGGCGCCGGGCCTCCTGGATCTCGCGCTGAACCCCCTCCATGTCGGTGTATTCCGTCTCGGTCTCCTGCTGAAGAAGCCGAAGCCGGTTCACCCGGATCTGCACCAGCCGCTCGGGATCGGTGATCAGGCCGACGATCAGCGGCCGTTTGGCCGCCTCGAGCTCGGCCGGAGGATCCACCAGCGGAACCAGCGGAACGTTGGCGGCGCGCACGCCGCGATTGGCGAGATAGACGCAGGTCGGCGTCTTCGACGTACGCGACGGCCCGACCAGGATCACGTCGGCATCCTCTAGATCGTGTGTCGACTGTCCGTCGTCGTGCGCCAGCGTATAGTGCATGGCGTCGATGCGATCGAAATAGCCCTCGTCGAGCTGATGCTGGCGGCCCGGCCACTGCTCGCTCTTGGAATGGAAGTGCACCGCCAGGACGCTCATCACCTGGTCGAGCACGCCGACACAGGGCAGCTGCAGGCGCCGGCAATGGTCGCGCACCAGATCGCGCAGCTCGGGATCGACCAGGGTATAGAGTACAGGACCGCGATCGTGCTCGATCGCCTGGATCACCTTGTCGAGCTGGCCGCGCGTGCGCACCAGAGACCACACGTGCTCCTGCACGAAGACACCCTCGTATTGCACCAGGCAGGCGCGCGCCACGCTCGACACGGTCTCGCCGGTCGAATCGGAAACGAGGTGAATGTGGAAGTTGCGGTTGGCCACAGGCCTTCTTACCCCACAGGCGGTCGGGGAGAAATGCAGGAATAGCGCCGGCAAGAGCGGGGACAGAGCCGCTGTTTTCGCCGCTTGCCCCGATTCAGGACGCGACTCGCAATCGCCCTCCTGTCGATCGTCCCCTCCGGATAAGACAATCGAAATGGCCTGCGAATCGGGAATCCGCTCAAATAGCCCAGGGAAAACGCCCGATACGATCCACAACGGGTTGGGGGCGATATTCTAATCAGGCCCATCCCCGTGATCCGCACGCTCTACTACTCCTACTACCTATTAAGAATAGAGTAGGAGGAAGGCATGAGGATGAGAGTTTGAGCCGCGGCAAATTCCTAGAGACACTGGCCGGTCATCGTTTCCCGACGCCACCGGTCTGGCTGATGCGTCAGGCCGGACGGTACCTGCCGGAATATCGCGCGATTCGGGCGACCACGCGATCGTTCCTGGAATTCTGCTACACGCCGGACAAGGCGACCGAGGTTACGTTGCAGCCGATCCGGCGCTTCGGGTTCGATGCCGCGATCATCTTTTCCGACATTCTGGTCGTTCCCGATGCGCTCGGGCAGAAAGTCTGGTTCGAGGAGGGCGAAGGCCCGCGGCTGGAAGCGCTGACCGATGCAGCTCAGTTCGGGCAGCTCTCTCGGGCGCGGCTGGCGGATCACCTGGCGCCGGTCTATCGCGCGATCGGCAACACGCGGGCCGAATTGCCGCACGACACGGCGCTGCTGGGGTTCGCCGGCGCGCCCTTCACGCTCGCCTGCTACATGATCGAAGGTGGCGGCAGCCGCGACTTCGCCAAGGTCAAGCAATGGGCTTACCGCCATCCCGAATCCTTCGGTTTGCTGATCGATCTTCTGGTCGAGTCGGTGATCGATCACCTGGCCTATCAGGTCGAGGCCGGTGTGGACGCCGTCCAGCTGTTCGACAGCTGGGCGGGCATCCTGCCCGAGGAGCAGCTGTTCGGCTGGTCGCTCGAGCCCATGGTGCGGATCGCGCATGGCCTCAAGGCGCGCCATCCCAAGGTGCCGATCATCGCCTTTCCGCGCGCCGTCGGCCCCGCGGCGCTGATGTACCGGCGTCCCGACGCCTTTGCTGCCCTGTCGATCGATACCGGGATCGGCGCGCATTGGGCAGCCAAGGAGCTGCAGCCGCATATCTGCCTGCAGGGCAACCTCGATCCCCTGATGCTGGTGGCCGGCGGCGCTGCCCTCGAACGCGAGGCGACGCGCATCCTCGACAAGCTCGGGCAGGGCTCGCATGTGTTCAATCTCGGTCACGGGGTGGTGCCGCAGACCCCGCCCGAAAACGTCGCCCATCTGGTCGAGATCGTGCGCAACTGGAAGCCTTCCTCGAAATGAACGCCGCTCCTTTCATCTTCTCCTCTCCCCCGCCAGGGGGAGAGGTCGGGAGAGGGGGTTGCGCACGACCTTCGATGCCCCCTCTCCTCGCCTCTCCCCCGAGCGGGGGAGAGGAATATGAGCACTGATGAAAATCGCCATTATCCTGTTCAACCTCGGCGGGCCCGATTCGCTCGAGGCGGTGCAGCCGTTCCTGAGCAATCTGTTCAGCGATCCCGCAATCATCGGCCTGCCCACGTGGCTGCGCCTGCCGCTGGCGCGCTTCATCGCCTCGCGGCGCACGCCCAAGGCCACGGCGATCTATTCCAGGATCGGCGGCAGTTCGCCGATCCTCGGCCAGACCGAGGCGCAGGCCAGGGCACTCGAGGAGGCGCTCGGCACCGAGCACGAGTGGCGCGGCTACGTCTGCATGCGTTACTGGCATCCCCTGACCGACGCAGTGGTGCGATCGGTTCGGCGCTTCGCGCCGGACCGCGTCGTGCTGCTGCCGCTCTATCCGCAGTTCTCGACCACGACGACCGGCTCGTCGTTCAAGGCGTGGAAGGCAGCCGCCGATGCCAAGGTGCCGACGGAGGAGATCGAGAGCTATCCGACCGAGCCGGGCTTCATCCGGGCCTCCGTCGAGCTGATCAAGGAAAGCCTCGGCCAGGCGACCGGTGCCACGCGCGTGCTGTTTTCCGCCCACGGGCTGCCTGAAAAGATCGTCAAGGCGGGCGATCCCTATCAAGCCCAGGTCGAGGCGACGGCGGCGGCGATCGGCGAGCACCTCGGCAATATCGAATGGTCGGTCTGCTACCAGAGTCGCGTCGGGCCGCTGCGGTGGATCGGGCCGCCGACCGAATCGGAGATCCGCAAGGCCGGCGCGCTCGGGCAGAACGTGGTGCTCTATCCGATCAGCTTCGTGTCGGAGCATTCCGAGACGTTGGTCGAACTCGACATCGACTATCGCCAGCTGGCGAAGGAGTCGGGCGTTCCCGCCTACCTCCGCGTGCCGACCGTCGGCACGCATCCGCTGTTCATCCACGGCCTGGCCAATCTCGTGAAAGCCGCCCTTGTGAGCGACTCATGGTCTACGACGTCCTGAAAGCGCTGCACATCGTGGCGGTGATCGCCTGGATGGCGGGCCTGCTCTACCTGCCGCGGCTGTTCGTCTATCACGCCGACGTCCCGAAGGGCTCGCCGCAAAGCGAGACCTTCAAGGTCATGGAGCGCCGCCTGCTGCGCGGCATCATGAACCCGGCGATGGTGCTGGTGTGGATCCTGGGCCTCGCTCTCGCCGAGCAGGGCAACTGGTGGCATGCCGGCTGGTGGCAGGTGAAGATCGCCCTGGTGGCGGGCCTGACCCTGGTCCACCACCTTTATGGCCGCTGGCGCAAGGACTTCGAGGCCGACAGGAACACTCGGCTCGCGCGCTATTACCGCTGGTGGAACGAGGTGCCGACGGTGCTGATGATCGGCATCGTGTTCCTGGCGGTGCTGAAGCCCTTTTGATGGCGATGAGGCTGTTTTCGCCGGCGCGCTCAAGGTGGACGTCCGCATCTTGAGGCCAACGGATTATCCAACCCAGGCCTGCCGACAGCCGTCGCGCAAGTAAATCAATTGACCCCGGCGGCAGCCGCGAAGACGCTTGCCCGAGGGAGGATGTGCATGAAGGAACTCGCCGGAAAGACCGCGTTCGTGACCGGTGCGGCGTCAGGCATCGGGTTGGGAATTGCCACCGCCTTTGCCCAGGCCGGGGCCAAGGTCATGCTGTGCGATATCGAGGAGAAGGCATTATCGTCGGCGCTCGAGCAGCTGAAGCGCACCAACGCCGATGTCGACGGTGTGGTCGCCGACGTGTCGCTCAAGGGCGAGCTCGAGGCCGCGGCGAAAGCCACGATCGAGCGCTATGGCAAGGTTCATGTCCTGGTCAACAACGCCGGCGTCGGCGGCGGCGGGCCTTACGGCATGTGGAGCGATGCTTCGTGGGACTGGACGCTCGGGGTCAACTTGCGGTCGGTCATCTGGGGGGTCGAGATCTTCGGTCCGTTGATCGAACGGCATGGCGAGGGCGGGCATATCGTTTCGACGGCCTCGATCGCCGGCCTGATCTCGGGCAACAGCGGCCCCTACAACGTCACCAAGTACGGCGTCGTCGCGCTCAGCGAAGGCCTGCGCATCGAACTCGCCCCGCGCGGCATCGGCGTATCGGTGCTGTGCCCGGCTTTCGTGCGCACCCAGATCGTCGATTCGAGGCGCAATGTGCCCGAGCGTTTCACCGGGGCGATCGGCGCGACACCCCCGACGTCCGGCCCCATGGCCACGGCCATCAAGATGATCCGCGAACGGGTCGAGGCAGGTGTCGATCCCGACTATGTCGGCGAGCTGGTCCGCGAAGGCGTCGAGAACAACTGGCCCTACATCTTCACCGACACCGAGTTCGAACCGCTGATCGAAGCCCGCTTCGAGGCGATCAAGCAAGGTTTCGACCGCATCCGCGGGCGCAAACCGAAACGTTGAGTGCGCTATTCAGGCGGCCAGCAAGTGCTTGGCCCAGTCGGAGACGCTGTCGCCGCTGCTGATATTGGCCTGCACCACACCGTCGATCATGAACGTCGGCGAGACGTGGATGCCGTTCTGGCGGGCGTACTTGCAGTGCCATTTGATCTCGCGGTCGAGGTTGGGAATGGCGAAGGCGGCGGCCAGCTTCAGGCCGCTGTAGCCTTCGATCCGCGCGATGATGTCGTTGGGCGT